>JAXHVL010000072.1:0-74498 GCA_034189225.1 Thermodesulfobacteriota bacterium
CAAGATGCTCTCGTAAAAAGTCAAATTTGGGACGACAAAGTAAAAAGTTCAAGATGCGGCGTGCCTATCTTAGTCTCGAGGAATGATCTGTAGGGGCGAACCTTGTGTTCGCCCGATCAGGGGGCGAACCTTGTGTTCGCCCGATCAGAGGGCGAACACAAGGTTCGCCCCTACACCGTACGTGACATGACGAGAGATGCAGCGCAACACAGATATTGGACTTTTTACGAAGTCGTCAAACAAAACAGGGCCTGCGACACATAAGGCCACAAACCCCAATATAATAAAATCACAGGTTATATAAAACCATATTGATAATGGTGGGCGCGACAAGACTTGAACTTGTGACCTCTGCCGTGTCGGGGCAGCGCTCTAGCCAGCTGAGCTACGCGCCCATATCAATTCAACCTATAATGAAACATGACCCTGCATGCTGTCAAGTGAAAAAACCGTTCACGAGTCAAGCCGTCATCCTTGTGCAAAACGGCTTGATTGGGCTATAATAAGTTACGAAAATAAACGGAACAGACCCTATGCCAAACACGCAGCAAGACCCTAAGTTTTCATATTTTTCCGTGATGACCCTCAATGTCCGGTTCGGCCTCGCCGATTCCGGTATTTTCAGCTGGGAAAACCGGAAACCCGCCTTTGAGGAACTCTTCCAGGCCTATCGTCCCGATTTTATCGCCATGCAGGAAAACAACGATTTTCAGGTGGATTTTTTCAGCACCCTTTTGACGGATTACCAGTATATCGGCAGACGCTCCCCGGCGCCCCGGCGCTGGCAGCATCTGCTCATATTTTACAAACATCCGTGGGAATGCCGCAAATACGACCGCTTTTTTCTGAGCCCCACCCCCCATGTCCCCAGCCGGATGGCGGACAGTAAATGGCCGCGTCAGTGCGTTATCGGCATTTTCAGAAAAAACGGGTGCCGGGTGATGTGCGTTAACACCCATTTTGACTTTGATACGCATGTTCAGGAAAAAAGCGCCGGCATTTTGCTGGATCAGCTTGCGGTTCATTCAGAAAACAGTCTGCCCCAGCTTATCATGGGCGATTTCAACGCCGCCCCAGGCAGTCCCTGCCACCGGGTTTTCACCGAACCGGGGCATTACCTGGCCACCCCCTTTACAGATACCTTTTCAGACGATGTCACCGGCACCTTTCACGATTTCACCGGCGAACCGCTCAGCGAACGGGTAGATTGGGTCCTTTGCCGGAATCACCTTCGAATCATTGAGAAAGAAATTATCACCCGCCGGTTCGGAAACATCTTTCCCTCGGATCATTTTCCTGTTTACGTTCGCTTTGCCTGTGACTTATAATCAAGCCAGGCCCTGAAGGGGCCGACTATGATATATTAAAAGACAGGATTTCCCATGTTCTTTATCGGTATTTACACGGCCCCTGACAACGCTCAGACAGGCCTGGTGATTATTGACAAATTTCTGAAAAACATCAAACACCATTACCGCCTCGTAACGGCATGGGAACCGCCGCTGGCCGGGATCGAAAAAACCATTGCCGACCATTATAATAATCCATCCTACATGACCCGGAAACGGGTTTTCAGCCAGGACAAGCGTCCCGCAAAGGATGTGAATGCCCATCCCACACTGATAATGGCTTCCCTGGACACGGACAAAGGCAGCTGCCGGAAGCTGCGGGATGAACACATTCCTGTTGAATACGTCCGCGTCACGCAAAACCCGGCAGTTACCATTGAAGAGCCGGGGAAAGCGGGGGTGGGCCGTGATTTCAGCGTTCCGGAAACCGCTTTCGGCGATACGCTTCAACAGGTATTGCAACAAAAGCGGCTCTGCGGTCTGGCGGAAAACCTGGAATCAATACCAACGGCGCTTCAGGATTTTCTCTCACAAGCGGTCAATTCCCCTGCCATCGCCTTCCCCGCGGAGTGGCCGGCCACAGCAAGCGCCCTTGCCGCCATCCTCTGGTTCCGGGAAAACAACCGCTACACCCGAACCTATCGCACAAGTTCAACCCGCACAAGGAGGTTCGGATGAAACACCTGACCCGGATATTTCATGAAACGCCCGGGTTGATCTGCTTTGCTCATAGGGGCGCCAGCGGCCATGCCCCGGAAAACACCATGGCCGCCTTTCAGAAAGCCATTGACCTTGGGGCGGACTGGATTGAGCTGGACGTTTACGCCGTGGAAAATGAACTGGTGGTGATTCATGATGACCGGCTGGACCGCACCACCTGCGGCAAAGGGAGGGTTACAGAATGCTCGCTTGACTACATTCGAAATCGGGATGCAGGCAATGGGGAAAAAATTCCGTTACTGGCCGAAGTCCTGGACCTGGCCGGCGGCCGCATCAAGATCAATATCGAACTCAAGGGTCCCAATACCGCAATACCGGCTATTCGCCTGATCGATGGGTATATTGCCGACACCGGCCGTTCGTATGCTGAATTTCTGGTTTCCTCATTTGATTTGAAACAGCTTCAAACCGCCCGGCAGCACTGCCAGGCCCTCCCCCTGGCCCCCAACATCAAACGCCGGCCCATCTCCTGGAAAAAAATCGCCGGCATCATCAAACCCGCGGCCATCCACATTGATATGGGCCTGGCCTCCCGGCAACTGATCAATAACATTCACGCCCGTGGCTGGCCGGTGCATGTTTTCACTGCCAACACCCGGCCGGAGATCGAACGCCTGGCCGCAATGGGCGCAGACGGGGTGTTCACCAATTACCCGGAACTGATCACCGGGGTAAACACCCGACCCTAGAGGAACCGGTTTTGGTTACCCCAGACGAAGGACACGAAGATATATGCACCGAATAGATGCCCGGAGCACTCCGGTATCTGTTTCCCTCGCCGGAAAAACCGTTCCTGCGAGGGTAGCCGAAGAACAAGCTGCGGGGCGCCCTTTCTTTTGCATACTTTTCTTTGACGGCTTCGTAAAAAGCTTCCAACCCCGCCGCGGCGGTATTAATGCAGAAAGGAACTTCGGGCCGGTGGCATCATTTTTTGCCGTCATTGCTTCTTGATTATTGATTAAATATCCGCACTTTATATTTGTTATCCTCTCGCCAAGCCGCCAAGATCGCCAAGAATATTCTTTTCATTCTCTGCGGTCTTTGCGTCTTTGCGAGAGGCAACTTTTTCTCAAATTGGCAAATTAAGTTCCTTGGAAGTACCATATAATAGCTGTATAAAAGACAATCCAAGTGTACGTTCTTTCCTGCAAAAACACCGCGGCGGTGTTGAAACGAGAAAAAGGATCACTGTACCACTTTTTTCCGGTACAGCCGAAGGCTGTTGGTCACCACGGAGATACTGCTCATGGCCATGGCCAGCGCGGCGAGCATGGGATGGAGCTGACGCAGCAGCATGGGCAGAAACGCCAGTGAATACAGGACACCGGCCGCAACCGGAATAAGAACGATATTATAGCAGAAGGCCCAGAAAAGATTCTGGCGAATGGTCCGCATGGTATCCCGGCTGATGGCAATGGCCCGGGAAACGCCGTCGGGCTTGCCGCTGGACAGAATAATATCCGCGGTTTCGATGGCCACATCCGTGCCCGTGCCGATGGCGATACCCACATCGGCCTGGGCCAGGGCCGGCGCATCGTTGATACCGTCGCCCACCATGGCCACTTTTGCGCCCTCATCCTGAAGCGCTTTTATTTCCCGGGTTTTTTCATCCGGCCGCACATCGGCCCGGACCATATCGATATTGACGGCGGCGGCGATCTTCTCCGCCGTTTCCCTGTTGTCGCCGGTCAGCATGACCACGGTGAGCCCGAAATCCTGAAGCTGACGTACCGCGCCCGCAGACTCCGGCTTTAACTGATCAGATACGCTGATCAGGCCCCATGCCCGGTCATCCACAAAAACGGCCATGACGGTTTTACCCTCGGTTCGGAACCGGTCCGCGGCGTCCGCCAACGGCGCATCCAGCAAATGATCAAACCAGCCGGGCTTGCCCACCTTTACAGAGCGATCATCAACAACAGCAGACACCCCCATGCCGCTCACCGCCCTGAAATCACGGGGGTCCACCAGATCAATATTGCGCTCCATCCCTTCACTGACAATGGCCCGGCCCACGGGATGTTCAGAGCCTTTTTCGGCGGAGGCGGCCAACCGGATCAAGGCCGCTTCAGATTCACAATTTTCCCCGTAACAGAAAACATCGGCCACGGACGGCCGGCCCTGGGTAATGGTGCCGGTCTTGTCAAAAACGATGGTGTCGATGCGGGCGGCGGCTTCGATGCCATCGCCCCTGCGGAACAATACGCCGTTTTCCGCACCTTTGCCAGTGCCGGCCATGATGGCCGTGGGCGTGGCAAGGCCAAGAGCGCAGGGGCAGGCAATCACCAAAACCGCCACCAGGCGGATCATTGCGGTAACGAAATCGCCGGTAACGCCCCACCAGACACCGAAAGTGATGAAGGCGATAACGATGACGGCGGGAACAAATACGGCCGCCACCCGATCGGCCAGGGCCTGGATGGGGGCCTTGCTGCCCTGGGCCTCCTGAACCATTTTAATGATCTGGGCCAGCACGGTATCCCGCCCCACGGCTGCGGCCCTGAACTTTACATAGCCGTGGCCGTTGATGGTACCGCCCACCACTTTATCGCCCGGCGCTTTATCAACGGGAATAGGTTCACCGGTAAGCATGGATTCATCCAGTGCGGTTTCGCCTTCAGTGATTTCACCGTCCACGGGAATGCGCTCGCCGGGCTTTACCGCGATAATGTCGCCGATGGCCACATCATTGACATCGATTTCCGTTTCGCCGTCGTCCCGGATTAGGATGGCGGTTTGCGGCCTAAGGCCGGCCAGCTTTTTGATGGCCCCGCCGGTCCGTCCCTTGGTGCGGGCCTCCAGCATCTTGCCCAGCTTGATCAGGGTGATAATCACCGCAGCGGTCTCAAAATAGACATGGTCCCCGAGCACGGGAAAGAGCATCACAGCGATGGAATAGACGTATGCCACGGAGGACCCCATGGCCACCAGCACGTCCATGTTGGCGCTTTTGTTGACGAGACTCTTGATGCCTCCGGTATAATAATCCCAGCCCGTGTAAAACTGCACCGGCGTGGCCAGGGCAAAAAACAGCCAGTTGACCCACGCGGCATGCGCCCACGCACCGAAAATGCCGAAATCCCGGCCCATGCTGAGCACAAACAGGGGCAGGGTGAAAACGGCGCCGATGATGAACTTTCGGGTCTGATCACGGATTTCCGCATCTCGCGCCCGGGTCTCGGCATCCCCGGCTTCATCGGACTCATCAAACACCATGGCCCCGTATCCGGCCTTTTCCACGGCCGCAATGATCTGGTCCACGGAAAGGTTGTCCGGATCGTAAGACACCGTGGCCCGTTCCGTGGCAAAATTGACGGCCGCCTCATTCACGCCCCCGGTTTTTTTATTCAGGGCGCGCTCGATATTGGCGGCGCAATTGGCACAGGTCATGCCCGTGACCGAAAGTGTGACATTGTCTTCTGCCATCCCGTTTCACCCTATACCATGGCGCTGCGTGCCATGTCTCGACGGTTGCCGGCTATTGGGCCGGATAGTTGATTTCCTTGAGGGTTTCCTTGATCTTGTCCAGCGATGCGGGCGCATCCCATGAAACGGTCACGGTCTTGTCGTCCACATTGCCGTCCACCTCTGAAACCCCTTCCAGTTCACTCAATTCATTCTTGATGGTCATGGTGCAATGACCGCATGAAATATTGGCTATTTTAAGTGTCTGTTTTTCCATTTTGATCACCTCCTGTGCGGGTTTGTTCAGCATTGCCGGCGGCTGCCGACGCTTTTTTGTCTGCTTCCTTTTTGTCTGTCACCTGACAGGCATTCCGCATTCATGTGGAAATGCCCAGCCTGGGCAGAATCACCAGTTGCATAAGAAAATAAACGGCAATTACGATTGCCAGCAGCATCAATGATTTCATCTTCTTTTCTCCTTGTTGTAAACGCGTATACATCGTATCTTAAAACTTCTATTACATGTAATCAAGAAACATGCCGGCCTTCATAAGCCCCGGTATTTCATGCGTTGATTGGGGGCGAGGTTAAGGTGCAGGCAGAACGAGATATATTTTATCGCAGATCAGGGTGGGTTTGCAAGTGTGTCTTTTTGAAACAAATGTGTATCATATTGGCGCCTTCCATCTTCAGTGATCCATCGGTGCCATCAACAGTGAACGAAAAACCTTCCAAGGAACTTAATTTGCCAATTTGAGAAAAAGTTGCCTCTCGCAAAGACGCAAAGATCGCAGAGAATGAAAAGAATATTCTTGGCGATCTTGGCGGCTTGGCGAGAGAATAACAAATATAAAGTGCTGATATTTAATCAATAATCAAGAAGCAATGACGGCAAAAACAACGACAAATCCGCCTGGTCCTGTAATGTCCTGTTCGGGGCCGGATGGACCGTGTCGTTTATGCCAGAGATACGGCCAGTCAGGTCAATTCAGGTTGGACTATAATCGAGAATAAAGAGAAGTGTTGTTCTATTACAATCTTATGATCCGTCATAGATAGCAACTAAGGCGCATCAGCCTTGAACTGGCTCAGGCCGCCCATGATGAAATCCACTGCATCCCGGCCGATGGTTGAAAGCTCTTCAGGCGCGATGTCGTCAGCCCACATGAGGTACTGATAAGCCACCCGTTCATAGATCCCAAGAATACCCACGGTCACCACCCGGGCGGAGCGCGAACTCTTAAAAGACAGGCCCAGGCTTTCACTGACGGCCAGTAGGGCGGTATGCACATCCTCGGTGAGTTTTTTCAGCATGGTCCGGCGAGACTCCTCCAGCACCCGGCTCTGGCCAACGGATTCCTTGAAAACGAACGCCACCTTTTCCGAATGCTTGATGCAGAATTCCTCGTAAAAGGCAATGCCGGCGGCCTCAAACCCGGCTTCCGGCGTATCGGCCTCCCGAAAGGCTTTGCCCAGGATATGGCGCAGCGTGCGAACGCCTTCGGAAAAGAGCTGAAGCAGGATATCTTCCTTGTTTTTGAAATAAAAATAAACCGTTCCAACGGACACTTCAGCGCGGTCGGCGATATTTTCCACGCTGGTGCAGTGATATCCCTGCTTTATAAACAAATGTTCCGCGGCCCGGAGAATGGTTTCATGTCGCTGTTCCTTCTCACGCATCCGCCGCTTGGCGCTGGGCGAAAGCGCCCGGGGGTCCGTGGTTTTGGTTGCGTTTTTTCCGGCCATCTGGTGCTGCCTCATAAGGAACTCATTTCAAAACCGAAATCGTTGGGTTATATCCCAATTTGAATAGCGATTTCAAAGCCATCATACACGAATGCCCGTCAAAACGCAATCACCGGCCGCCTGTTAAAACCCGGCCATCTTGGTGATGATCTCGCACATGATCTCGTTGGCGCCCCCGCCAATGGAAATCAGCCGGGCATCCCGAAAGGCCCTGGAAATCTTCATCTCTTCCATGAGGCCCATGCCGCCGAACATCTGAAGGCAGCCGTCCGTGACCTTGTTGATCAGCTGGCCGGCCAGCAGCTTGGCCATGGAAATCTCCTTGGTGGCATCCTGCTTTTCCATCTTCATGCGCACGATATGATAGGTGAGCTGCTTGAGGCTTTCGGTCTCGGACAGCCACTGGGCCAGCCGGTGCCGCAGCACCTGCTTTGCGATGAGGGGCTTGCCGAACGCCACCCGCCCCCGCAGGTATTCCACCGTCTCGTTGATGATTTTTTCCGCGACCACATAACTCATGGGAAGGGCGCTGAACCGTTCATGCTGAAACTGCATCATCTGGTGAATAAACCCCTCGTTTTCCACACCGATCAGGTTTTCCGCCGGAATCTTCATGTTGTCGAAATAGAGTTCCGCGGTATCGCTGCTTCGCATCCCGATCTTTTCAAGCTTACGGCTTACGGAAAAGCCGGGCAGATGGGTGGGCACCACGAAAAGACTGAAGGAATGATACCCCGGTTCATCGCTGGTCCGGGCCAGCAGTGTCAGAAAATCGGCCTGGGTGCCGTTGGTGATATAGGTCTTGGAGCCGTTAAGGATGTAATGTTCCCCCTCCCGCGTGGCCATGGTTTTGATGGCCGCCACATCAGAGCCGGCATCGGGCTCCGTTACAGCGATGGCGGCCACCATATCGCCGGTAACGGCGGGCTTGAGATAGGTCTCCTTGAGGTATTCACTGCCGAATTCGTCGATGGCCGGCGTGGCCATGTTGGTCTGGACGGCAACGGCCATGGGAACGCCCCCGCAATCGATGCGTGCCATTTCCTCCAGCATAACGGTTTCGTACCAGTAATCCAGGCCTTCGCCCCCGTACTTGGGGTCGTACCGGATACCCAGGAACCCCAGGTCCCCCATTTTTTTAAAAATCTCGTGCAGCGGGGCGATGCCCGCTTCTTCCCACTCGTCGACCCGCGGGTTGATTTCCCGGCCCACAAAATCCCGAACCGCCCGCCTCACCTGTTCGTGCTCCTTTATAAAATACATGTTATCGCTCCTGTTCGTATGGCACCACGAAAATCACGAAGACCACCAGGTATAGTGGCCAGATATCCTTCGTGGTATTAAGTAAACATCCAACCCCAGGGGGGCCGGCTTTGGTTACCCCTATAAGGGTATTGTTTACAGGCTTCGTACGTGAATATTTAAAATTCGAAATTCGAAGCACGAAATACGAAACAAATTTCGAATTTCTAATTTCTAATTTCGCATTTCGTGCTTTGCTCCTTATCGGCATAGCCTTTTATCGTTGACCTGGCCCGAAGAACCCGGTTTTATAGACTGAATAAACAACTGGTGTAACCAATTGTCAACTTTTCCTAAAGCAATGAAGCCGGTATGTCCACTTCCCTGCACCGGAGGTATTCACCCAGGGATTTTGCCTGGGGATCGCTTTTCAGGGATGCGGCCACCCCGTCGCCCAGGATCCCATGAATATAAAAATTCAGGGCCAGAAGGTTGGGGAATTCATAACGGTCGATGGCATAGGGCGCCGTGTCCGGAAACAGTTCCTTTAATTTGTCCACCGTCAGGAAGCGGGCCAGAAAGTCGTATGCATCGGCCTGTTTCGCCCATACCCCCACATTGGCGTTTCCGCCCTTATCGCCGGCCCGGGCGCCCATTATGGCGCCCAGAGGGGCGCGCACGGTCTTGCAGTCCGCTTGTACCCGTTCTCCGCCCGGTGTCTCGCCCGGGGCAATATCCGCTTCCGATGATGCCGGTATTTCGGGCCAGGCAACGGGAATGGACCGGCCATCGGCCATGTTCACAACGGCCTGCACGTGTTCTTTTGAGACCAGCGCCGGCCAGTGCTGAATCACCGGGTTGCCCTTGGCCGGCAGATCCAACAGGGTGAACCCCGGGATGGAGGCCAGGGCCAGCTCCACCCCCACCGCCGGAAACCGCTTGCTGATCAAATCCGTATTCTGACCGCGCACGGCGATTTCAAACATGGTGTGGGCGTCGTCCAGGCGCCGGGGATCGCCAAGGGCCCGGCCGTGAAACCGCGTATCCACTTCGTCGAACTGCGCTTTGCCGCCAAGGGCATCGAAAAACGTGCGTTCCAGAATATCCGCTTTTTTTTCCACATCCATGCCGGTGAGAACGAACCGTATGACATTCCGATGGCCATTGACCCGGTTACAGCAGACCTTCAGGGTATCTGTCGGCGCCTGGCCACGGGTTCCGTTGACACGCACCCGGTCATCGCCATCCGGGGCAAGGGCTACGGTATCAAACCGGGCGGTCACATCCGGGGTCAGATACGCCGGCCCCCCGACCTCGTACATGAGCTGGGCGGTCACCGTGCCCACGGACACCACACCGCCCGTGTTGGGATGCTTGGTGATAACCGATGCGCCGTCCGGGTAAATTTCCGCGATGGGAAATCCCACCTTGTCATACTCCCTCACCTCGTCCATAAATGCATAATTGCCGCCCGTGGCCTGAGCCCCGCACTCGATAATATGACCGGCCACAACCGCACCCGCCAGCCTGTCATAGTCGGTTTCATGCCAGCCGAACCGCCATGCCGCAGGGCCCGACACCAGCGAAGCATCGGCGATCCGGCCGCCCACCACAATGTCCGCACCCTCGGTAAGGGCTCGCGTAATGCCCCATCCGCCCAGGTAGGCATTGGCCGTGACCATGTTGGCGGCGGTATTTTCTTCCGGGTCCTCACCGGTTTCCATGTGCATAAGGTGCTCCCCCTTGGCCTGAAGGGTTTCAATATCCATGAACAGGTTATCGCCTTCAATCCAGGCGATTTTCGGAGACAGGCCGAGCTCGCCGGCAAGTTCCGAGAGCGCATTGGCCAGCCCCCTCGGGGAGAGCCCGCCGGCATTGGTCACCACCTTTATCCCCCGGGAAAGACAGGGGGCCATCACCTCCCGCATCTGGTGCAGAAAGCTGGCGGCATATCCGCCTTCCGGATTTTTCAGGGTTTTTCGGAACAGGATCGCCATGGTGAGTTCCGCCAGGTAATCGCCAGTGAGCACATCAATGGGACCGCCTTCCACCATTTCTTTTGCAGCGGAAAAGCGGTCGCCGTAAAATCCGCTGCAATTGGCGACAATGAGTTTTTCATCCATTTTATCTTCCCGTAAATTCAGGCTGTCGTCGTTCGATAAACGCCGTGATGCCCTCCGTTGCGTCTTCGGTTTCCATCACCGCCAGCAGCTGGGTGGCTAGACAATCCACGGCGTCCTCAAAGGAAAGGGCATCCACAGCCGCAAGCGCATTTTTACCGAGCTTCAGGCCCACCGGACTTTTGGCGGCGAGGGTCGCCGCGATGGCATCGACTTCCGCATCCAGCTTTTCCACCGGCACCACCCGGTTTACCATGCCCAGTTGCCGGGCCTTTTCCGCGTCAAACAATTCACCCAGCAGCATCATTTCCATGGCCGGTTTCCTGGGCACATGGGAAAAAATAAGGGCGCCTATCATCATGGGGAAAAGCCCCACATTGACCTCCGGCGTCCCGAAACGCGCCGTTTCAACGGCCACCGCCAGGTCACATGCCAGCATAAACCCCGTCCCCCCGGCGATGCAGGAACCGTTCACCCTTGCCACGGTGGGCTTGGGAAATCGCGTCAGCCGCTTGAGCAGGGCTGCATAATCCTTGAATACCGAAAGCGCATCTTCCTGTGCGTCGCCCATGGCACCGGAAAGATCCGCACCGGCGCAAAACGCCTTTTCGCCGGCGCCGGTGATCACCAGCACCCGAACGGTCTCATCCGCCGCCACCCGGTCAAGCAAATCGAGAAACGAGCGGATCATGCCGGGCGTAATGGCATTCCGGCTGGATTCCCGGTTAATAGTAATCCGGGCAACATTATCGGTTACCGTATAGAGCAGTTCATTGTCCGTCATCGTCCGCATCCCCTTCATTACCGTCCGCATCCCGCTCGATTTCCACCAGGATATCACCGGGGTTAACATTGGCGCCGGCCTCTGTGTTCATCGCTGTGACCACCCCGCCATAGGGCGCGGTCAGCGTGGTTTCCATTTTCATGGCGGTAACCACCACGACTCCCTGGCCTTCGGCCACCCGGTCGCCGGCCGCCACCAGCACCGATGTCACCACCGCCGGTGTGGGCGAAGTCACTTCCTGAGGGCCGCGTTTGGCGCGCCGTTTTCCCTGCGGGCTTCGGGCGGCATCTTCCGCGTCCGCCACCTGTATCATCAGGCCGTTGACCATGACCGTTCTGCCGGCCTCCCCCTCGCCTACGTAAACGTTCATGCCCCGGCCGTTTACCTTGAGGTGAAGATGGTTGCCCTCCACCCGCGTGGCGGCCACCGCGTAACGATTGCCGGCAATGGTCATCTCCGCTTCCGCGGTATTCGACGCGGCATCGCCTTCCGTCGGCGATACCGTCACCGTGAAGGGCTCTCCGTTTGCTGTCAGGTTATATTCCATCGGGTTCCGTCTGCCTCCATTTGATTACAGCTGCCAGCGTCCCAGGGTTTCCCAGGGCGTGGGCATCCGGGATTCAGTTTCGGCCTGCCGGCCCGCCGGTTTCTGAAGCATGGCATCCATAACCCAGGCGATGAGGGCGATATCCCGGTGTCCGGTCGAAGGGCGCCAGTCCTGAAAATGCGTATCAATAAAACCGGTGGACAGATCGCCTGCGCCGAAGGCAGGCGATTCCATTACATCGACAAGAAAGGGGATCGGGGTTTTGACGCCCAGAATCACATACTCCCGCAGGGCCTTGGCCATGCGCCGGATGGCCAATTCACGGGTTTCCGCATGCACCACCAGCTTGGAAATAATGGGATCATAATCCACCGGCACCATTGCACCGGCATAAACGCCGCAGTCGTTTCGAATACCGGGCCCCGATGGTTCATGAAGCACCTCGATACGGCCCGGCGACGGGAAAAACCCGTTTTCCGGATCTTCTGCATAAATACGGCATTCGATGGCATGGCCCCTGCCCGCGATATCTTTCTGCGTCAGGGGCAGCTGGGCGCCCGCCGCGATATCGAGCTGACAGCGGACCAGGTCCAGGCCGGTGATCATCTCGGTCACAGGATGTTCCACCTGAAGCCGGGTGTTGACCTCGAGAAAATAAAAGGACTGATCCGGGGCAAGCAGAAACTCAACAGTGCCGGCGTTTACATAACCACTGGCCCGTGCGGCGGCCACAGCGGCTTCTCCCATGCGGTCCCGCAGCTCAGAAGTAACCGCGGGAGACGGTGATTCCTCGATGATTTTCTGGTGCCGCCGCTGTATGGAACATTCCCGCTCCAGCACATGCACCACGTTGCCGTGGGTGTCGGCCAGCACCTGGACCTCCACGTGCCGCGCGGTTTCAAAAAACTTCTCCAGGTAAACCGCGCCGTCACCGAACGCGGTCTGCGCCTCCCGGGAGGCCGCCATGCAGGCGTCGACCAGCGCGGCCGGTTCGTGAACAATCCGGATTCCTTTACCACCGCCACCGGCAGAGGCCTTGACAAGCACCGGGTAACCGATGGCGTCGGCGGCTGCGGCCACTTCATCCATGTTATCGCCCGTCCGTACCGTCCAGGTCGTTCCGGGCATAACGGGAACACCGGCCCGTTCCATAATCCGCCGGGCCGTTATCTTGTCCCCCAGGTTCCGGATCACCGTCCCGGGCGGTCCGATAAACACAAGGTCCGCTTCTTGGCACCGGTCGGCAAATTCCCCGTTTTCCGCCAGGAACCCATAGCCCGGATGCACGGCCTCGGCATTGGCCCCCTTGGCCGCGTCGATAATGGCGTCCATATTCAGGTAACTGTCACCCGGTTCCGGTTTACCGATACAGACCGCTTCGTCCGCGTAAAGCACATGGGCCGCTGTGCTGTCGGCCTCGGAATAGACGGCAACGGTATCAATCCCCATCTCACGGCAGGTGGCCATGATCCGCAGCGCGATCTCCCCCCGGTTGGCAATCAAAATTTTTTTAAACATGACACCCCTGTTTCACCTTTACATTCTGAATACACCGAACCCATAAACATCATCCCGAATCGGCGCATTCAAAGCCGCGGAAATGGCAAGGCCCAGCGTGTCGCGGGTCTTTGCAGGGTCCAGGATGCCGTCATCCCATAAATTGGCCGTGCTGTAATAGGCATTGCCCTCCTTGCGGGCGGCCTCGATAATCGGCGCCTTCAGTGCTTCGGCTTCTTCCGGCGTCATCTCGGGTTTTCCCAGCCGGCTGTTCTGGTCGTTGGTTATGCTCACCAGTACGTCCGCTGCCTGGGGGCCGCCCATGACACCGATTTCCGAATTGGGCCACATCCATAAAAACCGCGGTGAATAGGCCCGGCCGCACATTGCATAATTGCCCGCCCCGAAGGATGCGCCCACAATCACAGTAAATTTGGGCACCGTGGCCGTGGACACCGCGTTCACCATCTTGTGGCCGTCCTTGGTGATGCCGCCTTTTTCATAGGCTTTGCCTATGATAAACCCGTTGATGTTCTGCAGAAACACCAGGGGAATTTCCCGCCGGTCGCAAAGCTGAATAAACTGGGTGGCCTTCCGGGCGCTCTCTGAAAACAGGATGCCGTTGTTGCCCAGAATCCCAACCGGATAACCGTGAATATTCGCCCACCCGGTCACCAGGGTGGTGCCATAATTCTCCTTGAACTCCAGAAACCGGCTGCCGTCAACCATGCGAGCGATGATCTCCCGGCAATCATACGGCACTGCCAGGTCCCTGTTGACAATTCCGTATATTTCTTTTGGGTCATAAAGGGGCGATTCAGGCGCCCTCATGTCCAGCTTCGCCTTTTGGGTATTGGGAAGGTTTTCCACGATATTGCGGATAATACGGATGGCATCGGCGTCATCTTCGGCGATATGATCGGAGACCCCGGATTCGCTGGCATGCAGCTCGGCGCCGCCCAGATCATCCGGCGTTACGGTTTCCCCTGTGGCTGCTTTGACCAGCGGGGGACCGCCCAGAAAAATTGCACCATGCCCCCGCACATGTACGATCTCGTCGGCCATGGCCACGCCGTAAGCCCCGCCGGCGGTGCACAGGCCCATCACGGCGACGATCTGGGGAATACCCATCTTGGACATCATGGCCTGGTTGTAAAACACCCGGCCCCCGTCATCAAAATCCGGAAAAATCTCCGACTGCATGGGCAGATAGGCCCCTGCCGAATCCACCAGCCCGATGCTCGGCAGCCGGTTTTCCATGACGATGCGCTGAAGCCGCAGCGATTTTTTCACCCCCATGGGATATACCGATCCGCCCTTTATGGTGGCGTCGTTGATGCTGATCATCACTTCCTTGCCCCCCACCCGGCCGATGCCGGACACCTGGCCGGCTGCATGGATCTTGCCGTCATACATGCCATGGGCCGCCAGCGGGGCAATTTCCAGAAACGGCGTGTTTTTGTCCAGCAGCAGCTCCAGCTTTTTGCGGGCCGGCATTTTGCCGGATTCGGCCTGCCGCTTCAACGCCTTTTCCGAACGATCTTCCCTGGCAATCCGCAACTGTTCTTTCAGTTCGGCCACCAGTTTCTCCATGGCCTCATAATTCGCCCGATACGTCTCCGACCGGGTATCCACCCTGCTTTCAATAATATCCATAATGCCTCATGTATGAATCTTAAATACAACTCATTTATTGAATCTCATTCAACACTATATTTGAATCCAGTGGAAGTCAAGACATTTTCAAAAGCTTTTTACGAAGCCCTATGCCCCCGAATTCGTGTCAATTGGTGTGAATTCGCGGGCTGTCATTTTTTTTGGCCCACGAATCGACACGAATCGACACGAATTTGATTTTGAAACCACGGAAAGAACACGGAAACACACGGAAAAAAGGCACGGCCCCTTCCGTGCCCTTCCGTGCATTCCGTGGTTAAATATCGGCATGGTGTGTTTTCCCGTTCCGTCGCTCCTGTGCAGGGATCGGTGGATCGAAAAAAACCCGTGAAGCGGCACCGCCGCTTCACGGGTTTTGCAACGCAACGATCATGTCTGCCGGCATTTATTCGCCGGAAGGAAAGACCGCCCGCGGTTTTTCCGTGCTGCCGGTGGCATTGGGATAATTTTCATATTTGTGGGCGGGCGTATTTGTTTCCAGAAGATGGCCGGCTTCTTCCATAAAACCGTTAAACCGCTTTTTACACTCATAAAACCCGTGCCACCAGGAATAATCCGGCGCCATCATAGCGGCCCCCATGCGGGCGCGCCGGCCTTCATGATGCCAGAGCTCGTAATATTCAACCTCCAGGGCTTCATCAAAAAACCGGGTGTCATCCAGCAGGCCCTTTTCGTACAATTTATCCAGCATGGCCTTGGCCGGCTTGAAATACACGTCGTTGTATTCGGCCACCACCTTATCCATCTTGTCGTAATGATCCGTCACCCACTTTTTGCCATGACACTGGGTGCATACCGCCTGCATTTTCTCGCGCTCCTTTTCCCAGCTGGTTTTCGCGGGCAGGGGTTTGAAATCTTCCGGCCGGATGGTGAGCGGCGCCTGAAGCTCCCAGGACAAGCGTTCGGTCACGTCATGGGTGGTTTTCACCGCGCCAACACCGGACATATGGCAGGTGGCGCAGGTGGGCGCCCTGTAATCCAACCCCGCAGACCAGGTACCCGGCGCGGCATTCCAGTTGTATTCGTCCCCGAAGGCGGTGTAAATATCGCCGTGCTTGGATTCCATGTAAATCTCGATCTGCGGATGATCCGGTCCCAGGTGGCACTGGCCGCATGCCTCGGGCTTTCTCGCCTCCATCACGGAAAAACGGTGCCGCGTGTGACAGCTGGTGCAGCTTCCCTTGCTGCCGTCGAGGTTGACGCGCCCCACCCCAACATTGGGCCAGGTTTCCGATGTAAGATTGCCCTGTTTGTCCGTTTCCAGAACTGTACCATGGCAGTGGTAGCACCCGGCGCTCCGTTCAATATCGCTGTTCATGCCATCGTTCAGCCAGGGGTCGATTTTCCAGATAATCTCAAGGGTGTTGGCATGTTTGCTGATGCTGTATTGTTCGGCCTCGTTGGGATGACAGCGGGAGCAATCCTTGGGCGTCACCACACCGCTCACCGGCACCCGGTAGACGGATTTGGCATAGGGGTCATCGGAATTTTCGTATTGCTTGTAATGAGCTTTGTTCACGTCCTTGGCGTATTCCTCTGTCCGGTGACAGTCGATGCAGGTGATATTAGCGCTGGCATGGCGGCTGTTGGCCCAGTCCGCGAAAATCCCGGGGTGTTCCTGCTTGTGGCATTGAATACACGCAACGCCCGCCTCGGAAATGCTGCGTTCGATGCGGAATTCCTTTTCCTTGGCCATGCTTGGCCCGGCTTCGGCACCCGCTTTCGGCGCATCGGCCGCAGCGGCCGGCCATGTCGTCAGCAGCAACCCGATAAAAACAACCAACATCAATCGAAATCGTTTCATACCACCCTCCTTGAAAGTTTTTCATGCCCCCGGTTATGCATCCGGTTCAAACTGCTTGTATCGATAGACCTGGGTTGGATTGTGCACCAGGTCCCGGTGACAGTCCACGCAACGTTTTTCCCGGCCCGGCAGGGCATACACGACCGATCGGTGCGCCAGCATGGCCCCCCGTTTGTCCGGAATATGAAGCAGATTGCGATGGCATTTCATGCACTGATTATTATCGAACGAGGCATAGGCCTTTTCCCGGTTTTCTTCCCGGTCATATTCGTCCTGAAGAAAATGGGCGATAACATCCTTCAGCCCGTGCATGGTCTTGGTATAGAAAAAATCCACCGTATCATGGGGCGCCGGCAGGTGACAGTCCATGCAGTCCGCCACGAATCCCTGGGCATTGTTCACGTGGGTGGATGTCCGCCAGGTGTTCACGGCCGGCTGAATCTCATGGCAGGAGGCACAGAATTCAGGCGTAGACGTCCGGACCATGGTGTAATAGGTCATACTGAAAACGGGAAACCCGATGATGATGCCCAACGCCACCAGCAACATGCTTTTTGTAAGCTTGCTCATGCCCCCTCCGCAGGAAAATGAGAATACCCGGCCGAGAATGCCGGATGTTAGGATGAAACCGCAAATAAAAAAGGGTGCTGATCAGAAAAAAATTTATGGCTTCCGGTAAAATTAGAACAGCATTCCGGCAAAGTCAAACAATTTCCCGCGCAAATTTCAGGCGTAATTGCAGCCGGCCACGATCAGCGATTCAATATTGGGAAATTCGTCGTACGCCTCGCTGATTCGTGTCAATTTGCGTGAATTCGTGGGCCTTATCTCTTTTTTCCACCCACGAATTGACACGAATTGTGCCTTGGAACCAAGGAAAGGACATGGAAAAAAGGCACGGCCCCTTCCGTGTCCTTCTGTGTCTTCCGTGGTTAAATAACGCCGGTGGAAACCAGAGGATAAGGTTACCCCAGGCGGGAAAGATCTTCGCCGTATTGATTGATGAAATGCTCGAGCTGCACCTTCTGCATGGGCAGGAGGCGCTGAAAGAAGACGCAGAGATGCCGGACATTGTCCGCGCTTTTGCTGACACCGGGCATCTGGCCGATCTCGAAATCCTTCACAATCGAAAACGGTATCCTGTCCACGATGATCCTGTCCCCGGGAAATGCAACGGACAGGGTCTTGGCATGCCGCAGCAGTTTTTCATTCTTCTCCACGTAATGCATGGCCAGCCCCTTCATGCCGATGTTCTTGATGGGGCCCAGCTTCACATAAACCGGTTTTCCCAACCGCAGCAGGGAGGTCTTGGCCACGATCACATACGCCCCGTGCACCCCGAACCGCTTCCACTGCCGGCGATCCTGGGGGCGCTGCTCAGCAGCCCGCGTCTCCGGCGCCGATGTATCTCGAGGAATGGAGCGTACTTAGGCGTACGTGACATGACGAGAGATGCATCGCAACGCAGACATTGGACTTCCAAGGAACTTAATTTGCCAATTTGAGAAAAAGTTGCCTCTCGCAAAGACGCAAAGATCGAGGAGAATGAAAAGAATATTCTTGGCGATCTTGGCGGCTTGGCGAGAGGATAACAAATATAAAGTGCTGATATTTAATCAATAATCAAGATGCAATGATGGCAAAAAATGATGCCACCGGCCCGAAGTTCCTTTCTGCATTAATACCGCCGCGGCTGGGTTGGAAGCTTTTTACGAAGCCGTAAAAGAAAAGTATGAAAAAAATGGTTGGTTTTGCGGGGTGGGGAAAATTCGATTCGGTTACGAAAACGATTTCGATTTGGATGGAGAGGGGGGGGAGTGGCGGAGAGAGAGGGATTCGAACCCTCGGTGGAAGTTTCCCCCCACACTCGCTTAGCAGGCGAGCGCCTTCAGCCAGCTCGGCCATCTCTCCGCATTATGTTCTGCATGATTTCTGGCGGAGGAGGTAGGATTCGAACCCACGGAGCTTTCGCTCAACGGTTTTCAAGACCGCCGCCTTAAACCACTCGGCCACTCCTCCTGGTAACTTAAAGTCTTTCTTTATACCATTGCCGCGGGACCGCGTCAAGAATGAAACGTCTATCTGATTGATAAAATTCGTATCGATTCGTGCCGATTCGTGGGCAGATAAAAAACAATGGCCCACGAATTCACACCAATTGGCATGAATCGGCAGGGCTTGGGGCAGACATTTTTCGCCGTTCCAAGGGAGGCAGGCTGAAGCCAGCCCCTACATGGCATCGGTAATTCTTCAGGCCATACAATTTTGACACGCCATTTAACAATCCAATAGGTTTTACGCAGGAACAGGGGAACGGGAATATATTTCATGGCATTATTTAACCACGGAATATACGGAAGGACACGGAAGGGGCCGTGCCTTTTTTCCGTGCCTTCTCGTATTTTTCCGTGGTTTCCCAGCAGTTTTGGAGAATTAAAAAATTTTATCATCTTGACAATGGCGCGTGGCTTCAGCTAGAATGAATGAATATTCATTCACTTGGGTTTATCTATAAATAACCGCATAGGAGGTATTTTATGAGCAAAAAAATCAGAAAGGCTGCCGTTATCGGCTCCGGTGTCATGGGAGGCGGAATCGCGGCGCTGCTGGCCGGCGCGGGCGTGGAAACCATCCTGCTCGACATTGTTCCGTTTGATCTGAAAGACGAGGAGAAAAACGATCCGGCGGCACGCAACCGAATTGTCAAGGCGGGCTTCGATACCATTTTGATGTCAAGCCCCGCGGCCCTGATGAGCAAAAAAGACGCGGACCTGATTTCCATCGGTAATCTCGAGGACGATTTCGACAAAATCGCGGACTGCGACTGGATCATCGAGGTGGTGGTTGAAAAACTGGAAATCAAACAGGATCTGTTCAAACGAATCGAGCCGGTGAGAAAGGCCGGCAGCATCGTTTCGTCCAACACCTCCGGTATTCCGCTAAAAGATATGTCTGCCGACCTTTCCCGGGAATTCCGGCAGCATTTTCTGGGCACCCACTTCTTCAACCCTGTACGGTACATGCACCTGCTGGAAATCATTCCCGGCGAAGAAACCCTTGAAGAGGTGCTGAACTTCATCGCCAAATTTGGCGAGCGCAACCTGGGCAAGGGCATTGTCTGGGCCAAGGACACCCCCAACTTTATCGGCAACCGCATCGGTGTTCAAGGCATTGTCAAGGCCATGCAGCTGATGCTGGAAAAGGGTATCACCATCCCCGAGGCGGACGCCCTGTTCGGACCGGTCATGGGCCGGCCCAAGACCGCCATGTTCAAGACCACCGACCTGGTGGGCCTGGACACCATGAGCCATGTCGCCAAAAACAACTACGACCTGGCGGTTCACGACGAGGCCCGGGATGATTTCGTGGCCCCTGATTTTGTCAACAAGATGGTGGATAACAACCTCCTGGGCAAAAAGGTCAAGGCGGGCTTCTACAAGACGGAAAAGAACGAAGAGGGTAAGATCATCCGCAAGGTCATCAACCCGGATACCCTTGAATACGCCGAATACGGCGCCCCGGACTTCCCCTGCCTGGCCGAGGCCAAGAAGAAGGAAACCACGCCTGAAAAGATGAAAACCATTGTTTACGGCGATGACAAGGGCGCGGAATATGCCTGGGAAGTGGTGGCCAGCGGCCTGATTTACGCGGCCAACCGGATCCCCGAGATTTCCGACACCATCGTGGAAATCGACAACGCCATGAAATGGGGCTACAACTTCGAGTACGGTCCCTTTGAGACCTGGGACGCCATCGGCGTGGAAGAATCCGTGGCCAGAATGGAAAAAGAAGGCAAGGCGGTTCCGGAAAAGGTCAAAAAGATGCTGGCCAACGGCGTAAAAACCTTCTATAAGACCGAAAAAGGCGAAATCTACTTCTACGACTTTGAATCCGAATCCTACAAAAAGGCCGCGGTGAGTGACGAGGCGGTATCCCTGAGCATCCGCAAGGGCATGGGTAAAACCATAAAAAGCTCCAATTCCGCCACCCTTATCGACCTGGAAGACGGCGTGTTCTGCTGTGAATTCCACACCAAGATGAACGCCCTGAACTCGGAGTTGATTGACTTTCTGCACCAATGCCTGGACTACGTGGATGAAAACGGCGTGGGCCTGGTAATCGGCAACCAGGCGGGCGGCATGCCCGGCGCATTTTCCGCCGGCGCGGACCTGAAAGAGATCAAGACCGCTGTTGAGGCCGGTAAGTTTGATGAAATCGACAAAATGATCAATTCTCTGCAGCAGGCGGCCCAGCGCGAACGTTACTCTCACTTTCCGGTGGTGGCCGCCCCTTACGGCATGACCCTGGGCGGCGGCTGCGAAGTCTGCCTGGGCGCGGACCGCATCGTGGCCCATGCCGAACTGTTCATGGGGCTGGTTGAAATCGGCGTGGGCGTGCTGCCGGCCGGATCGGGCTGCATGAACCTGTGGAAAAAAATGACCGCCGATACTCCGGACCCGGTAAAGGATATCGATCTCGGGAAATTCTTCATCCCCACCTTCATGGCCATTGCCATGGCCAAGGTATCCATGTCCGCGGCCGAAGCCCGCGAAAACGGCTTTCTAGGCCCCAATGACCGGATCGTGTTCAACCGGGACAACCTGATCGGCGAAGCCAAGAAAGAGGTGCTGCGCATGATCGAAGACGGCTACGCCCCTCAGCCGAAGAAGAAGCTCAAGGTCGTGGGGGAGGCCGCATGGGGAATGGTCAATGCAGAAATCTTCAACATGCACAGCGGCGGTTACGTGAGCGACTATGACGCATTTCTTGCCAAACGGATCGCTTACGTGCTGAGCGGCGGTGACGCCCGAACCAACAGCGCTATCGACGAACAGGCCATCCTGAACCTGGAAAGAGAAGCATTCATTGATTTCCTCAAGGAAGAAAAAACCATGGCCCGGATCGACCATATGCTGAAAACCGGAAAACCGCTAAGAAATTAAGGAGGAATACCTATGAGAGACGCATATATCGTAGCATCCGTCAGGACGCCCGGATGTAAAAACCGCAAAGGTGCGCTGAAAGACACCCGGCCCGAGGACCTTCTGGCATTTATCCTGAACGCCGCGGTGGAAAAAACATCAGGCCTGGATAAAAAGGACGTGGATGACATGATGATCGGGTGCTCTTTTCCCGAAGCGGAACAGGGACTCAACATCGGTCGCATTGCCTGCCAGATCGCCGGATTCCCCATCGAAGTATCCGGCGCCACCGTCAACCGCTTCTGCTCCTCCGGACTCGAGGCCATCGCCCAGTCCGCCATGCGCGTGATGACCGGCTGGTCGGACATCACCATCGGCGGCGGAGTGGAGTCCATGACATACGTCCCCATGGGCGGCAATGTCCCCCGGCCTCATCCGGAATGGTCCAAAAAGCATGCCGACCTTTATACCTCCATGGGCGTTACTGCGGAAAACGTTGCCAACCGCTACGGGATTTCACGGGAACAGCAGGACGAATTCGCTTACAATTCACAGATGAAGGCAGCCAAAGCAAAAGCGGAGAATCTCTTTACAGAGCTGGTTCCCACGCCGGCCACAAAATTTGTGGAACAGCCGGACGGCACCATCAAGAAAGAAACCTTTATTCAGGATTTTGATGATGGTATCCGGGAATCCACAACGGTCGAGGGACTTGGCAAGCTGCGCCCGGTGTTCGCCGCCAACGGATCGGTCACCGCGGGCAACTCCTCGCAGACCACGGACGGTGCCGCCGCCGCCGTTATCATGAGCGAAGAAAAGGTCAAGGAACTCGGTGTCAAGCCCATCGCCAAGGTCAAGCTCTACACCACGGTGGGCTGTGAACCGGACGAAATGGGCGTGGGACCACGTTACGCGATTCCCAAACTGCTCGATAAAGCCGGTTTGAAAGTGGACGATATCGGCCTCTGGGAAATCAACGAGGCGTTCGCTTCCCAGGCCCTTTACTGTATCCGCGAACTGGGGATCAACCCGGACATCGTGAACATTCACGGCGGGGCCATCGCCCTGGGCCATCCCCTGGGGTGCACCGGCGCCAAGCTCTGCGCCACGCTGCTGGCAAACATGCAGGCAAAAGGCGTGAAATACGGTGTGGAATCCATGTGCATCGGCGGCGGCATGGGCGCGGCCGGCTTGTTTGAGCTCTGCGACTGATATTTCCTGGCATTTGTTAAACGCATCTCCCATACATCCCGGCGGCGTCATCCGCCGGGATGTATGTTTTCGGGGATCATGATGAACATGATGAAACCGATCATCCTGATACTGGCCCTGTTGCTGCCGGTGATGATTCTTTCTTCCTGCCGGTTCACCCGGAAAATGTTATACTATCCCGCACCGGTGCCTGAAAAGAGGATCCGCCATATTCAGGAAGCATACCCCCATGTTTCACGCCTGGATATCAAGGTGGCCGAAAAGCTGAACCTCCGCGGCTGGTTCATTCATAAAAACCTGCGTGATCTGCCCACCCTCCTCTACTTCGGCGGCAACGGGGAAGAGGTGTCGGAAAATATCGAAACGATGGATCGGCAGCTCAATGCCAACGTTGTGCTGATGAACTACCGCGGATATGGCAAGAGCGACGGCAGCCCCCGCGAAAAGGCGCTAAAGGCCGATGCCCTGGCAATCCATGATTATATTATGGCCCACTATCCGGTTAAAAGGACGGACCTTATTGCCTGCGGCCGAAGCCTGGGCTCGGGTATTGCCGCTTACGTCACATGGAAACGGGACCTTCCGGCCCTGATCCTGATCAGCCCATACGACAGCATTGCCGGTGTGGCCAGACAGCACTTTCCCGGATGGCTGGTGCGCCTGACCCTCCGCGATACCTACCAAACTATTGCGTTCAGTCCTCGCCTCACCGCCAGAACCTTGGTTATCGCCTCAGAAAATGACACGGTAATCCCCGTGAATCATTCCCAGCGTCTTTATGAAAGCCTGACCTGTGAAAAATCAATGGTGCTGATCAACGAAGCCAGCCACAATGATTTCCAGCTTCACCGGGCTTACTGGCGGGCATTGCAGGATTTTATCGGCAGCAAGTAAACATACGTGATCTATGATAATCTCGTAAAAAGTCAAGATTCGGCGTTTCTATCTCACTCTGGAGAGACGTCCTGTAGGGGCGAACCTTGTGTTCGCCCCTACACTGTACGTGACATGACGAGAGATGCAGCGTAACCCAAATCCACAAGCGGGCATTGGATTTCCAAGGAACTCAATCTGCCAATTTACGGTAAAAAAAACGATCCAAGCCCACGTTACTTTCTGCAAAAACACACAAAGCGGGGTAAGCCGCTTTTTACGAATTCATCATCTCCTGACAGTCTCTTAAAAAACTGAATCAATCTCTTTTTATTATCACCATGAAGAACATGAAGCGCATGAAGCTGAAATCATCATCAATCTCTTCATGGTCTTCATGGTAAAATAATACTTTCAAAAACTTGTTGCATCGTATGCTCCCACGGCCAAGCTCACGCTTTGGCCGTGCCACCCGCTAAAAAGATGCAGAAAGAATTTAACAAAGCCATCATTGATGGTCTCGTAAAAAGTCAATTTTGGGACGGCAAAGTAAAAAGTTCAAGTTCGAGGCGCGCAAATCTCGAGGAATGGAGCGTACTCAGCCGTACGTGACATGACGAGAGATGCAGCGCAACAAAGAAATTGGACTTTTTACGAAGCCGTCATCATTCAGTAAATTTTTTAACCGATCCCGCTCTCCAGATTCCGCAGCAGGGGAACAAGCAGGCAGCCGGCCAGCATCAGGCCACCGGCGAGAATAAAGCCCCAGGCAAACAGACCGGCATCGCCGAACATGCCGATCACGGCCGGTATGACCCCGCTGCCGAACATGAAGGCCAGCGGAATGGTGAATGCGATGGCCACGTTCCGGATATCCACGGAAAACAGGGAAGACAGGGCCGTAAAGCCAGCGGGAAAATAAATGGTGGACAGCACCGCCTGAAAAAACACCGCGGCCACGACAGCCTCAGGGGCGGTGAACGCGCCCATGCACACCGTGGCCGTTCCGGTCATCACAAACGCGTAGACAATGGTTTTGCGGGCACCGAACCGGTCGGTGGCCCACCCGCTGATCAGGGCGGTGCCCAACCCCATCACCCGGGACAGGGCCATCAGGGTATTGGCCACGGGCCGGCTGATGCCGATATCGCTGGTCAGGTAAAGGGGCAGCATGTTGTAGATGCCCATGGTGCTGCTGATGGCGAGGCCGAACAGCACGACCATCACCCAGAAGGACCGATCCCTCATCACCCGCCGCACCGATGCCGGCCGGGGCGGCTGGCCGGGAAACCGCCCGCCCCTGCCGAACCGGGCGAACACCAGGCCAAAGCCGATGGTCGCAATCCCGATCACCGCCAGCACCACCCGCCAGGAAAACCACAGCATCAGTACCTCGGCCAGCACAGGGGCGGCCACAAATGCCAGGTTGGGTGCAAGCTCGTGAATGGACACGGCCTTACCCCAATCTTTCGGCTGTACCATATCCGTGAGGGTTGTGATACCGGACGGCAGATAAAGCCCCGCTGCCATACCGAGAAAAAACACGGCCGCCCGGATTTCCCACAGGTTCCGCCCCGCAGAGAGAATCAACAGGGCGATTCCCACAAGCACGGCCGATGCCATGATGGTATACCGGTGGGTGATGCGGCCGGAGACAAACCCGGACCCCAGCATGGCGCCGCAATAGCCCATGGCCATAACAAAAAACAGGCTGCCGGCCTGCGTATGGGAGATATTCAGATCGCCTTCAAGGGAGGGCATGAGCGGCGAGAGCACGGCCCTTGCCACAAAGGTCATAAAAAAAATCCAGGAGAGAAACAGGATCGGCCAGAGCCGGGAAAAGGAATAAAAAGCGGTATTGTTGCTGTTAGCTGCCATATCATTTCGGGTCAGGGGTTAAGAAGTGCTCGCATGTATTGCAGGCTCTCCCGGGCCGGGCCGGGATCGGTGCCCACCTGGATGACTTCCAGCAGCAGAATCCCGTCAAATTGCCGGTAAAAATCCAGATGAGAGGTATAGTCGAAATTGCCCCGCCCGATAATCAGATGATCGTCGGTCTTTCCGGAATTATCTGTAAAATGGATCTGCCTGGCCAGCGGGCCCAGCCTGCTGACCACATCGTCCAGCTCGTTGTTCAGCCTGGCATGGCCGATATCCACGCAGAACCAGAGAGCCTGCGATGCCACCGCATCGCGGATGGCCAGCAGGTCATCCACGCACCGGTCGATGGTGCCGGCCTCAAAACCGATATTTTCCAGGCACAGGGAAACGCCCCGTTTTTCGGCGCGGTCCGCGGCACGACGCAGGGCTTCCAGGTTATAATCCCATTGAAGGCGCGCCACCTCGGGCACTTTTTTTCGAAATTCCCCGGACACCACATAGCGGCCGTTATGAACGGTCACAAGATCACCGCCCATATCCGCGCACATGTCAATGGCCGCAAGAATCTGGCGCATGGACTCGGCCCGGATACCCGGGTTGAGAGCGGCCATGTTCAGACTGTTGAAAGGGGCGTGAACCCCCAGCCGTATACCGGTATCTTCCACCAGCGCGCGTGCCTGCTTCCGCTCTTGTTCAGTAATGTCGTCACACACGCACTGGGGAAACTCTCCGGATAGTTCCACGGCGTCATATCCCAGATCCGCGGCAATGCGGATGGTTTCCATTGCCGGCAGCAGCATTACCGCCACTCCGGCCATTCCGATTTTCGGCATGTCTTTCTCCTGTTGTGCCGGCCGCTCCAGCTTTCAGTATCAACTCCCGGCGGGCGCCGTTCGAATGTTCTCATCCCCCCGACCCGCGATATGAATCGTCCGCGTGGGAAAGGCGAACACGATGCCTTCGGCTTGAAATGCCGCGAAAATACCCAGATTGATTTTTTCCTGAATGTCCATATAAACCAGATAATCCGGGCTCAGCACATAATACACCACCTCAAACACCAGGGAAAAGTCCCCGAAAGATTTGAAATGGGCTCTATCAAACCGGGTGTTGTCGATATTTTCAATGATCTGCCGAATGATCTGCGGCATCTTTTTCAGCTTTTCCGACGGTGTATCATACTGCACCCCAAGGGTAAACACCACCCGCCGTTCCTGGAAATGGGTAAAATTACGGACCCGGCTCTGGAGCAAATCGTTATTGCCGAAAATCAGCAATTCGCCGCTCAGGCTGCGGATGCGGGTGGTCTTGAGGCCGATTCTCTCGACCGTTCCCAGGTGATCGTCCACAATAATGAAGTGCCCCACTTCAAAGGGCCGGTCCATGAGAATGGAAAGGGATGCAAACAGATCCCCCAGAATATTCTGGGTGGCCAGCCCGATGGCGATGCCGCCCACGCCCAGGCTGGCGATCAGGGTGGTCACGTTCACACCCATATTTTCCAGGATGACAAGCAGGATAAAGGACCAGAGAATCATCCGCCCGATCAGGCTCATTACGATAACCCCGGAATTGGTGGCGGGGTTCTCAACTTTCCGCCCCACGTACCGCCGGATGCCGTTTCCGATAAAGTAGCTGCCCCAGATCCCCGCCTGGATGACCACTGCGATGAACACCACCGTTTGAATGATCGTGTGGACACGGGTCGGCAACTCCAGCAGAAAAGCGGCTACATAAAGGCCACACAGGAACAGCACGACGAGTTTTGTGCGCCGGATCACTTCCGCGACAATACTGACAATTCCCATCACAGCCGCTTCCCTGGTATCCGATATCTGCCTGGCCAGAAGATTGCGGATGATCCAGAAAATCCCGGTCAGGCCCACAAGCACGGCCAGCGACGCTCCCCATCGGTTAATGCCGTTGCCGAAAATTTCGAGTTCAATCATTTTGCCCCCCGTTTATGATAGTGAAATGCCATGCGGTTCGCCGGCATGCGCCCCGCAACGGTTAAGCCATGGCCGGTCCGGCCAGCCATGGCCATATCCTTTCAATATAAACACAAATCCATGCAGAAGCAAAATATTTCATGAATTCTGTTGAGGATTTGGCGGGTCTGTAGCAGGATAAAGCATCTTAACGCTGAGGCGCTGAGGGCGTTGAGGAAACAATTGCCTCAGCAACTCTGCGGTGCCAGCCTATTTATCAAAGTGGGAAAACTGCATGGAGAATGTCCCCTTCCCCTGGGTGGCCGAGCGCAGGGAAGTGGAATAACCGAACATTCTGGAAAGCGGCGCGGTAACCTTGATTTCCTGCATGTCGGCCTTTGCATTCACAGACTCGATCCGCCCGCCCCGGGCGTTAATATCGCCGATCACGTCGCCCACGCAGGGTTCGGGCACAAACACATCCACCTTCATAATGGGCTGCAACAGGAAGGGTTCCGCGCTTGAAAATCCCTCCCGACAGGCCATGGAGGCACACGCCGTATAGGCGAGCTGGGAGCCCAGGTTTTCTTTGAAGGCCCCACCCACCAGTTCGGCTGCCACATCAATCACCGGGTATCCCATGTGGGAACCACTTTCAAAGGATTCCATCACCCCTTTTTCCACAGCCGGAATGAATTCCACCGGAATACGCTCATCGGTAACGCTTGATTTGAAGGTATTGCCAGACCCTCTCTCCCGCGGGCTCAGTTTAAGCTGGACCTCTGCAAAATGCTGCTGTCCGGCGATTTCACGCTCAAAAACAGCAGAATGAGTAACCGTTTTGGCGATGGTTTCCCGGTACACCACCTGGGGCTTGCCCACGTTTACACTGGTCTTGAACTCCCGCTGCATCCGGCTGACAATAATCTCCAGGTGCAGCTCGCCCATGCCCGAAAGAATGGTCTGGCCGGTGTCCTCATCGGTCTTGACTTTCAAGCTGGGATCTTCTGCGGTGAATTTTTCCAACACTTCGTTCATTTTTTCCTGATCGGCATGGGTCTTCGGCTCAATGGCCACGGAAATCACCGGTTCGTCAAACTCCATTTTCTCCAGGAGCACCGGCTTTTCGTGACGGCAGAGGGTTTCGCCGGTGGACGAATCCTTAAGTCCCACAATGCCCACGATGGCGCCCGGGCCGACTTCGTCCACCCGCTCCCGCTTGTTGGCATGCATCTTCAGGATCCGGGAGACCTTTTCTTTTTTATCCCGCAGAGGGTTGTACACCTCTTCCCCGGCCTTGAGCTTGCCACTGTATATCCGGGCGTAGGAGAGCTTCCGGCCTTCGATCAGAAACACCTTGAACAGCAGCATGGCCAGGTGCCGGGATTCCTTTGGCTCACACTTCACAGTTTCCCCGGTCTGCGGATTGACGCCCTCGATGGGCGGCACCTCCACCGGGCTGGGAAGGTACAGGGCAATGGCGTCCAGAAGGGGCTGAATGCCCTTGTTCTTCAGGGCGCTGCCGCACAAGACCGGCACCAGGGAGAGATCTATCGTCGCCCGTCGAAGCGCGCTGTTGATGATTTTCGTGTCCACGGGTTCATCGGCGATGTAGGCTTCCATGATAACTTCATCCACGTCCGCCAGGGCTTCGATCATCTTGTCCCGGTGGGTCCGGGCCGTTTCCAGGTAATCGGCCGCAATCTCCACGATCTCATAATTCGCGCCGAGTGAATCGTCGTCCCACACGATCTGCTTCATTTCAATAAGATCGATCACCCCGGCAAAGGAATCCTCGCTGCCCACGGGAAGCTGAATAATCACCGGCCGGGCCTTGAGCTTTTCCACGATCATGTCCACCGTCCGGAAAAAATCGGCCCCCACCCGGTCCATCTTGTTCACAAACGCTATTTTGGGGACATGATATTTATCGGCTTGGCGCCATACCTTTTCGGACTGGGGCTCGACCCCGCCAACGGCACAGAACACCCCCACCGCCCCGTCAAGCACCCGCAGGGACCGCTCCACCTCGATGGTGAAATCCACGTGCCCCGGGGTGTCGATGATCTGAATCTCGGTGTTCTTCCAGTGACAGGTGGTCACCGCGGATGTAATGGTAATGCCCCGCTGCTGTTCATCAGGCATCCAGTCCATCACGGCTTCGCCGTCGTGAACCTCGCCGATCTTGTGGGACCGGCCGGTATAATACAGAATCCGCTCGGTGGCCGTGGTCTTTCCCGCATCAATATGGGCAATAATCCCGATATTCCGCAAATTTTCTATCTTTGTCGCTTTCGTATTCATTTACTCGTCCACATCTATTGTACCATTCGCATATCCGCATCAAACGGAAACCGCAGGTCGATATGACCGGCCAGCACATCGGCATCCTGGCCGGCGATAAGAATTTTCACTTTTTCGATGGCATCCACGTTCAGCACCAAGGAATTGACAATGGAATAAATGGTCAACAGCTCCGTCCGGGACCCGCCGGGATGGTTACCCTTTATGGCCGGCGAAAAATCAACATACGCAATTCCGTTGTCCCGGATATAGAGGCCCTGGCACACCGTGCCTTCGGGAATCGTCCGCACCAGATTGCCGGACCTGGGACCTTCAACCAGGGCCTCGGCAATATTCCGGGCCAGGCCGGTGGCATCGCCGGGATCGGCCACCACCCGCTCCTCGGCGGCAAGGTCACCGCCGCCCCGGACGGCGAAATAAAGATACACCGCCTTTTGCATATCCCTGTCAACAAACGCATGACGGGCCGCCCCCCCGGTTCCTCCTCCCGGACGCAGCGCAAAAACGCCATAAACCACCAAGGCCGCGACAACAACCGCAAGCCCGATAAAAATATACGTTTTTTTGTTGTTCATGGACTGTCTATCCTGTTTCCGGTATCGCCCGCCGAACCATCTCAGGCAAGCACCGTCCTAGCTATACTAGTCATGCATTCAGTTATGTCAAGAATCAGAACCGTTGGCAAGGGGAAATTATAATTCTGCATGTCTACGGGGCGAGGTTGGGCGAAAGCGTCTTTAGGTTAGTGTCCGTCCAGAAATTAGATATTTTGATCGAGTTCAAGGAAGGCGAAAATTTTAACCGGAGGAATACTTTGTGTATTTTGAGAACTAAAATTTGAGCCTGACGCAGAAATCGGGCAAAATAGCAATTTATGGATGGGCACTGGGTTAGGGGACAAGCCATTCAACATGATCGGGGGCATAAAAGACAGTCCGTTTTTTGCCGGGATACAGCTGTTTTTGTTCAATTTGCGACGGCGACGTGGTGATGGTGAAAACCAGATCCCCGGCCAGCAAGGAAACGGCGATGCGGCCGGTCTTTTTTTCAAGGATAAGGCGGGTCACCATGGCCTCGATGCCCTTCACCGTTTCCGGGCGGCCGGTCTCCGGTCTATCAAAGCTGAGCTCCACCAGGGCCGTTGCATCGGGACGGGGGGGCGGCGAGGCGGCAACCCCCTGACCGTCGGCCAGGCGGGTCTCCCAGTTGCCATCTGCCGATGGCTGCCAGGGGCCAGGCACCACGTTCCGGTTGCCTGTGTCCCAGGCCCGGCCCTGATACATCTGAAGAATCCGGTCACAACCTTCATACAACCACTGGGAATCATGGCTGATCACGATCACGGTGGTGTTCCAGCGGGTCTTGGCATCGTGGGCGGCCTGTTTAATGCGCTGGGCGCTCTCGGTATCCACATTGGCCGTGGGTTCGTCAAGCAGCAACACCTTTGGTTTGACGGCCATCCGGGCTGCCAGCGCCACCCGCTGGGCCTCTCCGCCGGAAAGGGCGTGGGGCCGCCGATGGCCGAACGCGGCCATCGAGAGCCCCACCATGGAAAGCGCCTTTTCGACCCGCGTATCAATATCTTCCCGAATGCCACGGATCTTCAGCCCGTAGCAGACATTCTTGTAGACGGTGCGTTGAAGCAGCGACGGGGTCTGCGGGAGGAAGGTAACCGCCAGCCGAGGGTGTTCGCTGAACGGGCCGGCCCCGCGGCTGTTAAAGCCGATTTCGCCCTTCCAGGGGATATCGATAAATGCCAGCAGCCGTAAAAAAGTGGTTTTCCCGCTGCCGTTGGGTCCCTGGATACCGGTGACCATACCCCGGTCAATGTCCAGCCGGTGGATATCGAGCACCGGCGGCCCGTTGTATCGCTGGCGCAGGTTGCGAATCTGGTAGATTGGATCGCTCATTTTCGTTTCAGCAGCATGGCCCCGAGATTCACTGAAAAGGCAATAACCATCAGCACCATTCCCAGGGCAATGCCCATGGCAAACAGGCCCTTGTTGGTTTCCAGGGCGATGGCGGTGGTAATCGTGCGGGTGTGCCACTTGATATTGCCGCCCACCATCATGGAAATGCCCACTTCGGTCATGACGCGGCCGCAGGCCACAAGGCCGGCGGCCACAATGCCCTGCCGTGTTTCCCAGAGGCTGGTTAAAAAAAGCTGACGGCGGTTCGCCCCAAGGGACATCAGGGTCACCCGCAGGCGGCCGGCGGTTTCCTCTGTGGCCGACGCGGCCAGCGACATCACGATGGGCAATGCCAGAATGGTCTGACCCACGGCGATGCCCGGAACGGTGAACAAAAGCCCCGCTTCGCCCAGGGGGCCCCGGGAAGAAATAAACGCATACACCAGGAGCCCCACAAAAACGGTGGGCAGAAACAAAAGGGTGTCCACAACCATCCGGATCTGCCGCCTGCCGGCAAAAGGCTGGTAGCCCAGCAGAAACCCCAAGGGAATGCCCAGCAAAAGGCTTGCCGTCATGGAAAGCATCGTCACCCGAAGGGTGACAACAATCGCCGACCATGTCTCGGCATCCCCCTGAAGCAGCAGCACAACAGCCTTTACAAATCCCTCGGCGATGAACTCCATGGGGTTCCTGAAATATTCCGGTTAATGTGCATTGGGGATGAACAGCTTCTTGCCGAGCAGCTCGAACGCGCCGATCCGTTCCTGAGTCTCGGTGCGGGTCAACCACTTGGCAAAGGTCATGGCGTCAATGAAATTCACGTCCGAACAGTTCGCCGGGTTCACCGCGATCACGCTGTACTGGTTCTTGAGAATGTCATCGCCCTCCACAAGGATATTCAGGGGCGGATTGCCGCCGGCATTGTGGCTGTACTTGATATAGGTGCCCCGGTCGGTCATGGTATAGGCACTCTGCTCGGCCGCGATATTGATGGTGGCCAGCATGCCCTGGCCGGTCTGCCGGTACCATGCCACCTTTTCCGGAACGCCCATACCCGCGTTATCCCACAGGGTAATCTCTTTTTTATTGGTTCCGGAATCATCTCCGCGGCTGGCAAACACGGCCTGCGCTTCGGCAATGGCCTTCATGGCCGCGGTAACGCTTTTGCCCGCAACACCGGCAGGATCTGACGGCGGCCCGATAATCACGAAATCATTGTACATCACCTCCAGCCGGTTAATGCCGTAGCCGTCCGCCACGTACTGCTTTTCCGCCGGCGGCGCATGCACCAGCAGCACATCCACATCGCAGTTCTGGCCCAGCCGAAGTGCCTTGCCGGTCCCCACCGCCGTCCATCGCAGGTCAATGCCGGTGTCTTTTTCAAAATACGGCGCCAGGTAATCCAGCAGGCCGGTATTGTCCGTGCTCGTGGTGGTTGCCATCATCAGCGTTCCGTCAGTGTCGCCTGCATAACAGGGAACCATGAACATCAGAACCGCCAGCATCAACGTCAACACCTTCAGTGCGTTTCTCATTTTTCCACCTCTCTGTTTATTTATAATTAATAGCAAACCTTATACGCCGCCTGCCTGCTGCTCCGGAAAAACGATCCGCCCGCTGATGCCCGTATCATAACCGCCCAGCGTCTTTGCCGTTTCCGAAAAATCGGGTTCGGATAACAAACCGCAGAACAACTGCACCGGTTTATCAAAAAAATTGGGCTTTGCCACCAGCAGGTCATATCGCTCCCAGCCCACCGGGATAAAATCGAGCCCCAAGGTCAGCGCCGCCGTTTCGATGGCCATGCCGGCGTTGGCCCGGTCGGCAAGGATTTCCAGCCCCACATCGATATGCCGGTCCACAATGGTATCATACCCGGCGATATCGCCGCCATCCACCCCGGCGGCGGCCAGCTTCAGATCCAGCAGGCGCCGCGTGCCCGTGGCCGGGGATCGATTGACAATTCTCACCCCTTTTTTGGCCAGATCGGCCACAGACTTTATTTTCTTGGGATTTCCCCCGGCGGTCACAATGCCCTGCCGCCGCCGGCAGAAATTGATCACCGCTGGCATCGTCTGCAATGTTTCCCCGGCAAAGGCGAAGTTATAGTCGCCATCCTCATCCTGCACCAGGTGAGAGGCCGCAATATGGCACCGATGATCGGCCAGGGCTGCAAGGCCGCCCATACTGCCCACGTTTCCAAACACCGCCAGATAATCGGAACAGGTCCTGTTGAACCGGGAAATGGTTTTTTCCAGCAACGGGTCATTACTGCCGGCAATTACCAGCACTTTGCTCGACAGGATTTCCACGGCAGGGCTCGGGTGGTTGACGGTATTGGTCTCCACCCACTGTTCCACCAGCTGAAGGGGAAACAGCCACTTGCCCGTGACCTTAGTGCCCGGCAGCCCTTTTTCAGCCACCAGCGTATAAATATTTTTTTCGTTAACCCCCAGGAACTCCGCCACTTCTCTGGTGCTCAGCATTTTTTTCATTGCTTACCCCCTTTGCCGGTGCTTGAGCGTATGTGAAGTTAGCACCGACTGTCTGTTTTTGTCAATTATTATTGCAATTATTACATATCAAAACGAAAACAAACTATAAATAACCATTATTAACATAAAACAGCCCTAAACATACAGAAATAAACACCCGAGAGCAGAAGGACCGGCTTTGGTTATCCCTGTAAGGGGATTGTTTATAGAGCCCGTATGTGAATATATAAAATTCGAAAGACGAAGGCACGTGGTGCTTGCACGCATCCTTCATGTTCTTTGTGAACTTCGTGGTTCAATTGACTGTGGGTTGATTGCTACGAATCGCACTAAGGACACGAAGATACATGCATCGAATGGATGCAAAGAACACTGCGATATATGATTTGATTAAGGGAAAAAGGAAACAAAGAAAGGGATTGTTATGGCCACAATCTCGAGAGACATCCTGTAGGGGCGAACCTTGTGTTCGCCCGATCAATGGGCGAACACAAGATTCGCCTCTACACAGTACGTGACATGACGAGAGATGCATCGACGCCTTGATCTTAAACTTTTTACCTTGCCGTCGGCAAGTGACTTTTTACGTGACCATCTTCTTTGATGGCTTCATAAAAAGTACCATAAAGAGATATTTTTATTTCAACCATGAAGAACATGAAGAGCATGAAGTTGAAATTATTGTTAATTTTTTATTTCTTCATGATCTTCATGCGCTTCATGGTCAAAAAATCAGACTTCCAAGGAACTCAATTCAAAATCGGTATCGGTAATTTAAGATTCGATTGCGAAGCCATGGCGCAAGTTACTTACTGCAAAAACGCCGCGGCGGGGTTGGAAGCTTTTTACGAAGCCGTCATTATTTTCTGTCCGCGTGGGCCCGCCCTTATTTCAGGGCGTCCTGAATCCGCGTCATGGCCTCGTCCACGTTCTCATAGGTGTTAAAGGCCGAAAGGCGGATATACCGGCTGCCGCATTTGCCAAAGCCCGCGCCGGGCGTGCACACCACGCCGGCCTTTCTCAGCAGGGTGTCGAATAACTCCCAGGAATCCGCGCCCGCGTCGATCCACACATACGGGGAATGTTTTCCGCCCACGTAGGCAAAGCCCAGCTCATCCATGGCCCCTGTGATCCGATCGGCGTTTTTCATATACGCATCCACCAGCTCCCGGGTCTGCACCCGGCCGGGGGGGGTGTAGACGGCTTCCGCGGCCCGCTGCACCGGATAGGCAACACCGTTGAACTTGGTGGAATGCCGCCGGTTCCAGAGGCCGTGCAGTGGCTGAGGGTTGCCCGCTGAATCATAGGCCGCGCAGGCCTTGGGCACCACAGTAAAGGCACACCGGGTCCCCGTGAACCCGGCTGTCTTGGAAAAGCTTCGAAACTCCACGGCCACCCTTTCCGCACCGTCGATTTCATAAATCGTTCTGGGAATGGCATCATCCCGGATAAACGCCTCGTACGCGGCGTCATATAAAATCAGGGCCTTGTTTTCAATGGCGTAATCCACCCATTTTTTCAGTTCTTCTTTTGTGATGGTCACGCCCGTGGGGTTATTGGGAAAGCAGAGATAGATCAGGTCCACCGGGGTCGCCGGAAGATCGGGCAGAAAATTGTTTTCCGCCGTACACGCCATGTACACGATGTTGTCATACCGGCCGTCCTGGAATCCGCCGGTTCGGCCGGCCATGACGTTGGTGTCCAGATATACCGGATAGACCGGGTCGGGAATGGCCACCCGGATATCCGTGGCCAGGATCTCCTGAAAATTGCCGGTATCGCACTTGGCCCCGTCACTGATGAATATCTCCTCGGCTTCGATATCGGCGCCGCGGGCCTGGTAATCATTTTCGGCAATGGCCTCCCGCAGAAACGGATACCCCTGCTCTGGTCCATAGCCGCGGAAGGTATCTGCATAGCGCATTTCATCCACAGCCTTGTGAAACGCATCAACACAGGCGCTGCAAAGCGGCTGGGTGGCATCCCCGATGCCAAGCTTGATGATCCGGGTATCGGGATTGTCCTTCTGAAAGGCATTCACACGGGTGGCGATTTCCGAAAATAAATACGAGGCCTGCAACTTCAAAAAATTTTCATTTATTTTAATCATTTGATATCCTTTAATAAAATTATCGAATCAAGTGGTATTATCAAGGCTATACAGGGCCATGCAAGGCCGTGCAGGGGATCGCTTCATACGGCCTCCAGGATAAACCACTTTTCACAAAGCCATCCCCGAAACCACTACCAATTACCCCCTTTTTATATTAAAATACGTCACTTCTGTCAAACATTTGCACCGGACAGGCCATAATGGGGAAAAACAGAAAACGGGTGATCATCGGCATTGGAGTAATTGCGCTGCTCATTGCAGCCGGCATTGCGGTATTCCACTCTGATCGTCCACCTTTGTCCTTACCCGAAGAATATAATTTCGTTTCTTATCGTAAGATGCTTCATGATACCCATCGTTCATTGTTTCAAAACCGATCAACACAGATTTGTATTCTGTTTCTGGTGCTTTATAGGGCCATATATAGGCGCTATGATTATTTTCAGTACCAAAAAGAGATTGCGGAAACAACGCTCAGAATCATTGACCGGTTTCAGGGGCGGGCTAAAGAGAAGCCAAAAAAACGTACGTCAAATATCGAAATTATTCGGCACGTACTCAGCACCGCTGGCCGCCCCTTGCATGTATCTGAAATCATCGACCTGGCTGAAACCCAGTTCCAGGTCACACTTGAACGGGATTCGGTGGTCTCCGCTATCCTGAAAAAGATTAAAGCCGGTAAAATATTTATTAAAACCGAGCCCAACACCTTTACGGTAAAAGAAGCGCCCTCCAAGGAAACAGGAGGGAAATCATGATGAAGATCATCAGCCATATATTATCGGATTTCCACAACTGCTTTTCCCGCACGGCGGCATTTAACTGGTTCGTCGTCGTTATTTTCGGCTTTATGGTCCGGCTCGACCATTATGGTGTGAGCGCCTTTGTGCGGTGGCTCCAACTGAAAGGGAATCCGCGTTGAGGTCACGGCCGGAATTACGCAAGAAATGCTCAAAGCGGTGAACGCCATTCCGGAGATGCAAGCGTCCTATGCCCTGGCAGGTCAGACCAAAAAAGGATTTTTGACTACGCTCGATTTTGAAGAGGGGACAAACATCGGTCGCATCGGGGGCCGTCTCGTTGAAAAGAAGAGCGGAGTCGCCATGCCAAGGAGATCGCTTCGGAGCTTCGTGAGCAGGCCATGAAACTGCCGGGTGTTGAAAAGTTTTCCGCAAGCGCTGTAAGCGCCATCCAGAAGGCCTTTCTGGGGGGCGGCCGTGCCATCAGCATCGATATTCTGGGTCATGATATCGAGATGTGGAGTGGGCTGGATCATAAGGCGGCTTTTCGTAGCATCGCTCAAAAACTGGATGTCCGATACAATACAGTCAGTTCCCGGTGTACAAGAGCCCTTGATCTCAAGACTGATGAATTCATACGACAGGTGAAATCCAAACCGATTAAGGCTGTGGCCATGGATTACATATTGGATATCAAGGCCACCAAAACCCATTGGATTATTACCTGGAACCTGAAGGAATCGGAAAACTACAATCGCTTCGGCATGGAAGACGGCCGCGGCTGGATGGCGCGCCTGGTACCGGTGCTGGATGAGCTGCTGCGCGGGGATTTACGCAGCCTTTATATCGGATGGCTTGCGGCCGTGGCCGGGGAGATGATGGATGACGATGAGATGGAGCCGCTATGCGTGAGCGGTTTGGCAACCTGACGCCAGCCCAGAAGGCGCTGGCCGAATTTCTTGAGGTAGAACCGGACCTGCCTGGCGGGTGTCGGCATAGGCAGCCCGTCTGCTCCAAAGGTGGAAACTTCGCCACAGGAAATGGAAAAGTGGATCGACGCCCTGCCAAGAGAAGAAGTCAATTCGATCATGAAACAATTGCTGGAGGGCAAGGGGCAGCAAGCCGAACGATCCATCAGGAACCGGTTCGCATCATGGCGCCACAGCTTACAGACGGGCGATACCGATTCACCCCGGCGTACGGTGGGGCAATTGCGGCAGAACGCCGAAAAGGCCCGACAAATTCGGCTGGAAAAACAAAAACGGGACCGATGCACCGAAAGCAACAGGAGATTAAACGACGAGAGAAACGCAGGGCCTATCTGAAAAACTTGCCCAGCGATTTTCCCAAGCAAGCAGCGGAACCCGAAAAGTTTTGGCAAACGGAATAACTGTATAGTGCTGACAGGTTTGTACTGGGGATTTATAAGATTTTGGCCAATAGCCACAAAATAGAACCTCCCGCGACGGGCTTAAAAGGTTAAAACACAATCTGGCGACTATTTTGGACTGCGGCGGCATGCATGCCCCCAACCATCCTCCTGAAGGCGGATGCGACTATCGGGCGATCCACAACCTGGATATTCAGAAAGTCCGCCGCCAGCGCTCCATTCGCTGCGGTCCAGGCGGAACGGTGCATGATTATGTGGCTTTTTATTTCGGGCCGCGTTCGCCCATGCTTTATCAGCTTCATACGGGCTGGGTGAAAAATTACAATGAAGGACAGGAACCCTTGATATATGCGGTTTCCACGGTCGAGACCATCGTTCAGGCGGAACTTGAATTTGTATTTTCCGATGGCCACGGCATTGCCGCTTTCACCCAATGGTTTGACAATTTTGATGATCTGGATAAGATTGACTGGGAGATGGTCTATGCCGATTACTGGGCAGACACTACCGAAGACATGGACCGGCAGCGGCGCAAACAGGCCGAATTTCTGGTGCATCGCTTCTGCCCGTGGCATCTGATCAATCAGATCGGCGTATTCAATAATGGCGTCAAAAAAAGGGTTGAACGCATTTTGGACCCCAAAAACATATCCCTGCCGGTGGAAGTACGCCGGCAATGGTATTACTAACCGGGAGGAGAAACATGATTGAACTGACCCGCGGAAATGTTCTTACAGACGATGCAGATGCCCTGGTACGGGAAGTGGAAAACCGAGACATTCAGTCCATTGCCATACCGCCGCTGGGGTCGGGTCTAGGCGGCTTGCAGTGGCACCGGGTGAAAGAAATGATTGCGACAGCCTTTGCGGATATGCCGGATGTTCAGGTAAAGCTTTACGAACCCGCAAACAGCCCGGATGCCAGGGACATGCCCGTGGGCATTTATCAACAGATAAAAACCGATGGGAAGGATCAATAAAATATGAGCACGCCAGATTCCAAAAAGGATAAGAAACTCGGCGCATTGGACGATTTGATTGAGGAAATTACCGTCGACGCATACGGCGATGATGAACAGCTATGGGCCTTTCGGCAGGCCTTTGAGGATGACGTTGCCCTGCCGGCCGACGGTTTTGTCATCGGGGAGCCGGTTTCGGTGATTGCGGTGGACTACGACGGCAACGAAAGGCGCGGATTGACGGCAAGATGCCGTCGCGAGGACGGATCGGAATATGGGGTGGCGCTTTGCGATGTTGTTTTGCCGCAGGCTTCGGCAGGGGCACGCTACTTCGCTGCTTACCGCAGGTGGCTTAACCTCGATCCTTATCCTGCTGAAACGCAGAAACCTTCTCATCGCGGGAGGCAGCATAAGGCGGCGGACGATGACATCGACCTGAGCAAACCGGTCGAACTGGTCGCGCTATCGGTCAAGGAACGGGCCGCCCGGTGCCGTTTGCCGGGAAGCGACCGGATCATTACCCTGCGCGCAAGCCGTCTCTGGGAGCTGCTGCCCGGCGCCATTGTCACAGTGTCACCCCGGAAGCATTGGCGTTACGGCGGCCATCCGTATCTTTCGGGAGAGATTCAATCGACCCGGATCGACGTGAAGGCCCTCGATATAGTGCCACTGGGGCTCGAAGAGATGGGCATGTGGGATCCCAGGGAAGATTACTGGAGAGAAGATGACGAATCCATCGAGGAATGGGCCGGGCCGATTATCGCTCATGGCCCCCGCCCCATGTTCGAGATGGAGCAGGTGCTGCCCGGCGAGGACCCCGACCATCCTTTCAATGACCCCATCAGCCGGTCAAATGATCTTAAAGAGGCCGGCGAGCGGGCGGAGGCGGAAAAGATCTTGATGCAACTATGCCAGGACGACCTGCGCTGTCTCGATGCCCATTCACATCTGGGCAATTTCGTCTTTGACAACCATGCCCAAGACGCTATCCGGCATTACGAAATCGGCCTGCGCATCGGCGAGATGTCTTTGGGTGAGGACTTTACCGGCGTGCTGCCGTGGGGCTTTATCGACAACCGCCCCTTTCTGCGATGCATGCACGGCTATGGATTGTGTCTCTGGCGCCTTGGACGTTTTGACGAGGCGGAGCAAGTATTTCACCGTATGCTCTGGCTGAACCCGTCGGACAACCAGGGCGTGCGGTTTCTCATCGATGAGGTGAAAGAAAAGGCCGCCTGGAAGGATCGTGAGAACGAGTAAAATCGAATGTTACGCTTAACCCGGTGTCCGTTTCAATTAAACCATGCCACAAACTCGCTGATCGGGTCAAAAACACCTGTTAGCGGGACGATAAAGAAGAGTGATTACCCGTGATGTGTCCCCTACAATTTTAATTGCTTTTCTTTCAACTTTGAGATTTTGATGCTTTTTTTCTGCATATTATTTGTCATTGGATATAATCCGTCCAGAAACATTTTTTATAATAATAAACGGGAAACTCACCATCTGTTTTATTCCATCAAAAGAAGAAAGCGTTCTTGCATGAGTCCTTAATTCGTTAAAAAGTTCCTGCATGACGATGTTTTCCTCGACTTCTCCCTGTTCTTTTACCATGGCAAGCCGGTGAAGTGCATACAATCCGAAAATAAAGGCCATCGCAAAAAAGAAATCCCACTGCTGAAGATTCAACGTCGGCAGATCAAATTCACCTGAGGGAGTAATGTATTTGAGCGTCCAGGCCAGTTGTCTTCCGGAAAAAAAATCCGCGAATGTGCCGCCAAGGATCGGCGCGATACCGGCGGCTATTGAATTTGCAATCGTATTTGCCGCCAGGTAGGCCGTAGCCTGTCCCTTGGGGGCAAGTTTCAGGCTGATATTTCCTGAAGCAAGAGTCACACCGGCCGAAGAGATACCCATAATAGCATGAATAATAACAAGCAGCGGAATTGTAAAAAAATATTTTTCGGGCATCGTGGTAAATGTCCATGCAAGTATGGATGCGATGAACAGCGGGCAGCATATGGCAAGAACGGATTTATTGCTGAATCGATCAGTATACCTGCCCCATATTTTGAGGAACAAAAAATTCATTGCCTGGCTGACAATAGAAAGGCCGATGATAAATGACATGCTCAAACCAAGTCGTTTAAGCATGTAGACCATAAAAAACGGGCCGGCCAGGTTCACCGCAAAATTCCATGAGCACATAAAGGCGATAAGCTTTCTGAAATTTTCATCTTTGAACGGCTGTGCCAGAAGCGTTCGTATCTTTTGTTTTTCCAGTATCTGGGGCATCTGTATTTCCGGGGTTTTGGCAAGAAAAAAAAGGCCTATTCCCCCCGCTAAAAAACCGGCACAAAAAAGGATCGAGTAGCCTGATAATTCATTCGCCGGGAATAGTTTTTTCCAGTAATCAAGGTATATTGCGGCAATAATACTTAAAATAATGCCGACAGCGGTGCTGATACGCATTCTTTTTGCAAAAAAAACGCCCATTGTTTTTTCCGGAAGAATATCCCTCATCCATGAAACCCAGCTACACCCTGAAACAGCTCCAAAAGCGGAAACGAGCATAAGCAATACAAGTAATACGCCGATCGCGACATTGGCTGGAAAAATAAACGGGCTAAGGGCAATTATCAGCCAACATACTCTGCTTAAAGCAGCAGCGGTAACCGTAATTAATCTTCTGTTTCGGATTTTTTCAATAATTAGAATTGAGGGCAATTGAAGTAACTGAGCCAGCGGCCCAATAGCCGCCAGCAGGCCGATTACAAAGTTTGATGCGCCGAGTGCTACTGCAAATGCAACAAGAAATGCGCCTCCGGTAAATATGCCCATCGCCTGTGAAGCGACACCGTCCCTGATTATATTTTTTAATGCAACGTCTATCTGCGTTTCATTAAGTGACTGCTGTGTTTTGAACCACATTTTAGATGTCCTTTATCTTCGTTTATAATCACATGCAATGGAATTTCTTTTATCAGATTACGCATTCGACCCTTTTGGTGAAAAGCGTTCAGGAATGATTTTTTTATAAATACCGGAGCAAATCACACTAAATCTCACTATATTGGGAGCAAAATCACCATGTCCGCCCTCGGAAGCAAAAGACGCATATTTTGCTCCATCCCACGTTAAAAACGATTCACCAAGACCTGATCCCGGCGCAACGGTCGCCTTGTTTCCGTTAACATCCTTTTTTGCGGCACTCAGTGTAACAACGTCTCCAGGCGTGAGTTCAGTCAGTGCATACGACGTGGCTTCAAGATCGTTGATAAGCCTGACCGCCGTCACATTTAAACCACAAGGCCATACCCCAACACCCACTGTTCATCACGCCAGTCACTGGTAGGCAGCTGAGCCAGTAAAATCCCACCGGTTGAACTCTGGCTCGCCATCAAGGTAAGCGCTTTTTTTACCGCTTCTTCTAAAAAATCATCTTCTCCTGTAAATTCTCGAATAAGACTCGAGTTGCTTTCCGGCACGCCATTTTATTCCTCTGTCTTCTGAGTGACGCTCATGGAAGACCTATTTGATAGTTATCCTCTTTTTGCGTATCAGCCATTTCTCCAATTCTATGAGGAAGAAAACACTCGATGCCGTAAATATGATGCCAAGCCATGATCCCGCAGAAATTGAAGCAGTACCGAACATCTTCTGCATAGGGCTTGTATACGTAAATAGCATCTGGAATCCGATTACCATTCCGACTGCAGCAAGAACATAGCCATTTCCGAAAAAGCCCTCTCTGTTTAATGTGGAATCTTTTAAGTATCTGACGTTAAAAAGAAAAAATATTTCAAAGAAAACAATCGTATTTACCGCAATAGTTCTGGCTGTTTCTATAGATGCCCCGTTTGTTCTTAAAAATATGAATTGTCCAAAAGTCCCCATAACCAGAATAAGGGCCACAACCCCAATTCGCCACATTAAAAATTTTGTAAGAATCGGTTCTTTGGGATCTCGGGGCGGGCGCTTCATTATTCCAGCTTCCGGCGGTTCGAATGACAGCGATAAAGAAAGTGTAACTGCTGTGATCATGTTAACCCAAAGTATCTGTACCGGGGTAATTGGCAGCATTCGTCCTGAGATAATTGCCGCGATAATGATTCCTGCTTCGCCAATATTTGTAGGTAGAATAAACATGATTGATTTTTTAATATTTTCATATACCGTACGGCCTTCCTCCACAGCGTGAGCAATTGAGGCAAAGTTGTCGTCCGCCAATACCATTTCTGCAGCTTCTTTTGCGGCCTCGGTGCCTTTTATTCCCATGGCAACCCCTATATCTGCACGCTTTAGCGCCGGGGCATCATTGACACCATCACCTGTCATTGCGACAACTTCCCCGTTCGCCTGAAGCACCTGGACCAGGCGAAGTTTATGTTGAGGGCTGACTCTTGCAAATATATCCACCTGTTTCACAATCTCACAAAGTTTTTCATCATTGATACGATCAATCTCCTGCCCTGTAATAGCGGTTACACCATCACCGATCCCCATTTGAGCACCAATGGTTCGTGCGGTTAATGCGTGATCGCCGGTAATCATTTTCACCTTTATTCCGGCTTCCTGACATTGATGTATTGCACTGATCGCAGTACCTCTGGGCGGGTCGATAATACCGAGAAGACCAAGCAGGGTTAACCCCTTATCCACGTCATTGAATTGCAATTGAGAATGATCCTTGCTTGTGATTTTAACAGCGATAGCTAACGGGCGTTGGCCAAGGCTTGCTATATAATGTATCTGCTTTATCCAGTACTCTCGATCTATTGGAACGTCCCTGTCTTTTTCACGCTGATACGCGCTCATCTCTAAAATTGTTTCCGGCGCGCCTTTAACAAACATGGATTTGCCACCTTTAGAATCCTGATTCAAGGTCGCCATAAACCTGTGTTCTGATTCAAACGGTATTATATCCAATCGCTGATTTTGATTCCGTTCATCAACGTAGTCCAAACCGGCTTTAACGGCAAAAACAATGGCTGCACCTTCCGTTGGATCGCCATGTATCTGCCATAAATTATTAGTTTTTTCTAAGGACGCATCGTTACATAATACTGATGCAAGGGCTATATCTTTCAGATCCGGATAGTCATCACAAGATACACCCGAATCATCAATCAAATAGCAGGAAAACTCTTGCCCCCTGACAGTAAATTTTCCGTTTGGATCATAGCCTCCCCCACTAAGATCAAACTGGTCAGATGCAGTTACAATCAATTTGACTGTCATCTCATTGCGGGTTAACGTGCCGGTCTTGTCAGAACAAATCACAGTTACCGATCCTAACGTTTCTACAGAAGGCAATCTTCGAATAATGGCATTGCGCCTCGCCATTCGCTGTACACCAATAGCCAATGTAATTGATAAAACAGCAGGAAGACCTTCAGGAACGGCCGCAACTGCGAGTCCGACTGCGGCGATAAACATATCAGCAATCTGATATTTTCTTATAAAAACACCAAAAATAAAAATAAAGACGGTGATGAAACCGATAAAAAACGTTATCCCTCGGCCGAGTTCAGATATTTTTTGAAGGAGTTTTGTTGTAACTGTTGGGGAATCTGCCAGAAGCGAGCTGATTTTACCGATTTCAGTTCGATCGCCTGTTGCGACCACAACACCTGTACCTTGCCCTGTTGTCACGAGTGTTCCGGAATAGACAAGACAGGTCCGATCTCCGATAGCGGATGAATCATCCACTGATAATATTGATTTTTCAACCGGTAAAGACTCTCCTGTTAGAGATGCCTCATCTACATAGAAATTTTTTGCCTTAAATAACCTTAGATCCGCGGAAACCCTATCACCGGCTTCCAATATTACAACATCGCCCACCACGATTTGATCGGAGGGAATTGTAACGCGCTTGCCGTCGCGAAAAACGGATGCATGCGGTGAAATAAGGCTTCGGATTGCATCAAGTGCTTTTTCCGCTTTCCCTTCCTGGATAAATCCAATAAGGGCATTTAAAAAAACAACTCCCAAAATCACACCGGCATCCACCCAGTGTTCAAACATTGCAGTCAAGGCCGCCGCCACAAGCAATACATAGATCAGCGTATTATGAAACTGTAGAAAGAAAGCATGCCATCGACTTCGTTTCGGAGGCGGTGTTAATTGGTTTGCCCCATATTTTTCTATTCTTAGTTGAACATCTTCCGACTTTAAACCCTCAGGTTGACTATTGATTTTATCAAAGACCGTGTTTATCTCCGCTGAATGCCATGACAAGTTTGTTGATGATTGATCATTGGGAAACATATACTTATTCCTCCTAATAGTGAGCAAGTTTCCATCCATAAATGGCCTTTTTCCGCAATATCTGCGTCAAACTTCGGGCTTGCTTGTGCGGCGTACGCCCAGTACGCCTCCGCGCAACCCCTTGTTTTCCTTAATCTTGCGAAAAAATTCTCATTTCTGGATTGGAAACACCAGAAGGTGTCCATCCATTTGGAATGGATGGGCACGAGCAAACGGTGAGGGTTAATCATTATTTCCCCACCTCGGGCACACGGCGTCATATCCGGGGCAGGAAAATAAAGCAGCCGTTAATCGAATTCCCCTTTTATAGGCACATCTCCGAATTTCATGGCAAATGCCATTCGCACCAGTTCGGCGGCATCTTTGGCTTTAGTGATATAATCGCAATTAACAACCAGGTCGAACTCATAGGGGCTGGCGTCTTTTTTGTGAAAATTCTTTTTAAAAAAGTCCTTCTGCATCTTGTCTTCAATATCAAGCTCACGTGCTGCCTGTTCTTCATTTACGTTGAGAATTTTAGCCACTCGTTTGATGCGATACTCTCTGGAACTGATAAATCGGACTGCCAGCACGTCATTACGGGGAAGGATCAGGTGCGTTGCCCGGCCGACAAAAATCGTCGGACCTGTTTCTGCGATTTTCATAACGGAGCAAAACAGGTGGCGCGTATAATCACCCATGGTAAATGATTTTTCTCCGAACAGCAACGAGGCGAATTCCCGCATCCGGCCCGGATATTTTTCGTCAAAACCAGCCAGTGTTTCGGCATGCAGTGACTTATCACCGGCGATATGCTCCATGATTTCCTTAAACATTTTAAGCTACTGGATGCATACAGTTAAGCAATTCTCTCACATTAACAGTTGCTATGCCGGAATTGATATCAGACATAGCGTAGGGAATAATCAACTCGTTGTTATGAATTATCGAACCGCAGCAATAGACCACATTGGGAACATATCCCTCGCGTTCGTTCTCATGGGGGGCAAGCAACGGGTCATCCAGGCGGGCAATGATCCTTGTCGGATTCTCAAGGTCAAGCAGTATGGCGCTGATGCAATATTGACGCATGGGCCCGACACCGTGGGTGAGCACAATCCAGCCCTCATTCGTTTCGAGGGGTGAACCGCAGTTTCCAATTTGGATAAATTCCCATGGATATTCAGGCTCCTGGATGATTTGGGCCTCTTGCCAGAAGTGGACATTGCCCGAGAACATGATATGATTGTTTTCACCGTCCTGGCGTGAGAGCATGGCATAACGGCCATCGATTTTCCGAGGGAAAAGTGCCATGCCTTTGTTTTGTACGGCCTGACCATTGAGTGTGAGAATGTTGAATGTGATAAAATCCTTTGTTTCAATCAACTGCGGTAAAATCGTATGGCCGTTATAAGCGGTATAGGTCGCGAAATAGACAATCTCACCGTTGTCATAGAAAAATTGAACGAAACGGGCATCCTCAATGCCTCTGCTTTCATTTTTCGAAACAGGGAAAATCACCCGTTCGGATATGCGGTGGTCGGCGTGGAAACTCACCTCATAATTGGAATCCGCAAGCCAGCAAATGGTCTTGAAGGTTTTGATTTGGTACGCCTCAGGAAATAGCGGTTTTACGCGAAGCATTTCAATTTTTTCTAACAACTCAGTATAAGTGAAATCTTCAGGCATCTGATTAAGTACATAAGCGGCTATCTCATTATCGGCCCCCATCTCGTGAAGCTTTCGTTGGAAAAGATGGCGTTTGTAAACCGCATCTAATTGGAGATCCGGGGTTTCCACAAAATCACTGATCGGGTCGAAAAAAAACTCGTTGTGCCGGTCAAGGACGCCGCTGCGGAAGACGATTGACGAAATATGACCTTCGCCAGTTGCCCGCAGACTCATGACAAAACGCAAACTGCCTTTGCTCAGATGCCCTTGATCCGGATGGGGGACGATGGAGGGATTAAAAAGGGCTGCTGATTCAATAGAGTACTCCTTTGTAAAATAAGCGCCGATGAGAACCTTTTGAACATCGCTGAGCATTGTATCCCGGGGAAGATAACCGATCACTTCATTCAAGTGCCGCTCAAAAATATGCGCGATGTTTTCATGCCGACCAGAAAAATCAGTCATTATTTGAGCGACTAATCTTTTGCCCGCTGTTTCCGACAGGCTCATTATCCGGGCAATTATTTTAGATATGCGATGCCTTTCACCGGGATTATAAGGAAGCGTGATTATCCGTGATGCATCCCCTAAGAGCGTAATGTCTTTTCTTTCAACTTTCAGTTTCGGATGATTTTTTGCCGGCATTTGGCTTACGTCCTTAATATAGATTGAGTTCTTTTGTGATAATCTACAACGGCGGCCGGGAAGCCGAAAGGCAAGCCGATACCAGATTATCAATCACGGCCGTACCGGCGCACATGACCGTATCCGCACCGCCCCAGTAAATCTTGACCGTTCCGTCAGCCTCCGGTACCGCGCCGCAGGTAAAAACCACATTGGGCACATAGCCGTTGATTTCCCAAGGGTCTTCGGGCTGCAGGATCCACTGATCGGAAACACCGATGACAAGGGCCGGATCATCTAAAGCATGCAGGGCCGCGCCGAGTCGATACACGGTTCCGGACATGGTCTTGAACACGCCGTGATAAATATGCAGCCAGCCCTGGCCGGTTCGAAACGGCGGCGCGCCGGGCCCGATTTTCATTTCATCCCAGTGATAGGCCGCCGGCTTGATGATTACGCGCGAGTCGCCCCAGTGTACCAGATCGGGTGAATGGGAAATCCAGATCGACCAGGGTGAAATTTCCGAATGCGGCCGGTCCAGCCGCACATACCGGCCGCCGAAGGTTTCCGGAAAAATAACCACGTTACGCAGGTCGGCCTGAGTGATCAGCGCAAGACGTTCCACCTTTTCGAAATTCCTCGTGCGCGCCAGGCCGATGCGCACGCCGTGCCGGGAATAGGCGCTGTACGTCAGCAGGTAGCTGTCTTCAACCGGGCAGATTCTGAGGTCCTCGACCCCGAAGGCTTCATATTCAGCAAAAATGCCGTCAGTGGCCGGCACAAGAAACGGCCGGGGATCAACCTTGAAGGAAAATCCGTCTTCGCTGTCAGCCCGGCCGATGAGGGAGCGTCCATTGCGCAGATGCGACCGGAACAGCATGATGTAACGATCATCGTGCTTGACAACGCCCGCATTATGAACAGTGGCCACTGGATAAGGTACGTCATGGCGCGTCAGCACCGGGTTGTTCGGGTAACGCTGAATGATGGGATCAGAAATGGTCATGGCCGGGTGCCTTGCTGCCGGCTTAAAAAGCCGGCCTGGTGATATTCGATGATCGTTTCATAGACCTTGAGATAGTCATCGACCATGCGTTGGACCGTGAAGTGCCGTTCAACATGGCGTCGGCAGGTTGCACGGTCTATGGTTTGAAGTTGGGCAACCGACTCAACGGCAGCCCGCACGCTATCGACCAGAAAACCGTTCCGGCCGTGATCAATCAGCTCCGGCATGCTGCCCCGGTTAAAGGCGATCACGGGCGTGCCGCAGGCCATGGCTTCGATAACCGACAGACCGAATGGCTCCGCAAAGGCAATGGGGTGAAGCAGTGCGATGGCCTTGCCAAGCAGTCGGTTGCGCTCGGCGGGCCCGACACTGCCGATGTAAATTATCCGGTCCTTGTCCAGGTGCGGGGCGACATGGTGGTCAAAGTAGGCCTGGTCCTGGATAATCCCCGCCAGGGTCAATTTTTTGCCGCTTGCCCGGGCGATTTCCACCGCCTCGCGAGCGCCTTTGTCCGGATGCATGCGCCCGAAAAAAAGCAGATAATCGTCCGGATCGGGCTCAAAGTCGAATTGGGCAAGATCGATGCCATGATAAACGGTTTTGGTATAATCCAGAGCCGGCGAGCGGTCGGCGTCGCTGATGGCCACATAGAAGGTTTTACCGTTGTATTTTTTATACACCGGCAATATCCCGGGTGATGAAAAACCGTGAATGGTGGTCACGACCGGGGTGGTGGTCAGGCCGCTGTAGGTCAGGGGCAGATAATCGAAATGGTTGTGGATGATGTCGTAGGTATCGGCATGCTCAAAGAGTTCCGAGATGTGCAGACACTCCCAGACTTTGGGGATGAGGGAGTGATTTTCTTCGTAGCCTTCCGGACAAACGGCATGCAGCCTGCCGCCGGTCTGTGAGTCCGCGGTTGCAAACAAGGTGACATCATGACCGCAGGCCACCAGCCCCTCGGTTAGAAGAGAGGCTATATTCTCCCAGGGTCCATAGTGACGGGGCGGCGTCCGCCAGGCGATCGGCGCAAGCATGGCGATATGCATAGCTGCTCCTTTACTCCCCGGCTTTCGGAGAGGCCGGCTGGTTGACAATTTCTACGGCATAGAGCCTTTGCAGGGTTATCATTGAAAGCAGCCAGGCCAGTGTGGATTCAGCGCCTTCGTTCTGGTTGATGCCGTCGGCCATCAAGCCGTCGCGGCAGCCGCCGGTAATGGGGTCATACAGTGGCAGGTTAAGATCGTTATGCCCCAGAAACCAGTTGAAGCACATGACCGCGCTGTCGAACCAGGCGTTATCCCGGGTGATATTGAAAGCTTCCACGCACGCTTCGATCATGGCATTGGCCTCGAGGGGCTGCTGGTCAAAACGGGCTTTGCGACCGCCTTTTTCATACCATCCATTGCTGCCGACCGGCGCAAAATGCCGGTCTTCGGTCTGGACGGCCAACAGCCACTTAAGGGAAGCCAGCCCCATCTCGATCATGTCCTGGCGTTGCATCTGCCGGCCGGACAACAGCAGCGCCTGGGGCAGTTTGCCGTTGGCATAGTTCAGGGCATTTTCAAGCCAGGGCCAATCTTCTGTGGCATTGTTTTCAAACTGCGTGAAAAGCCTGTCAGCCAGCACCTTTCGAATGCGGTGCACATCGCTGTCGCCCGAAAATTTCTCCAGGTAGGCATGCATGCCCACCAGGGAAAAGGCGATTGCACGGGGCGAAGCAAAATCTTCAACGGCATGGTGTGCTTTTTTAAAGAGCGTCGTGCTCATGGCCAGGTGCCCGGAATTGTCCAGCAGCCCCACCGCTTTGCCAAGGCACCAAAGGGCCCGGCCGTGGGCATCTTCGGAACCGACCGTCTCCGTCCATTGCCGGGAATAGGTCATGAAGTTGCGAAAACGCTCTGTTTTCTCGTCAAAGGCATACAGCAGAAATCCTAAATAATGCCCGCTGAGACGATCAAGGTCCCAGCCGTTGGCCGACAGGTATTTGCGACCCATGGCGGCCGCCAGCAGGGCCCTGGCATTGTCATCGGTGCAGTAGCCGTGACTGCGGTTGGGGACGGTATGGTTGGCATGCTGCAGGATCCCGGTATCGTCCGTGAGGGTTTTAAGATAATTGAGGTTGATCTCCGGCAGTTCGAAAGCCGTAATGGCCTTGATATGCGCCACATAGGCGTGCCGGGGGCGGGGATGGGTGTCCCTGTTCGCCTGAACATCATGGAACAGCTGGAGATAGTGGTTTGAAACCGACTTCCAGACCGCGTCGCGGGTAAACATATAGGCTTTCTTGCGCATGGCGTGCCGGACGACATCGTTGTCCAGCAGATCAATGATCTGCGAGGCCATGGCATTCGGGTCGTTAAATGGTACTATCCGGCCCCGGTCCTGGGCCAGCATCTCGGTCGCATACCAGTAAGGGGTGGAAATGACGGCTTTGCCGGCACCCATGGCATAGGCGAGGGTACCGGAGGTAATCTGGGCCTCGCTCAGGTAAGGGGTGACATAGATATCGGCGATGCCCAGAAACTCCCATAATTCCTTTTGTTCCACAAACCGGTTTTGAAATTTGACATGCGCGGCCAGATCGAGTTTGCGCACGAGCTGCTGCAGCATGATACGGTAGGCATCCCCATGGGATTTCAAAATTTGCGGGTGCGTCGCTCCCAGCACAATATAGACCACATCCGGGTGCTTTTCGATGACCGCCGGAAGCGCCCGCAGCACATTCTCGATGCCTTTGTTCGGGGAAAGCAAACCAAAGGTGAGCAGTACTTTTTTGCCTTCCACATCGAATTTGTCCTTGTTGAAACTGGGATCAATAAACGGCGTGTCGACAATGCCGTGGTGTATAAACGCGATTTTATCCTCGGGCACGGCGTAGATCTCCTTGAGGAAGGCGGATGCTTCATGACTCATTACCACCAGCTTGTCGGACAATTCGGCCAGCCGGCACATGACGTCACGGTAATCCGGCGAAGGATCCTTCAACACCGTGTGCAGCGTGGTCACCACCGGCATACGCAGCTCCCCCAGCAGTTTCAGGAGGTGGCCGCCGGCCGGACCGCCGAAAAGGCCGTATTCATGCTGAACGCAGACAATGTCAGTCTGGTTGATATTGAGAAATTGCGCCGCCATGCCGTAGTCACTCAATTTGTTTTGACTGATCTCAAAGCGTACTTTATCGGGATAAAGGTATCCTTCGGGCCTGTCGTTCATGGCCGCTGCCCATATGTCAATAGCGGGCGCCTGGGCGGACAGGCCTTCCACCAGGTCTGTGGTGAAGGTCGCGATACCGCACCGGCGCGGTATATAATTGCCGATGACGGCTACTGAATTGATCCCCTGATAGGGTTTGGGCGCGGAAACCATGGCCCGCGCCTTTTCCGATGTGCTCATTTTTCGTTTATTCCCAGCGGTGTTATTTTATCACTTTTTTGCCGGCGTTTTTCCTTCAATGTGTGCTTGCTTTTTTTCTGCTCTTCACGCCTGCCTTTATCTTTTTTCCCTTTGTCGCCCATTTTGCCCCCTTATCATTAGTGGGTTCCTTGAAAGGTAATTGTTATTCAATTTTCATGCCAGCCTTTTAATATTTGCCAACATGACAGAATTATTCAGATTAATCAGGATTAATCGCCAGAACAAAACGAACGGGGAACCCGTCAAAAACGGTCATATGCAACCAGTGGTCACATATGGCCCTTTTGCAGTTTTTTGCGGGCCGGTGGGTGAAGATATATGCGGCTTGAAAAGGGGAATGGGGATTTACGGCTTGCAGATATCGGGTTTGCGCAGGTGGGCACGCAAGGTGCTGCGGTCAAGTCCCGGGGTTTAAGCCGCACTGTTCTTGCCACATCTACTGCGTCAAACTTGAAAATCACTCAATTCAGGTTAACCTAAAGGGATTTCCTGGAAACCCTTGCCAGTTATTTATCCTGCTTTTCCAATAACTCGTCCAACCCCGCAAAAGGGTTATGCGTTAACGCGTCTTTATCTTCCCGGTCGTTGCCGGATGTATCGTAGGCGTCGGCCACCGCCTGGCGGGCATGCTGATTTTCGTGGCAGAAAAGACACAGCAGTTCCCAGTTACTGCCGTCGGGGGGGTTGTTGTCGTGGTTATGATCTTTGTGGTGTACGGTCAGTTCTTTAAGCCGCTTGCCGAAAAATTCCCGGCCGCAATGGCCGCAAATATGCGGGAACAGATTCAAAGCCCGTTCCCGATACCCCTTTTTCGCTTGCGCGCGACGGCGATGCATATCGCTCAGAAGCTGATCCAGACCTTTTTTGCCCGGTTGATGCTTTTTTGACATCAGTGATGGCTCCTTTCTTACCGCCTTTTATGGCTGTGGGCATCTATGTGTTCGTGTGTATTCGCGTGCGTATGGTCGTCGTGTGCCTCTGTCTCATGTTCAGGGTGGTCGTGGTCGTGGTAACGATTGGGCATGTTATCGTGATTTTGTCTATCTCCCGGATGACGATGAGTGAACCGGTGACGGTGTTCATGGGTGTGCTCATGAAGATGTTCGTGCTCAATTTCTCCATGCCGATGCCTGTGTGTATGCAGGTGCTGGTGCAGGTGGCGATGTTCATGCTCGTGCTGCAATGCGCGGATGGCGTGGCTGCCCTGTCGCCTGAAAGAGAAGGCCAGTCCGTTCAGGCTGCTCAGGCTTTCGTCGCGCATAAAATCACGAGTGGTCGAGTCCTGGATGAACCGTCCCTGATGCATTATCAGCGTTCGCCTGGTCAGTTCGTTTACCAGAAACATATCGTGGCTTACCAGCAGAAGCGTTGTTTCAAGATTTTTTAAAATTTCCAGAAACAGGGCCTGTCCTTGCGGGTCAAGCCCAGCCGTTGGTTCGTCTAATATCAGCAATTCGGGTTCCATGGCCAGCACACAAGCCAAAGCCAGGCGTTTTCGCTCCCCTCCGGATAAATGCAGGGGAACCCGGTTTTCAAAGCCTTCCAGTTGCACCATGGAAAGAGCGTCGTCGATCCGTTCTTGTATTTCAGGCCGGGAGAAACCAAGCCGGCGCAGTCCGAACGCGATTTCTTCTTTTACACTTGAACTGAAAAGCTGGTCGGCGCAGTCCTGGAAAACCATTCCAACTTGACGCCAAAGCAGTTTGTGTCCCTTTTTCGCCATAGGCGTGCCGGCAAAAAAATAGTCACCTTCCCCCTGCCGCAGGCCGATCAGGCAAGACAGCAGCGTTGTTTTGCCCGCGCCGTTTTCACCCACCATCGCAATGCGCTCGCCGGATTGAATGGAAAGATTAATTCCCTGTAACGCGTGTGTGCCGTCCGGATACCGATAGGCATAGTTACGCATCGAAACCAGCGGCAGCGCGTCCTTTTTGTCTGAAGCCGACACCTGCTTTTCCCGGGACGGCGGCGATGCGGGCGCTTCCGAATCGGATTCCACGGGCGCAACAACCAGGCGGAAGGAAAAATCGAGACCATGCTCCCGTAAGGATTGGCGCTGCGAAACGAGATCCTGCATGGCATAATCGTGATGAATGCGTCCCTGGTCAAGAACCACAGCCCGCCGGCAAAGATTATATAGAAAGACCAGATCATGGCTGATACAAATCAGCGTGCCGTCAAAGTGTTTGAGCAGCTCAAGAAGGACCTCTTCCTGACCGGGGTCCAGGTTGGCGGTCGGCTCGTCGAGCAACAGAATCTCCGGCTGCATGGCAAGTATGCCACCCAGGGCCGCACGCTTTTTCTGGCCGTAGCTCAGATGGTGCGGTTCCTTGTAGGCAAGGCTCTCCAGGTTGACCTGTTGCAGGGCCTGCATCGCCCGGCCATGGGCATCTTCCCGGGACAACCCCTGATTCCTCAGACCGAAAGCAATATCCTCCACCACGGTATGTCCGAAGAGCTGGTCATCCGGATCCTGGAAAAGCACGCCGATCTCCAGCCGGCAACGGTCATAGTGGTCGGCGGCAAGAGGCCTTCCTTTGTAGCTTACGTTCCCTGAGGTCGGAGCGAGCAATCCGCAGAGCAGCTTGATCAATGTGGTTTTACCGGAGCCGTTCTGCCCGACCAGGGCAACCTTGTCCCCGGGGGCAATGTTCAGGCGGATACCGGATAATGCCAGGACGTCATCCGGATATCGATAACAAAGTCCCCGGGCGCTTAACAGAATCGTATTGCGCGGTTCCTGTGAGACAACAGGTTCCCGGATCATCTCATGCATCTTGATTACACCTGTAAGCCTACGCGATCAAAAAAAAGCAGGGCCACTCCCACAGAGAGTATAATAATCCCCCCGCAGACATCAGCAACGTTGATATGCAGTTCATCCGGCTCGTGGAACCGGCCATTGTAGCCCCTGGCCTGCATGGCGTCGAAAACCCGTTCGGTTCTCTCGAAACTGCGCACGAAAAGCATGCCCAGAAAATTCGCTATGGCACGCATGGTTTCCAGATCCGTCTTCAATGAAAATCCCCGCACCTGCATCCCCGCGGCCATACGCCGGGCCTCGTGACGAAAGACATGAACGTAACGATGACTGAGCAATACCATCTGGGACACCATCTCCGGCGCTCCCAGACGGGTAAGCCCGTGCAGCGTGACCGGCAGCGGCGCAGTGGATACAAGCGGTTCCATCAACAGGGCGATGGCCACGGCTTTGGCAATGATCGTCGCCGCCAGTATCAGGCCCCGCAGGTTTAAACCGAGCTGCTCCATGCCGCCAAAGACCACAATCATGTCGCCGTCATGGGTCGCGACCGTAAAGGGCATGACGACCAGAAACATCCCCAGAAAACCGGCAAGCGCCAACAGCCGGAACAATACCCGGCGCAAAGGGATCTTCGCGATAATTGAAACGACAAGCGATATGCAGACAGCGGCGCACGCCGGCCCAGGATGCTGCAGGGAAGCGATGATAAAACTGTACACCAGCAGGGTCGCGATCTTGCAGCGTACGTCCCAGCGATGCACCAAAGATCCGTCGCCGCCTTCCGCCAAAGGTGGGACCGACCAGTCGCGCTCCTCCTCGGGAACGGCCTGTTTGTGAACGATGCGCCGCAGCCAGAGGATCAGTATCGATATAAACGCCAGCGGCAGCAACATCAGCAGGGGGAGCTGCCACCAGGGCATCTGGATGTAAGCCACATCAGCCATGGGCCACCCTGATTGGACGTAAAAACGATGGTTGCAAAAGGGCCGGTTTGACACGGGCCAGAAAACCGATAGTAAAGGCGCTCACGATCCCCTCGATAATGATGACCGGTACATGTGCCAGCAAGGCGATTTTGGCCACGCCAAAAAAATCCTCGCCGCCGGTCGCCAAAAGAACGGCCAGTATGACTGCCGCCAGCGCCGTCCCGAAACCCCCTGCCAGACCGCCGATAATTGCCTGCCGAAACTGCGTCCGCCCTTTATACTTTTGAAAAAACCATCCGCAGGCCATGGCCGGCAAACCCATCATCAAGGCGTTGGCACCCAGGGCGGTCAGTCCGCCGAATTGAAACAGCAGACTCTGCAGCAAAAGACCAAGTCCGATGGATAAAAAGGCCACCGGCCCCAGCAATGCACCAGCCAGCCCCGACATCAGCAAATGGACGCTGGTCGGCCCCAGGGGGACGTGAATCAGCGATGCAACAAAAAAGGCTGAAGTGACCACGGCCACTTTGGGCAGATCTTCACTGCCGGTGCGGCGGGCACTCCAGGCCGCCAGCCCGGCGCTGACCACATAGGCGCCCACTGTAACGGAAATGGGGAGAACACCGTCGGAAATATGCATAATCTACTCCTTTCGACGCGCAGCGACAAACGCGGCCACGCCGAACAACCCGAAAATGTAGCCGATGCCGGCGAAAACATTTTTCATGCCCGGTTTGTCGAGATCGGCCCGCAGCGCCGCGATCTCCCGCTGAATCCGCCTGAGATCGCGGGATAGCTTACTGTTTTGTTCCTTTAAAAGCGTAACGACCTCCTGAGCGTTCCCGTCCGGCGGACTCTGCGCGGGAAGTGAACCAGGCAGGATCATCAGAGAAAGGCAGATGATACCGGTCATAAAACTTTTCCGAATATCTGTCATTGCCCGGCCTCCACCTCGGATTTTTTCAGTTTGAAACTGTTTTTGTGTCCCATGGACGCCTCAATAACGATGTTTAAATCATCGACCTTCGGAATATCGAAGTTAAAGAACCCCTCCTTGTCGGTCACGCCTTCCAAAAGCAGCTTGTCCTTGCTGTCATAAACCAGCACCTTGCCGCCCTCAACCGGTCTGCCGTCTGGGAAATAGCTTTCGATATAAATTTTTCCGCCCTCGGCATAGGCGAACAGGTTCACCTTGTGTGCCAGTGCTGTTCCACTGCCAAGCAACAACACAAAAGCAGCTAAAATAATAGATCTTGTAATTCTCACAATCAACTCCTGTCAGATTTTTCCGATTACAAAAAAATCGGCGTCCTCCATGCTGCGGAGGGCGCTTATTAAATAATTCTTAACCCATTATTTCATATCACGGGTATAAACCCAATAGACCGCGCCAATCTCAACGCCTTTTTCCCGGCCGTCATGCTTGAGTTTCCAATCGGCTTCGTTCAGTGCCGCGAAGCCCCACCAGCCGGCCTTGGGCATGGCGTAACTGAAGATGCCGTTGGCGTCTGCCTTGACCACCTGGGTGACGTAGGGGGCAGCCGGCGGAATCACCACATTGATGTTGCCTGGGGTTTCGTTAAGATACTCGACCTCCACCTCGGCATAGGGCACCGGTTCTCCTTTGAGCAGCACCTGGCCGGTAAAAAGATTGCCGGTCCATAGGCCGTAAGGCCGAGTCAGGGGAATAATTTCGGTTTCCAGGCCGACAGGCTCATCCCATCCCTTTTCCAGGCCAAAGGCGTTCACACAGACCTTGGTGTAATGCACAATAAAGCAATCCTCGGCCGGTTCCCAGTATGGTTTGGGTTCGACAAAAAAGGTATAATCACCCGGTCTGCGAATCTTATAGTCGGTGGTCCAAAAGGTAAACTCTTGGTTTTGGTCCGGACTTTTCCCTTTGGCTGCCTCAAGTTTGCCGAGCAGATCGGTTTTTTTACCATTGTGCATCACACCAAAGGCCTCGGGCTTGACCATCTCCATATAATGCCCTTCCAGGGGATGGATGAACTTGACTTGAACATTCAGGTCCTTCCCATCATACTGCGTAACGATGTCGTCCGACGGTGTGATTGTGCCGAAATGCGCCCACACCGGGCCAGCCGCCAGCACCATGAAAATTAACATTACAACAGAGATAATAACATTTTTTCTACGCATAATCTTTCTCCTTTTTTGATGGTCTCGTACAAAGTCAAATTTGTTGTAAACAAGTCAATTTTATTCAATTTTTCAGTTTATTGCCAAGTTTTTCAGTTCGCCGAAACAACTGAACAATAACACGTGCCCAGCCCCTTGCAGCGCAGCCGAGCAGGAGCGGTTTTTTCGGAAGACGCGGGCAGACTGTCTGAGCAAACAAGGCTTATCGCATCTGCACAAAAAGACAGGCGAGTTTCTGCCCGCGCCGAAAAAACCGTCCCTGCGAGGGAAGCCGGAGGCCAAGCTGCGGGGCGCCCTTTCTTTTGCATACTTTTCTTTGGGCGAGCAAAGAAAAGTATGAATGAAAAATTGGTTGTTTAAAGTAATCACCGTAAAAAAGCCGATCCAAGCGCACGTAAAGAATCCTGGCCCAGAGGGCCAGGCAAATAAAAAAGGCCACGAAGGTGCATCCCATTGGTGCATTGACCTTCGTGGCCTTTATTGTCTTTACTTATGTGTCTACCCCGCTATCAAAAGCGGGGGCTTGATGCCCGCGGGCCTTTTCCTGAAATTCGTATCACCGACGGCTTCAGCCGAAATTATAGTTTGTCGAGTATCGTAATTCTTCCGTTTTGTCAACTGTTTTCTCGTCAATTCGGTGCCATGAAAAAACCTGTACCACTATGGAATCACCAAGACAATCCCGGGGACAGTATGTTTATTTTACAAGCTCTATCCCTTTATCGGTAATCTTTATTTTATTTTGTCTATATAGTATGCCGATGGCCCGCTTAAACACCTTTTTACTTACCCGAAATTCAGTTTTTATCGCTTCGGGGGAACTTTTATCGTTAAGCCCGATTTTTCCACCGGCTGCCTTAAGGTATGCCAGAATTTTGTCAGTGGTTGAAAGCGCATGGCTGCCTTTATTCGGCTGCATGGAAACATCTATCTTTCCATCTTCTCTAACCAGTTTTATGTATGCTTTGATTCTCTGGCCTTTCTGGTAATCCCCATAAACCTGATTTCCATAAACCAATCCCGTATACTCACCATTGATTGCTACTTTTATCCCCAGATCAGTAAAGGCAATTATCTCCACATCCACTTGCTGCCATTGAGCAAACACTCCCGGCTCAACTGTTTCTTTTAAATGCGCATCATCATTTTTCATTTTTCTACCTTAAATGACGTCTTCGTAAAAAGTCCAATATCTGTGTTGCGCTGCATCCCTCGTCATGTCACGTACGACTAAGTACGCTCCATTCCTCGAGAGTGATCGGGCTGCGCCGTATCTTGAACTTTTTACTTTGCCGTCCCAAAATTGACTTTTTACGAGACCATCTTAAATGAATGCCCGAAAATTCCGGGAACAGTATATCACAAGCAGAAATCCGGGGCAAAATCCGGGCTATCCGGGGGCAGCATGTCTATTTTTTTGTAACTGGTGTCCGTCCAGAAATTAGATATTTTGGTCGAGTTCAAGGAAGGCGAAAATTTTAACCGGAGGAATACTTTGCGTATTTTGAGGATTAAAATTTGAGCCTGACGCAGAAATCGGGCAAAATAGCAATTTATGTATGGGCACTAACTAAATGGCATAAATAAGTATACCCTTTATTTACGGCTTGCGGAGATTGAGTTTGCGCATGCGGGCGCGCAAGGTGCTGCGGTCAAGTCCCAGGATTTCAGCCGCACTGTTCCTGCCGCTGACTTTCCAGCCAGTCTGTTCAAGTACGCGCTTGATATAGTCGCGTTCAACATGTTCCAGGGTTTGATCGGGCCGGGGGCCGTCCTTGCGCGGCTTTTTCAGTTCATCCACCAGCCGCAGCTTGTAGCCCGAGGCGTTGATCACCGCACGTTCGAGGACATTTTCCAGCTCGCGAACGTTGCCCGGCCAGTGGTATTGCATCAGCGCGTCCATTACCCCCGCCGGGACAGTCTTGATGACTTTGCCCAGTCTTCGTGAAATCCGGTCGATATAAAAATTGGCCAGCAGGGGGATGTCGTCCAGGCGATCGCGCAGGGGCGGCATGGTGATCGGAAAAATATTCAGCCGATACCACAGATCCTCCCGGAAATCGCCATTTTGGACCTCGGCTTGCAGATCGCGATTGGTGGCGGCAATGATGCGAACATCCACCTTTCTGGTTTGCGAGCTGCCCAGGCGCTCGAACTCTCCGTCTTCGATCACCCGGAGCAGCTTGGGTTGCAGTTCCATTGGCAGCTCCCCGATCTCGTCCAGAAACAGCGTCGCACCGTCGGCAACTTCAAAGCGCCCCAGCCGCCTGGTTTGCGCCCCGGTGAAGGCGCCTTTTTCATGGCCGAAAAGTTCGCTTTCAATCAGATTCGAGGCCAGGGCGGCGCAATTCATTTTGATCAGGGCGCGATCCTTGCGCCGGCTGGTGCCGTGAATGGCGCGGGCCACCAATTCCTTGCCGGTGCCGGTTTCTCCGAGCACCAGCACGTTGGTATCGGTCTCGGCGATTTGTTCCACCTTGAAAAACACGTAATTGATGGCGTCGCTCTTGCCGACGATGTCCTCATGATTGTAAACCAGTTTGATTTCTTCCTGAAGATAGGCTCGCTCGGCTTCGAGCTGCTCCTGGAGTTTTCTGATTTCTGCCGTTCGTTCTTCAACCAGTTTCTCAAGGTGTTTTTTGTAATATTCGCGCTCGGTCACATCCTCGATGGCCAACAGAATCAACTGGGTCTGCTTGCCCTGGTCGTAGATCCGCCGGGCATTCAGATGCATGATCTTGGGTCCGATGGCTTCAAAGTCATGTTCCACCTCAAAATCATGAAAGCTGGTGTTTTGAGGAAGGATATCTTCCAGCAGTTTCCTCAAGTCGGGGATGTCCCATTGCCGGTTGCCCAGATCATATATCAGCGCGCCCTCTGTCTCGTCGGGCTTGACATTAAATATCCGGTAAAAAGAGGGGTTGGCCGTGACGACTTTCAGATCCTGATCTAAAAGGATCAAGGGTTCACGAATCGACCCCAGGATACTGCTGTGAGTTTCCAGAAAACTTTTAATCATCTCATGATTCCATGTTTGTTTATCGGCACGGTTGAAATAATATCAAAAAATCCGAATGGTATCAATTCCGTCCACTCATCCGGTTCGGAAGCAGACAGCGGACAACCGGCAACGACCTTTACGCTCAACACGTAGCACCGGGTGCTGATGTCTTGATTGAAACGACCGTGCTGCATGGAAAAAATCGATTTTCTCCTTTTGTATTTTCATCACACCGGATATTCCCGAAGCAATTCATGGATGCCCTGGTGCATTTCGTACCAGAATTCGTAAGCGGCGGCATGTTTGTCCCGGGTGAAAAAATCAATCCAGTGGTCCAGCTCGGGATGACAGACCCCGTCGATCTCTTTCTTGTTTTTCAGGAAGGTAAACACCATCTCCATGTTCCGCTCCGACTCCCAGAATACCGAGGCGTTGCGGCTGGTGATGCGGCTTGCGGTCAGGCTTATGGAACGCCGAAACGCTTCTTCACACCCGAAGATATTTCCCACGATTTCGGGAATCAGCGTTTCCGCCCAGGCCCGGTGAAACCGGCAGATGCCGAGGTTGTCCAGCATCAGTTCCTTGAGCATACGGCGGGCATTTTCTCTGCCCAGCTCCCGGGGCGGCATAAAATCACGGCCGTAATACATGTAATATTTGCCGGAGATGGCCATGGGCGCAAAAGCGCCTGGCGTCCAATACTGGTTGGGGACCATCCAGCCCTGGCGGGCAAAGGCGTTGTATACGAACCGGTCAAGCACCTCCCGGCCCTTTTCCCGCGCCAGGCGGCGGGCAAATTTCCGGGCGCCGAATTGCAGCGGGATTTTTCCGTCGGGCAGGATCATCTGATTCAACAAGGCGATGCCCAGTTCGGCATTGTGCATGGAATCGCCCGCCACATCGAACGTCGCCATTTCCCACCTGGGGGTTTGGTTCACGCCCAGCTCCGCGGGCGTGATCAGCCCGTCATCCAGGCAGTCCATGAGCCAGGCGATCGTTCCCCCCGCAGAAATGGCATCAAAGCCCAGGCGGTCGGCATGGTGGTTGAGCTGTTCGGCGGCCCGCTGGTCGAAAATGCCGCACAAGGGCCCCATGGTCTGGTAGGGTTCATAATCTTTTTTAAAGCGGCCGTGCATTTTTTTGCAGACCGCCGCGCACGGTTCACCGCAATTGTGCTGCTGTTTGGTCTCTATGGTCTCCTCGTTGAACTGTTGAAGATAATGATCCAGGATAAACCGCTGGTGAAGGCCTTCGCGCGCTTCCCGGTCCCAGTGGATGGTGCGGTAATTGAAGGCCAGGATATCGCCGTCCATGGCGGCGTAATTGACCCCGAAAGTACCGCCTGTTTTTAATTCCGGGTCGTAACGGTACTTGGTGGTGACCGCCATGTCCTTGGCCGCCATCTTCTGGTTGAATTTGTCCTGAAACCATTCGTCCGCCACGGCGCGATCCCGAAAGTCCTCGTCGATGTGCGTTCCGCCGTAGATGATCCCCACCAGGCCGTGCTCCTGAAACAACTTGCTGCCGAAGCCGCCCCTGCCGGCCCAGGTATCCACAGGAGTCAGTTTCCCTTTTTTCACCGGAGCCGACCCCACGGCGCCGAAATCGGTAAAGCGGGCAGCCGGTCCGACAGCCAGTATCCGGGGGTCTTTTTCATACCTCGGCGCAAACATGCGAAGGGCCTCTTCCATCACGGCATAGACCCCTTGGTGGCCCTGATGCCAGAGATGTTCCGGCACGACCGGAACCAGTTCCACCTCGATTTCTTCGCCGTGGTTGCGGTTTAAGTACAAGAGGGAAGGATGCGGGGCTTTGCCCATGAGACTGAGCAGGTTGATGCCGAGGTTGTCAAAAACCAGGGCCGCCCCGCCCATGGAGGAGACAAAAAACCCGTGCCAGCAGGGGGAGATACCGGCGAAGACAAGCCGGTTGGAGCCGGGAAAAACAGATCCGGCCAGCAGCCCGCCGCCGATGGTCAAGGCGTTGTGCTTGAAGGCCAGATGAATCCCCATATCCACGGGACCGAAAAAATCACCGACCCTGTAGCGTTGCATGCGGTAAAAGCCGGTGGCGGCATCCAGCATCAATACTTTGAGTTCATGTTTATCGCTTTGCATATAAGCACCACCTTCAGCCCTTATTAAACATCCCCGGATTTCTCTCAATAAAATTTCGAATCCAATTTCTTACAAAAAATGTCTGTTTGAATTTCAAATACCGCCATCCCATAAAGCTAATGATAAACGCGCCTATCGCATTTACAATCATATCCCACATGGTGTCGGTTAGACCGGAAGGATCACCCATCATTGATTTTTGCATGTTCAAGCCCAATAGCTGATCCATGAAAAACTCAAAGATTTCCCAAAGTGTGCCGATGGCAACTGCAAATATAAGCGCAAACAAGGATATGAAACCGGGTGTCATATGCAGTGCGACCTGTTTGCTTTCATTCAAAAGATAGACCAATAAAAACCCTGCAATCCCCATTAACAAGCCTGCCGATGCGTGAAGGGCAACATCCCACCACCAGAACCAACTGTAGAAGTCCCGAATTTCGCCAAGATAAAACGATGCAAATATAAAGACAGCGGCTGTTATGTGAAATTCTGCGGGGATTTCCACCTTCAATTTTTTACGAAAAATCAAAGGCGAAATCAGGACTGCAATAATGAGCGTTACCAGAAAAGCCGAAAGCCAGCGCTGGTCAATCAGAAGGACGACCCATTCCACCACCATCATCAAAAGCAGCACCTGCACAAGGATGCGGTGAGCACGATTTCCCCAGAAGATTGCAACCTTCGTGATGGGTGGTGGCGATTCTTGCTGTTTGTTAAATTCTTTCATAGTTCAGTTCCTGGCGGCCGCCATGGGCGGTTCGGGAGTGTTGAGCCATATATCAACTCCGGATGTGATCATGGCCCCAAGGGTCATATTGTCGTTTTCCCGCAGACAAAACAAGGCTCTTGTATTCATACTCACTGTTCAGGCCTTAAAGATTTTCATCAACAAGGTTTCCGGCCTGGCGTCAGGCCCGGCGTCAGGCGATTCATCCTCTATCAGAATCATTCTCTCGTCTTTTTCAACCATCCCGGCCTTGATCAGAAAGCGCATCGCCATATCGGAAAAGGCATTTGTTTGATCCTCAAGGCAGACAGGATAAACCCCGTAAGACAGGGCCGGAAACTTATTCATTTTTACATCGCCGCCACAGGAAAGTATCCAGCAATCCGGCTTGAATCTGGAGATGAAACAGGCGGCGTCCTTGCTGTGCGTGCGGGCCAGGATATAGCGCACATTTAACGCATTTGCGGATTCGACGGCATTCAGGGAAAAGATATCCTCAACCCGGAAATTGCCGGAACCCGCACCCGTCCTGAAGTATGCGGGCAAATCGGCCAGGGCCTGGATAGCTTTACGTTCCCGCTCGGTGGAGGTTGCTATTTTGGCCAGCATTTCAACTGCTTCCACAGGATACCGCCCGATGGCTGTCTCTTCTGACAACATAACCGCGTCTGTCCCGTCCAGAATGGCATTGGCCACATCGGATACCTCGGCACGGGTCGGCCGGATATTCTCCGTCATGGACAACAACATTTGCGTCGCCGTTATCACGGGCCGCCCCAGAAGATTCGCCTTATTGATCAGTTTTTTCTGAACGGCGGGCACATCCTCTATAGAGATCTGAACCCCCAGATCGCCGCGTGCAATCATGACGGCATCCGCCGCGGTGACAATTTCATCGAAATTGGCAATGGCCTCGGACCGCTCGATCTTGGCGACCACATACGCGGATTGCCCGTTTTTTTGGGCAAAGGCCTTAACCTTGCGTATGTCGTCTGCTGTCTCTGTAAATGAAACCCCAAATACATCCACCCCTTCCCGCAGGGCGAAGGCCACAAATTCGAGGTCTGTATCCGACACCGCCTCGGCAAATATTTTTACCCCGGGGAGGTTTAGGCCTTTATAGGAAAGAAGCGAACCGCCGATAACCGTCCGACAGAAGACCTTCTCCCCGGAGACCTTCTCCACCTGAAGCTGTATGAAACCGTCATTAAGGAAAATCAGGCTACCGGGATTCACGCTCTCCGGCAATCTCTGATACTCGACAGGTATCTGATCGGCCGCGCCCACAGGATTTTGGACGGTCAATATGATCTCGTGGCCTTTTTCCAGCAGCAGCGGTTCATGCGAGAGCTTGCCGATTCGTATTTTGGGACCGGGAAGGTCCGCCATGATCAGGCAGGAACGCGCTGTCCTGGCCGCCACGGCACGTATGCGACGGATATCCTCCCTGTGGCCGTCCAGGGTCCCATGGGCAAAGTTGAGCCGCGCCACATTCATTCCCTGGAGCATTAATTGCTCCAACACTGCCTCCGATCGGGAGGCCGGGCCTATGGTGCAGACGATTTTGGTTTTATGCGCCGGCAACCTCATAGCGCACCCCCCACGTACATAACACATACCAGGGCCCATGTTTCCATGAGTTCGACCTTTTTCACGCCAACCTCCTTCCCGTGGCTTTGATCATTTTAAAACTTTGAGCGTATTGCTCAAGTTCCGGGAGATGCTCTTCCTTCATCCTCTTCAATGATATCCGCATTGATCTGCCGGATGAGTTTATCGGCTTCAGCCATTAATTCTTCGATATCCTTGGATTTCAAATTTTCAGGCAGTAACTTTACGGATGATTATTGAATTTATCCTCCAATATTCCCGAGTGGCAAGCCTTACAATCCATCTTTCCCTTAAGAATATCGCTTTCCGCCTCGGCGGCATGGCAGCTGCCGCAGGTTTTTCTTGCTTCGCCGATTACCCCGGACGTAAAGGCGGCGTGATCAATTTTTGCGTTCATGATTTCAACCGCCCGAAGGGTTACCGCACCGGTCACCCTGGCGCATCTTTCCGACCGCGGTTTGCTTTTCATCTTTATGTTATTCTCATAACACCATTTGCTGACGGAAACATGGCACAACACGGAATCCGGCACGGACGATGGCAGGGCGCCTTGGAAAGCTATATATTTTTCGGGTATGTATCCTGGAAGCGGTGTTTGTTCATACCATGTAAACAGCTCATCCACCATAGGGTCCCTCTCCTTGCGCCCCCAGAAGAGCGCCCAGGCCGAGGCAATACCCAGCAGGGCGCCACAGATTGTGCCCCATTCCGAGATACCGCTTTTCCCGACCTCCATCATATACAGGGGAAAAGCATTGTAAGGTGAACCGTATTTCTGACCCATTAGTCCCACGATACCTTTAAACGCGCCGTAACAGCATCCATATTCCTTATAAAAAAAGTTCTCATAAGCCGTTTTAGCCGCTTCAGCACTGTTCAGCTTATGTGGTGTCCAATATGTATCCGGTTCAATCACGCTGGTGGGAGAGGCAGCGCTGACACTGGAAAAGACAGAGCCGGCCAGCAGCCCACCGATTGTGCCTAAGGCTTCCCGTCGGGATATTTTCATTTTCTTTCTCCTGTTATTTTTGTATCGGAATTTCCTTTAATATCTCTTTCGCACCGACTTGCGCGAGTTCTTCCGCCGTCAGCCATTTCCCTCTCTGCTTGAAAAAATCGCCCGCTCTCAAAATATTTTCGGACAACGCCTGCTGATGTTTTTCAAATGTTTTTTTCCAGAGGCTTGCTCCCCTGTCAACATCAACCAAATTAATGGTGAACGCTACCGCCGTTGGTCTTTCACCCTCCACGGCGTTGTTATCCTGCTGCCTGAACCGCCAAACATTACCGAACACTACATAACCCACATTCAACTCCTTACCCAGCGTTAAAGCCATATCTAATGGTGTGATGGCGTTAGAAATATATTTGGCTGCTTTACTATAAGCATCCATAACTTTCTCTTGGGGAACAACTCGCACACCATAGCGTTCAATCAGTTGTTTTTGAAAAATATTGGTCAGGCTCTTTTCCGCACCCTCTATCACAGCTTGCTCCTTCAGGCAAATGCCGTCAAGCCTGCACGTCATGATGGTCTCGACTTTTTCCGGTTTCTTAGCAACTAAAAACGGCATAACAGCGATTTGCCTTACTTGTTTTGTCACCATCTCTTCTTCTGCTATTGAAAAAACGGGAACGCATATAAAGGAGGAAGCAATGACGATTATCATCAGTATGATGCTTTGCGATATTGATCTTATGTCTGTTCTCATTTGGCGCACCTCAATTTTGATTCAACAATCCGCCACAAGATTCCAACGAGATGACCAGTTCGAATTCTTTTTCGGCACCAGGGTGCCTGTTAATCTGAAAGCCGAGCTTTTTACCCAGTGCGAGCATACTCCGGTTTTCCGGTAAAACAATACCCCAGACCCTTTGGAACCCCATCCTCTCAGCGATTGACAGGCAGTTTTGAAGAAGGCTCGAACCAATCCCTTTTCCGTGCCAGGGATCACCCACCACAACGGCGAACTCTCCCTTCTTTCCATCCGGGTCTCCCATAATTCTCGCCACCCCCAGCAGGCGCTCCGCCCCGGGATCGTCGTCAAAGGCCACCAGGGCAATCTCCCGGTCGTAATCGATCTGGGTAAACCGGGCCAGCATCTCGGGGCTCAGTTCCTTTACCTGACAAAAAAAACGGTTATAGATGGTCGTAGGGGATAATACCTTGAAAAAAACTTTGAAAAGCGGGGCATCTTCCGGCCTGACCGGACGGATAAAAAGCCTGACGCCTTCCTGGGTGACCAGATGGATCTCATCCTCCTCCGGATAGGCGCTGATGACCAGATGCAGGGGGGAAGGGCGGTCCGCCCCGGAAACGAAGATGCGGGCATCAACCGCCACGGGATTGCCGCCCTTGATGAGGACGGGATTCATATCCAGTTCGGCAATTTCGGGGAAATCGATCAAGAGCTGGGAGAGACGGATAATTATTTCTTCGAGACGTTCCATGTCCGCCGGAGGCCGGTTTCTATACCCCTGCAGCAGGGTCCAGGCCCTGGTCTCCTGCATCATGCGCCTGGCCAGCAGACGGTTCATGGGGGGAAGACCCAGGGCCCGATCCTTGAGAACTTCCGTAAAGATGCCGCCCATTCCAAAAACAATGACCGGGCCGAAATTGGCATCCCGTTTGGCGCCCAGAAGAATTTCAAAATCCGGGTTGGAAAAGAACGGCTGCATGGTAACCCCATCGATCCGGGCCTGGGGTTTATAACGGCGCGCGGATTCAACGATTCCGGCAAAAGCGGCGCGGACATCGCCATCCGAGCGCAGGTCCAGACGAATCCCGCCCGCCTCAGTTTTGTGGGTAATATCCGGCGAATGGAGCTTCATGACCAGCGGATATCCCATGGCCCGGCCCAGGCGGGAGGCTTCGTCCCCGGTCCCGGCGGTTTCCGTCCGAATGACGGGGAGGCCGTAAGCCGAAAGAACCTCCGTGGCGTCCGATTCCGGCATGAAGTCATTCTCCGGTGTATTGGCCAGCAGACGCTGCACTTTTTCGGGATCAAGCTCAATGTCTCGGGGCAACTTGGGTGGGATCTCCATAAGAGAGGCCGTGTTCCGGGCATAGTCAACCATGTACAAAAACGCCCGAATCGCCCGTTCCGGCGTTTCATAGGTGGGAATACCCGCATTATTCAAAATTTGCAGGGCTTTCTCGATGCTTTTGCCGCCCATCCAGCAGGCAAACACGGGATACCGGCGGCCTTTCATCGTGGATGCCAGGGTCTCGGACACCGAAATGGGGTCCGTCAGGGCCTGGGGCGCCAGGATCACACAAACGCCGTCCGTGTCTTTTCCGTCAAAACAGATTTCAAGCGTGCGTCGAAAACGTTCCGCGGAGGCGTCCCCGAGGATATCGATGGGATTGCCGCGACTCCAGAAGGGCGGCAGAAAGGCATCGAGTTTCTGAAAGGTTTCAGGGGCCAGAGGCGCCGGTTCCAGGCCGTAACTGGCAAGGGTGTCGGTAGCCATCACGCCCGGTCCGCCGCCATTGCTGACTATGGCCAGGCGGGGGCCGGGAGGGCGCGGCTGTTTGGCCATCAGTTCGGCACAATCGAAAAGATCCTGGATGGTATCCACACGGACGATGCCGGCGCGCTTGAAGGCGGCGTCATATACCGCGTCTTCACCGGCCATGGCTCCGGTATGAGAGGCGGCGGCCTTTGCCCCGGCCTGGCTCCTGCCCGCTTTGAGTACGATGATGGGCTTGACCCGCGACACCGCTCGCGCGGCGCTCATGAACTTGCGAAAATTCGTCAGACTTTCAACGTAGAGCAAAATGCTTTTGGCCGAGGGGTCGTTTCCGAGATAATCGATGAGGTCACCGAAATCCACGTCCAGCATGGAGCCGATACTGACAAAATGGCTGAATCCGATATGCTCCTTTAACGCCAGGTCTAAAATGGCCGTGCAGATGGCCCCGCTCTGGGAGATAAAGGCCAGATCCCCGGTATCGGGCATTTCAGATGCGAAGCTGGCGTTGAGGCTTACCCCGGGCCGGATAATGCCCAGGCAGTTCGGCCCCACAATACGAAGCCCCCCGGCATGGGCCGTGGCGCGGATTTGCGCCTCGATTTTTCTTCCCTTTTCGCCGACCTCTTTTCCCCCGGCCGAAATGACGATGGCGCCGGCGATCTTTTTTTCAACGCATTCCCGAACGATATCCGGGACCGTATGAATGGGGGTGGCAATGACCGCCAGGTCCACGCCCGTTTCCAGGTCGGAGACGGACCCAGCCGCCGGCATACCGTGAACGGCAGGATATTTGGGGTTTACCGGCAGCAGTTTGCCCTGAAATCCGCCTTCAATGAGATTCTTCATCAGCGCATTGCCGATGCTGCCGGCGCTCTCACTGGCGCCCACCACCGCCACCCCGCAAGGCTGGAAAATACGACCCAGATTGTATTGACTCATGTTGCGATTTCTCCTTTTGTATTTTCATCACACCGGATATTCCCGAAGCAGTTCATGAATGCCTTTGTGCATTTCGTACCAGTACTCGCAGGCGGCGGCATGCTTGTCCCGGGTGAAAAAATCACCGACCCGATAGCGCTGCATGCGGTAAAAGCCGGTGGCGGCATCCAAGCATCAATACTTTGAGTTCATGTTTCGTCAATCCCTATCTCCATGGAAAAATAGGCCACGGAGCGCCGTTCGTTGATGTCTGTCGTCATATCCTCCTCCAGGCGCGACCAAGGGGGGGGACCAAAAGTTCAATCTCTCCGCGGGAATATCCATCCCTGTTCGCTTCGAGATTCGATGGTCTTCCGCTATGAATGGACTTACAAATATTCTCTATATCATTCCAGGCTTGGGCCGAAACCTCTCCCACTACCGGGGCGGTAATCTCCATGCATCATCCCGCGGTGACCCATACCCCCTCTAAAACGCCCCCACCAACCAATTTCTGATGTATCCTTGGGTAAAGTGCGCGCAAAGCTCAAAAGGTCAAGAATCTCCTTTTCGCTCCAATCATTGATAATCGCGGAGGGCATCCTTGTGCCGGGTTGACCGTTTCTAACCTTGTGAATAAATTCCCAAGGGTTTTCGTAAGCTATGGTGCCTACAAACTCAGGCTTTTCAGCGTCTCCAAAATTTATTCCGATACCTACCGAACCGTGGCACATGTGGGTACAGTTTCTACGGAAAATATAGCTTCCCGTCCTTTTATTCCCTCCTATGGGCACACCTTCATCATCCACAAATCTGGTTGTGTCAATAAGTCCTTTTTTCATGAACAGCGCAAGATCGGCGATCTCTTCTTTTCCAAGATATTGCGAGAAATCGTGATTGTTCGGAGCGCCTTTCTTGTTGATGTTCTCAAGTTCCTCTATGGACATTTTCCCGGCTGCCTCATACACCCCTTTGAATCCGGTGTAGTGAGACCCCTTGCCATAGGCGCCGTCCTTTCCGCGATAATCCCAACCATGACACTCCTTGCACCGATACGTATCATATCCACTCCTTTTGTTCTTGCTTTGCTCCTTCCATAGAGGGTGATCCGTTTGGGGTTTTTCTGTATCAATCGTGGTTTTCCACCAATCGTCATAAAGTTGTCCCCCATGGCTTATGCGTAAAAGTTCAACGAGCCTGTCATTTTCTTCCTGCGAGTATGATTGTGGATATAACTGCTGAGTTGACCTGCCCGTCATGCCGCTACCCATCTGGGACCATGCAGCCGTACCAAAAACAGCCAAAACCAACAATATTATAGTGATTCTTTTCATAGCACCCTCCTTAATAAGTATATCACCATTTTCATACCAGTTAATCCGATTGTAGCCCTTAATAATTTCGTTCCCGGCGTCATGACGGCCGCGCTGCCGGCGGCCACGCCGAACAGGACGGATTCTCTGAGCGGCCTGCCGCGGACAAGACTCAGGACGATACCGGCCACCATGCTGTCGCCGGCGCCCACCTTGCTGACAATCGGCACGGTCGGCGGCAGGATGCGTTCGGTGGTCTCCCCTAAAACCATCAAAGCGCCTGCCGCGCCCAGCGAGATGACCAGCAATTCGCACCGGCCGCTTCCGATCATCTTTCGGGCCTCCACCTTGATCTGTGCTTCTTCTTTGATATCTTTTCCAACCAGCTCCCTGAATTCACGGACATTGGGTTTGATCAGATACACGCCTTCCTCAAGCGCCCTTTTCATAGCTTTCCCCGCAACGTCAATATGACTTTTGCGCTCCGTTCCTTCCCGATGCGCGCCACCCGCGCATAAAAGTCAGGGGGCACGCCCGGCGGGAGGCTCCCGCTGGCCACCAGATACGCGGGTGCCGGGTCCACGGCCGACAAGGCTGTCAGGAATTGTTCCCACTCCTGTTTCTGAAACTCCGGCCCCGGCATTCCAAATCGATACTGCCGGCCGGTGGACTCCTCCAGCACAACCAGGCTCTCCCGGATCAATCCCCCGATGGGAAAGGGTCGATGGTTCAGCCCTTCCTGGTCCAGGAGCTTTTGCAGCCTCTTTCCCGTCAGGCCGCCCGCGGAATTAAGGAGCAGGGCTTCGCCCCCCGGTTTCTTAATGGCCCGGGAGACATTCACCCCGCCCCCTCCGGGTTCGAATTGAGGGGGCTGGCAGTACAGCTTTCGCCCGGCCGTGGCATGCGCGACACGTGTACTCTTGTCGATCGCCGGATTCAAGGTCATGGTCACAATAATTTTCATGGATCGCCACGTTCCTTCGTCAGAGAGAAGGCCATGTCGCTGGTACGGCAGCCCCGGATATTGCCTCCGCTCAAGAAGCGTGGCCAGGCACTGAAACGAAGGGGGCAAAGCTTTCCTTGCGTTCACCGGTGAAGATCAGCTTGTCTGAGTGCCCATTGCCTGAGGGAAAATTGCGCAGGAAAACGTCTTTGCCAAAATCATCCACACGCGACAAGCTCTGGGTATGCACAAAAATCTTATTGTAGCGGCTAATGCCCTCTCTGATGGTATGAACCAGCTCCATGGCGGAGGAACCGTCAAAAACACCAATGAGTTTCAGATGGAGGTTGTCGCTGTTGCCGTACAGAAAAATTTTGAATTTGTCGGCCATGTTCGTCTCCTTTATATTTTAAACGGTTTTCTTTCCAGACCGTTTGCCGGATAATAAGTTTTGTCGTCATCCATTCACCCCGAAGGTATCATCGTACGGATAAGGGAGGAGCCGTCATGAGGTTCCCTTAACAGGCCGTGGCCCGGCAAAAAACCAGATAATCAGTCCCAGAACCGGGAGAATGAGGATCAGGACGATCCAGAACACCTTTCCGCCAGTAGATGCCGCACTGCCCAAAGTCTTCACAATAGCCCAGACGTCTGCGGCCAGAATGATAAGCCCCAGAAGTCCGCCGATTTCTATCCCCATGTTACCCCGCCTTTCAGTGTTCTATTTGTTGGCCTTATTGGCGTCAAATTCATTGGCAGACCTTTCCCAGGCATCACCGAGAGCCTTATATGCCTCCGAGAACCCTTTTTTCGTATGCTCCCAGGCGCCGGCGGAACTGGCTTTCAGACTGCCGTACCACTCGGCTGCCTCAGTTCGTTGCTTCCGCAGAGTTTTCAGATTGGTACGTGCTTTTTCCCGAGCGGCCTTGTTCATTTGATCCCAGTTATCGTCGATACGTTTTTCCAGTACATCGATACGCTTATCCATATTATTTAAAGCCGTTTTGGCTTTCTGAACCGCTTTGTCCCGCTGACCGGCGGTATAGGCTCCAAGCGCTTTAACCAAATCCTGCGTTTCCTGTTTAACTTCCTTTATCGAAGTGTTGTCTTCTGATATCGCCTTTTTGGCTGCAGATGAATCTGTACAGCCTGTCAGGGTTATTACGAGCATGGCACTTAAGGCAATTAACATGAACATAGAATAGTTCGTTTTTATATATTTCATTTGCTATCTCCGTATATTGGGGTTGAATGCTATTTGGTGCTAAATTATGTAGCCGGGCTAAATGGCTAAAAACCACAGGGGGGGGTTATTTGAATCTGGAAGCAGCCGACTTTACAGCGTTGCGGAGCGAATCCAACGCACTGTCCATGCCCACCTTGAGATCCCCCCAGGCGCCATCACCGGCCTGCTGCAATTCCGCTATCTTTTCCTCCACGTCTTTGCGTTTTGCCCGCAGGTCCGCCAACTGTTTCTCATATTCGATTTTCGCCTCAGCTTCCGCCTGATCGGCCTTTACTTCGATCTTGTCGATCTCGGCATTCCATTCATCCATTTTGGCTTTTAATTTTTGCACATAGGCATCTCTTTTCTCGGTCATGATGTTTTCCTCCTTTTACGCTAACCCGAATATTTCATGAATTTCTTCGACTGCGGGTGGAGCCAGGGGCTCGGGCCTCTTTTCCGCCGCCCCTTGGTTTCTCCGCTGCTTTCCATTTTTGTATACCTTTTTCCGTACTGGTGTCGTTCGGGTGGCCTCTAGGCAACAATTTCCAGCACCTTGTGTTTTTTGATTCTGGCGGAGGCAGCCCCGGCCCTTTGCGTCTACGTGCTACGTCCCACATTATTTGGCCCCAAAATCTCACATTATTGAAGTGATTCCTATGTTGCAAAATAAGGCAAACAAATCGGCGCTATTTAAATTAAAATCATATGATTAGGGTTTCTTAT
>JAXHVL010000073.1:0-52122 GCA_034189225.1 Thermodesulfobacteriota bacterium
ATGAATTTCTCCTAGATTCTTGCAATTTGGCAACAATATACACCAAAATCGATCGCTTTATCAGAAATTTCTTTAACTTTTTTATTTTATAATATCTATTTCAAAGAACGAATTGACCCTGAGAAATAACACTTCTCTGTTGACATGACACTAGTAATATAATAACCTAAATATTGCCCATCCATAAATTGCTATTTTGCCCGATTTCTGCGTCAGGCTCAAATTTTAATCCTCAAAATACGCAAAGTATTCCTCCGGTTAAAATTTTCGCCTTCCTTGAACTCGACCAAAATATCTAATTTCTGGACGGACACTAAATAGCTTAATACCTGACCGTATATTCCGGGGATTGGATCATTCCAATGCGTTATTTTACCTATATCAGTATTATCGTGATCTGCCTTTCTGCGGTTTGCGCGTATTTGATTTTTTATAATCCCGCCACCGTGCCGTCGCCGGCTATTGTTATCAATGAGCGGGTGGTCTCGATGGGGGAGCTTCAAAAGGCGGTTACCGAACGCCCCGCCTACCAGAGCCGGCAGGAAGCCATTGATCAGTTAATCAGCCGGGAATTACTCATACAGAAGGCTATGGAAAGAGGCATTGACAAAGACCCCCGTTTTCTGGAACGGGTCCGCTCGTTTTATGAAAAAAATCTGATTCAGGGCTTGCTGGAAGACTGGATGGAGACCATTACCCTGGCCGATGTTGACGCTGCAACGGTTGACCGGTACAGGGAGTTAATGGTCAAGCGGGTGACATTGAAAAAGAAACTGTTTGCCGGGGGCGGGGTCCTGGAATTGGATCGGCAGGCGCCGGAGACCGTAACAGCTGTGGAAAAACCGTTTTCGGCCCTTTCTTCGTCCTTGCGCTTCCGTATCGCTGAAGCCGGCAGGGGTGAGCAGGTGGTTCTCCGGAACGGAGAGAAGCGAATCGTATATGAGTTGGTGGGCGTTTCCCCGATGCCGGATGCCGGCCCGACGCCGTCACCGGCAAGGCTTGAGGAAATGATTTTGGAGGCCAAACGGCAGGCCATGCTGGATGACTGGATCGACGGCCTTCGCCGGAAAGCGGACATTAACATTATCAACACGGACGCAGGGGGGCAATCATGACACCGCAACGACGCTATAAACGCCGGATTTATATATTGAAAGATACAGCGCAGCCCCGGTATATTTTTATTTATTTTGTTATTTTCTGCATGGGGGTGTTCCTTTTTTCCATCGTGTTCAGTCTGCTTTCCATGGAGACCATATCGATTGTTTACAAGAACCAATATTTCAATGTGGGCCGGACGCCGGCGGTGCTGCTGACCGATCTTTTTGGTTCCGGTTGGGTGATCGTTGCCCTGGGCGGCATTCTGCTATTTACGGTCACCGTGTTTTTCACCCACCGGATTTCCGGACCGTTGTACCACCTCAATGCCAGCATCAAGACTATGTCGGAAGGTGATTTCAGTTTCCCGGTCATACTGCGGAAAAAAGACGATGCCAAGGAGCTTGCCGAAAGCCTGAACCGGCTGTCCGACGTCATGTCCCGGCGTATCGCCGCTATGCGCGTCACCAGCCGGCAGCTGAAGACCACTATTGAAGAATCAAACTTTTCCGGTGACTCAGCTGCCGAACTCAAACGGCTGGCCGAAGAAATGGAAGCCCAACTGGAAGGGTTTACGCTCAAAGGGCAGGACTGAAAAACACCACGCAGCGTGGCAATAAAATTCCAATGGATTTGACCACGAAGTTCACGAAGAACACGAAGAAATAAAAATTTAACAATAATTTTAACTGAATTTAGAATCTGTTTCGTACTTCGAAATTCGAATTTTATATATTCATCTACGGTCTATAAACAATCCCCTTTCAGGGGGAAACCAAACCCTGCCCCTTTGGGGACGGATTCCCCCCCTCGGATATTACCCGGCAAATGATCAAAAAAGCAATTATCATCTTGTTGTTTTGTGTTCCGGTTTTTGGCTTGTTTCCTGTTGCCGCTTCTCATGCGTTTCAGATCGAAACCCGCTATGCAACGATCATTTACCCGTCTGCCGAGCTTCTGAGAAAAATGAATTATAACATATACATGAACAAGCTTCAGTATTACATACCGGGAAGCCTGACCACCATCGAAGAGGAGTTCTGCGCAAAAATCGACGTGATTGCGGAACAGGTGCAGTCCGTTCTGGAGATGCGGCCGGCAGACCTTCATTTCACCCTGAACATATTGCCGGACGCCGAAGCGGTGCGGGACACCTACGTGGCAATTTACGGCGAGGCAGTGGATTACGTAGCGTTTTATTCACAGTCCAGAAATGCTGTTTATATTTCACCGGACAAGACCTCTCTCAGGATCATCGCCCATGAGTTCGGTCATGCTGTTGTGGAGAACTATTTTGAGGTCGCGCCGCCGGTGAAAGTCCATGAAATTCTGGCCCAGTTTGCCGAGCGGCAGCTGACGAATTAAAACGGGTTGAGGAGTGAGTTGACAAATCGGTCTGGAAATGATTAAACCATGTCTTGTCAGATAATATGTTTCTTCAGTAAAATGAATGGGGACTCCGGACGGGCAACGATGCTGCGTGAACAAAAACAACTGTTGATGCGCATCCATATGGTGGTGGATATCCTGTGGACGGTGGTCGCGTTTATTCTTGCTTACTATTGCAAGAAATTTTGGATTTCCAGTAATTTTGGTGGTTTGAGTAGTGTCCCCAACTATTATGCCATCCTCCTGCTGGCCATCATCATCTGGTTTGTTTGCCTCTACCTTGGCGGGGCTTATGAGTCTTACCGCCGGCGCCGGTTGCCCGTCATTCTGCTGAACACCCTCCGGTCGGTCAGCCTGGCTATTGCCCTTCTGGTGGTAGTCCTTTATCTCCTGAAGATACAGGATATCAGCCGGGGTATGATGGTGTTTTTTTATGTGTTTGACATCAGTCTGCTGTGCGGCAGTAAAATTATCATTTACCAATTGTTGCAGCATTACCGGGCCAATGATTTCAATACCCGCCACATCCTGATCATTGGCAGCCACAAGCGGGCCAAGGAGGTAGTGCGGAATATATATGCCAACCGGGGAAGCGGGTTCCGGGTGATCGGCGCTCTGGAAGTATCAAGGGAATTTGTCGGTCAGAAGGTTTTTCATGACTGCTGGGTGCTTGGCACCATCGATCAGCTGGAGCAGTTTCTTCGGGACAATGTTGTGGATGAACTGATTTTTGCCATGCCCATGAAGCATATTCCCGATATCGACAAGTACATCGCGCGCACGGAAAGCGCCGGCGTGCTGACGCGGGTGATTCCGGACTGGCAGATTCATTACCTCAGTGAGAACCCCCTGATATCCACCATTCGGCTGGAAAATTTTCTTGGCAGCCCAACGCTTGCATTCCATACCACATCGCTTCACAAAGGTACCATATTATTTAAAATTTCTATGGATCACCTGCTCGCGGCGCTATTTCTCGGCCTTCTTTCCCCGCTTATGGTCCTCATTGCGTTGCTGATCAAACTTTGCTCAAAGGGCCCCGTTTTTTATAGACAGGATCGGCTCGGCCTCAACGGCCGGCGCTTTACGCTGCTCAAATTCCGTACCATGGTGGAAAATGCGGATGCCATGCTCGAGACGCTGAAGGCGGCCAACGAAGCCGACGGTCCCGCCTTTAAAATAAAGAACGATCCCCGGATTATTCCGGTTGTGGGGTCGGTCCTGCGGCGTACCAGCCTGGATGAGCTCCCCCAGCTGATCAACGTGCTTCGGGGTGAGATGAGTTTTGTGGGGCCGCGGCCACCGATTCCGGGGGAGGTGGATGAATATGCCTGGTGGCAGCGCCGAAGGCTTTCCATGAAACCCGGCATCACCTGTCTTTGGCAGGTGTCGCCGCTCAGGAACGAAATTTCATTTGACAAATGGATGCAGATGGACCTAAATTATATAGACACATGGTCCCTCTGGCTGGACCTGAAAATTATTCTGGCCACATTGAGTGCCGTTATCAGGGGCTCGGGCAGATGAGAAAAGGAGCACGCAGAAAATGAAAATTAAACAGAACAGAACAATCATTATCGTCCTTGTTGTGGGGATTTTGGTCCTGTTGCCCCTTATATCCGCTTCTGCGCCGGCCAGTGACCGGTATACTGCAAAGGAAGCCTGGCAGCGGATGTTTTTAAACCGGGCTATTGAGGCCGGGCATGAGGAAGCTTTGATTGAAAGCATCGCGTCTGGGGTTCCGGTTCGGGATATTGCACAATACATGCTGAATATCGGTTACTCTTCCCTGTATGCGTCCTTTTTGTTCCAGAAATACGCCCGTGATGTTTACGATGGACAGGAGCTGGATGCCTATGTGGCAGAGATGGATTCCCAGCTCATGGCGGTGGGCATTCCCAGGGTGGTGATTGACCTGAGCAAGCGCATGGATGTGGCCGATATCAACAACATGATTGACCGGGAGGCCATCGATCTGCCCAGTACGGCGGACCTTCAGGCCATTCTGGCAGGCGAAGTTCCCCCGTCCGCGCAGCCGCCTGGAGAAGCACCCCCCGAGGAGCCTGCGGAAGAAGAGGGCCTGGGTTTCGGCGATGACGCCACCCTTGGCGGCGGCCTGCCCATGGAACAAATTTCGTTCAACACCGGTGCCGACCCAACCGTGGCATCGCCGGCGAGTCCGTAAGCAATTTGCCCTAATGTCATATCAACAGAGAAGTGTTCTTTATGCCACATGGAACCTGGAAGCATTAAGGCTTCCGCTACACTTGACGATGGAGGCCTGAGGATGCATTTGACAGGGGCAGAAGGAGACGGTTGTTTACCCGGCTCCTCCCCCCTCCGAACCGTGCGTGCGGTTCTCCCGCACACGGCTCTCCAGAAGATGGTTCACCTCGTAGAGAATTGCCTGGCCTGTGCGTGGGCTGCGGTTAAGGAAGGAGAACAACCCCTGCTCGGCAAAGTAGGCATCGGCCAACGTTGATGACCATTTGCTTCCTTTCTGCAACGGCTGGCTTCGCCGGTCCCTACCAGGCCCGCCGGTACGCACGGCCGAATCGAGTTCGTTATTCTACGGACTGGTCGTTCACTTCCTGTTGCTCACCACCCCGCCTCACGGCGACGCAGTTACATCCGGTTACAGGCGGCCGGGGAGAACGTCTGGCCTGAAGAGGACTCTCACCTCTCTGTTGGTGTGCGCTCACAGGCGCAGAGGGCACATAAATTCTAACTCTCTGCGTCCTCTGTGTCTCTGCGGTAAACACAAAAACCTGCGGCAGTGCGGACCTGAAAAGGCTTTACCCCGGCGGCCATCCCAGGGCCCGGCCGGCCAGCACGTGCAGATGGATATGGAAAACCGTCTGACCGACACCTGCCCCGTTGTTGACCACCAGGCGATAGTCCGTAATGGACTGTTCCTCGCAGACTTTTGCGGCCACGGCGAACAGGCCGCCGACAATTTCACTGTCGGCTGGCGTCATATCCGCCACCTTGTCGATGTGCTTTTTGGGAATAACCAGAAAATGCGTGGGCGCCTGCGGGTTGATGTCATTGAACACAAAATAATGATCATCTTCATACAGTTTGTCAGACGGTATTTCGCCCGCGGCAATCTTACAAAACAGACAATCCGTCATTTCCGCCTCCTTATGCTTAAATTTCAAAAAACCCCCGCTGAAAAAGGAAGAAGAATGGTTATGGGAAGTTCAGCCGGGGGAAAACCAGGGAAAACCGAAAGGGCACTCCTCGCGTTTTTTGTTTTTTCTATCACAAAACGGTCATTCCAGTCAAGTACAGGATTTTTAATTCCGGTATTGCTTCCAGGCCCTTAATATGAGAGAATGACTAAAATTTTGCATGCAACATGCCCGGACGTGGTGAACGTCAACTGACATATCAATGCAAAACCACCGGCAAACGGCCTTTTAAAGGATACCATGAAGACCGGCAATCCGATCATAAGACTTTTCCATGTTTATAAACGATACGGTTCAGAAACAGCGCTGGCGGATATAACCTTTGATATCTCCGAAAATGAATTTGTGTTTTTCACAGGTGCCAGTGGTGCGGGTAAAACCACCCTGTTGAAACTCCTTTATCTGGGAGAACCCCTATCGGAAGGCCAGATATTAATTGAGGGCATGAACCTGACGCGCATACCCAGGAACCGAATTCCGTTTTTACGCAGAATGTTCGGAATTATTTTTCAGGACTACAACCTGATTCCCACCAAAACCGTTTTTGAAAATATCGCCCTGGTCATGGAAGTGGCCGGGCATAAACGAAGTATGATCAACAAAAAGGTCGGCAGCGTACTGAGAAATGTGGGCATGGAGGAACGAATGAATGCTTTCCCGCCGACACTTTCCGGCGGAGAACAACAGAAGATTACCATCGCAAGAGCGCTTGCCGGAGACCCCAAAATTATACTCGCGGACGAACCCACGGGCAGCCTGGACGATGAATCCGCCGAAGACGTCATGAATCTGCTGCGGGCGTCTCACGAGCGCGGCACCACCGTAATCATCGCCACCCACGATAAAGACCTGATTCGCAGCACCACAGCCAGAGAAATCCGGCTCAACCACGGTCAACTGCAACTGGACAAAGGGGTAGCGGAATGAAAACCTTCTTTTTCAAACGCGCCATACAGGACTTGCGAAGCAATATTTTTCTGCACCTGATCACGCTGATCACCATTACCCTGTCCGTGCTCATTGTCAGCACCTTTACCCTGTTTATTTCCAATGCCAACGAAATTTTAAATACCTGGAAAAAGGGCATCCGGATCATCGTTTATATCGAAGACGGGGTGCAAAAGGCGGAAATCGACACCCTGAAACGGGAAATCACCCGCATGGAAGGGGTTTCCGACATTCGCTTCATTCCCAAAGAAACGGCGTTGAAACAGCTGGAAATAAAAATGAAGTCGCAAAACGCCCTTCTCGAAAACCTGCGGGAAAATCCACTTCCCGATGCCCTGGAGGTATGGATATCCCCGGAGAAAAAACAATGGGAAGCAATTGAAATGATGGCCATCCATATCGAATCCAGCCACCTGGTGGCGGATGTGGAATACGGCCAGAACTGGCTGAAAAAATTTACGGGAATTTTGAATCTGTTCCGCTTTACGGGCATCCTCATGAGCGTGGTGTTTTTCATGGCCGCGGTATTTATTGTGGCCAACACGATCCGCCTGCTATTTTTCTCCCGGCACGAGGAACTCAAAATCATGCAGCTGGTGGGCGCCACTGACAGATTCATCAAAGCCCCGTTCTACATCGAGGGCATTCTTCAGGGAGCGGCCGGCGGCATGCTGGGCCTCTGCATTCTCTACCTGGCCTTTCTTGTCATGCTTTCGAGCATCGACCTGAGTTTTACCTCCTATTTTTTTGAAATATCCTTTATTCCCGGATTAAGCTGTATCGCAATTATAATCTGCAGCATGTTGGCAGGATGGCTTGGATGTTATATTTCACTGAAACAATTCTTAAACAATTAGCGGCTTACATTCTGCCGGCCGCGCTGACGATTGCATTTATTCAACCCGCGTGGGCAGAACCACCCAAGCGCGGCGTCATTAATGCCCCATGGCTGAATGTCCGCAGCGCACCAGAACGGGATGCGGACCGGATAACCGCGCTAAAACGGGGCACCAGCGTGGAAGTCCTTGAAGACCTGGGCAAATGGCTCAAGATTTCCCACAATCAGGCAACCGGCTACATCCGTGACCGTGAACAGTATGTCCACGTGGAAGACCGCCGCTCCGAAGAGATCAGGCACCTTCGGGAAAAAGCCAGGGAAATCGACCGGAAAATCAAAAGCCATCAAACGGATCTGGAGGCTTACGGGAAAAAAGAAACCCAGCTAATTGAAGGGCTCAACGAAATTGACCTCGCGATCCACCAGGCCAGGCAGCAGGCGGATGACCTGAATAAAAAGATTGCGGCCGTTCGCCAGGACATTGAGGAGAACCGCCAGACGGCGCGGGTGCTGGAAAAACGGATTCAAAAAAACAAACGATACGCCGCCAAGCGGCTGGTGGCCCTCTACAAACTGCACATGCTGGGAAAAATGAACGTGCTGGGCTCGGCCGATTCGGTGTATGATTTTTTGAAAACCAAGCGGGACATCCAGTTCATCTACAACCATGACAGACAGATGCTGGAAAGCCACCTGGCCGACCGGACCCGGCTGGCCAAGGTGACCCAAAATCTCAACAAGGAAAAAAAAGACAAGCTGTCGCTGGAAAAAAATCTCAAGCACCAGATCAACATCATGCAGACGGAAAAGAAGAAACGGGAACACTTTCTTGCCGATATCCGCAAGAAAGAGTCCTTTCGCAAAGCCGCGCTGGAAGACCTGAGACAGGCGGCCCGGGCACTTGACCAGACCATCGCTTCTCTGCACGTTGAACCCGGGGACAAAACAAAAAAACTGCGCGGGGAGTTTTCCGCCCGGAAGGGGTTGCTCAAAATGCCCGTAGAAGGTAAAATAATAAACCGTTTCGGAAAATACAAAAATGAAAAATTAAATATCGTCAATTTCCGCAGCGGCATCAACATTGCGGCAAACCGCGGCGATCCGGTAAGGGCCGTCTACCGTGGACAGGTACTTTATGCCACCTGGTTCAAGGGATACGGCAACATGATGATCATCGACCACGGCGACAATTTTTATACAGTGTACGCCCACGTTCAGGAACTTTTCAAAAAAAAGGGCGACTATGTTGAAACTTACGAAGTCATTGCAACGGTGGGGGATACCGCTTCAATGACCGGCACCTCGCTTTATTTCGAAGTACGGCACAAGGGCACGCCGATCAACCCTGTCAGCTGGCTGAACACCGGATGACAGCCTCCATCCGGCGTGCATAGACAATTATTAAATACCGGCTTTCAACCGTGATGGCCTTGTTGAACTTTTTACAAGCTGAAATGAACCAAAACCAAAAGGACTGGCAAATATGGGCACACATGCAAAACGCTGGCTGAAAATCGGAGCCGGACTCCTGGTCGCCTCATTCATGCTCACGATCGGGGCTGGATTTTACGGCAACATCTCGGCCAACAATGACAGCACCTATGAAGAACTGAAGATTTTCTCTTCGGTGATCAAGCAACTGGAAGCGGATTACGTCGATCCCGTGGACACAAAAAAACTGATCAACGCCGCCATTGAAGGCATGGTGGAGAGCCTCGATCCCCATTCACAATACCTGCCGCCGGATGCGTACAAAGAACTGCAAACCGACACCCAGGGTGAATTCGAAGGCATAGGCATTGTCATTACCATGCCCAAAGGAGTGCTGAAGGTCATTTCCCCCATCGAAGGGACGCCGGCCTATGAGGCCGGCATTACCACCGGCGACATTATCACGGAAATCGACGGCAAGCCCACGGCGGACATGGAGCTCTGGGAAGCGGTCAAAATGATGCGGGGCGAAAAAGGGACCGCCGTCACCATCACCGTGAAACGGGAAAACGTTGACGAAGAAATGGAATTTGAACTGGAGCGGGACGTAATTCCTATTGTCAGCGTCAAATCAACCACTATCAAGCCCGGCTACGGGTATGTATGGGTCACTAATTTTCAGTCCAACACCACCGACGAACTGAAAGCCGCGCTGAAAGAACTCAGAAACGACAACAACGGCAAGCTCAAGGGATTGATCCTTGACCTGCGAAACAACCCCGGCGGTCTTCTGGATCAGGCCATTGCAATGTCCGATATGTTTCTGAACGAAGGGATCATTCTGTCGGTGAAAGAACGCGATAATGAAAACAGCTACAAAGCGCACAAAAACGGCACAAAACGGGAGTATCCCATCGTTGTATTGATCAACGGCGGAAGTGCCAGCGCCTCGGAAATTGTAGCCGGTGCGCTGCAGGACCATAAGCGCGCCCTCATCATCGGAAAAACCACGTTTGGCAAAGGCTCCGTGCAGACGGTCAAGCCGCTGGGCAACGGCGCCGGCGTCAAGTACACGATCGCTCGGTATTATACCCCCAGCGGGCGCTCTATTCAGAACACCGGCATCACACCGGACATCGAAGTGGAGTATCAAATTCTGGAGGACTCGAAAACATCCAAGGTTAAACGGTTAAAAGAAAGAGACCTCAAGAATCATTTGGAGGCCATGCCCAAAGACCAATCCGGAAAAACGGAGCAGCCCGGCACGGATGAAACCGGCAAAGACGCAAAGGCTAAGCCCGATGCCGGCGAATCGGAACAACAAAAAGATGACGACAAAAGCGGCCTTCAGAGCACCAAATACGGTACCCTGAACCTGGAGGCGCTGCTGAAGGATTCCCAGGTGTGCAGGGCTTTGGATGCGTTGATTTCCCATGAGATATTCAGTGGCATCAACGGAAACAACTGATGGCGAAAAAGAAAAAGGCAGCGACCGGCAGAAAGAAAGCAAAACAGCGAACCTTTGGCAGCCAGCTGCTGAGGATATCAGCCGGTGCTGTTTTCCTTATAACCGTTATAGCTGCTGTTATTCTGGCCGCCCTTGTTCTGTTACCGAAAAGCAACAGCCCGAAACAGACCACGCACCGGATTGCCAGGCCCCAGCCAGACCGGCCGGTCTTTGAAGTTTATCCGGATGAGCCCACCCCGGTCAAAAAACCCTGCAAACCCGGAGAAAAAGCCGGCAAACCCCGTGTGGCCATCATTATTGATGATGTCGGGTATGACAAGAAAATCGCCAACCAGTTCCTGGCGATGGAAATCCCTCTTACCTTTTCCGTACTTCCTCACAGTCCGTTGAACAAAACCATCGTTCAGGCCGCCTATTCGAAAAATATTGAGATCATGCTTCATCTGCCCATGGAGCCGCTTGAATACCCCAGGATAAATCCCGGCCCCGGTGTGCTGCTGACCTCAATGGCGCCGGATGAACTGATCCGGCAGCTGGAGGAAAACCTCGCGGACGTGCCGCATGTAAAAGGCGTCAACAACCACATGGGCTCAAAAATGACAACTATCTCAACCCAGATGTACCAGATTTTTTCCGTATTAAAAAAACACGACCTCTTTTTTATCGACAGCCGTACGGCGGCCGGTACCCTTTGCAAACCCTCGGCCCGCCTCCTTCATGTACCGTTCGCTGAACGGGATGTTTTTCTGGACAACTCCCTGTCATCGGATTATATTGACCATCAGCTTGATATTCTGGTGGATATTGCCTGCCGCAACGGAACGGCCATCGGTATCGGCCATCCCCATGCCGCCACCTGCAGGCGCATAAAGCAGAACCTGGCACGGATGAAGCAGAAGGTCACTTTTGTTCCCGCCTCCAGCCTAGTTGACGAAATCGGCTCCTAGGCACCCGTTTTATGCATCTATAACTTGAACTCACCCTTCGTGTCCTTCGTGAACTTCGTGGTTCATTTGAGCTGATATTTATTACCACGAAGAGCACGAAGGACACGAAGATAAATGCATCGCATTGATGCCCAGGAACACTCCGGTATCTGTTTTGGTCATTGGAGCATTTGATATTTGGATTTGTTTCGAATTTCTAATTTCGAATTTCGTGCTTTGCGCCTCACCGGCGTAGCCTTTTATCTCTGACCTGGCCCAGAGGACCAGGTTTTATTGACTGAATAAAAAAAGCCGCATGTGATGATCATGCGGCTTTTTTAATATTCTTTCGGCAACTACGCCGATAGACTTTTATTCTTTGGGCGCTTCTTCGTCCTTTTCATCGCCGGCATCTTCTGCGTCTTCAGCCGGTATCCCGGGTTGTGCAGTTGCACCTTCTGTTTTTGCCGCCTCAGCTTCCTCAGCAGTAGATTCTTCCGGGGCTTCAGCCTCGGCCATGGGCGCATCTTCTTCGGCTGGGACTTTTTCCGCATCTTCTTCAGCCGGTGCTTTGGCAGCTTCCGTTGCGGCAGTAGCGGCTGGTGCGGTCTGTGCGGCGGGTTTTTGTTTCCTGGATTTTTCCTTCTTTTTGCCGGCGCCTTCGTCTGCGGAGAGGAGTTCCACCAACGTCATTGGGGCGGCATCGCCGGGGCGCACGCCGATCTTGGTGAGCCGGGTATAGCCGCCATTGCGGGCGCCAAACCGCTGACCGGCTTCATCGAAAAGCCGGTGCACCACGTTCTTTTCTCTGACAATGGCCAGTGCCTGCCGCCGGGCATGCAGGTCACCGCGTTTAGCCAGGGTGATGATTTGATCGGCCCAGCGTCGCAGCTCCTTGGCCTTAACATCGGTGGTCTTTATTTTTCCATGCTTCAGCAGGGAGGTGACCATGTTGCGAAACATGGCGTTTCTATGACTGCCGGTCCTGCCTAGCTTTTTTCCGGTTTTGCGATGTCTCATGGTTTCGACCTATTCTCCTTTGTCGTTCTTGTCTTCTTCAGGCGGCTCAAACCCTTCCAGGTCCATTCCCAGGGAAAGGCCCATTTCGGACAGCAGTTCCTTAATCTCATTCAGGGACTTTCGGCCGAAGTTCTTTGTTTTCAGCATATCGCCTTCGGTCTTCTTGACGAGCTGATAAATTTTGTCGATTTCCGCATTCTTGAGGCAATTGGAACTGCGCACGGAAAGCTCAAGCTCGTTTACGCTACGGTAAAGATTTTCGTTGAATTCCTTGCTCTGGGAATCATCTTTTCTTCGGATATGCGTGGGCTCGGCGCTCTCGTCAAAATTAATGAACACATTCAACTGTTCTTTGAGAATCTTTGCCGCAAAGGCGATGGCATCCTCCGGCAGCACGCTGCCATCGGTCCACACTTCCAGGGTGAGCTTGTCATAGTCGGTCCGCTGCTTGACCCGGGAATTGCCGACCACGTAGTTGACCCGGCGAATGGGTGAAAAAATCGCATCAATGGGCATCGTGCCGGCCGGAGCCTCTTCGTCCTTGTTGTTTTCCGCCAGTGCATATCCCTTGCCCGCCTTGACGGTCATTTCCATCTTCAGACTGGCGCCTTCCGACAGGGTGGCGATATGCGCCTCGGGGTTCAGGACTTCCACGCGTCCGTCGCCGCTGATAAAATCTCCTGCGGTGACAATCGCTTCTCCTGATTTTTCAACATTTATTTTTCTGGGTTCGGCATCGGTGACTTTGAGCCGGACTTCTTTCAGATTCAGTATAATCTCGGACACATCCTCCAGAACCCCCTCGATGGCCGAATATTCGTGCATGACGTCTTCAATCTTTACGTCGGTGATTGCCGCGCCATGCAGGGAAGAAATAATAATCCGCCGAAGGGCATTGCCTATGGTCGTGCCAAACCCTCTGGCAAGGGGCTCGCAGACGAATTTCCCGTAAAAAGGGGTCGCAGCCTCCACCTGAATGCTCTCAGGCGTTATTATCTCCTGCCAGTTCATGTACATTAATTCGTTTTCCATATTGATCTCCACCATGGGTTTCGCAAAGAGATTGTAATTCGGGCGCCTGGATTGTATACCGACGTACGATTATTGTTTCGCTGCACCATGTTACTTGGAGTAAAGCTCGACGATAAGCTGTTCCTGAATAGGTATGGTGATGTCTTCACGGGCGGGCAGATTCTGAACTACGCCCTTCAGATTGTCTTTTTCCAGGGACAGCCACTGGGGTACCCCCCGCCGTTCAACGGAAGCCAGCGCATCGGCAATGGTCTGCACGTTCTTGCTTTTTTCTCTGATTTCGATCACATCGCCGGGTTTCAACATATATGAAGGTATGTTCACTTTACGGCCGTTGACAAGAAAATGGTTATGCCGGATCATGATCCGGCCCTGGGTCCGCGAACCCACAAAACCGAGGCGATAAAGGGTGTTGTCAAATCGTCGCTCAAGCATGATAAGCAAATTTGTACCGGTAATGCCTTTCTGGCGGTCAGCCTTGAAAAATATGCGCCTGAACTGGTGTTCCGAAAGGCCGTACATCCGTTTTACTTTCTGTTTTTCACGCAGCTGGACCCCGTATCCGGAGAATTTCGGGCGCATCTGACCGTGTTCTCCGGGCGGATAGCCGCGTCTGTCAAAGGCGCATTTGTCAGTATAGCAGCGGTCGCCCTTCAGAAAGAGTTTCAAGTTTTCACGCCGGCAGAGCCTGCAAACTGATTCCCGATATCTACCCAAATCACTTCCTCCTTTACGAAACAAAAAATATTTGTCCTGATACGCTTCTTCAGAACAATTTGTGTGTTTATACGCGTCGCCGTTTCGGCGGCCGACAGCCGTTATGCGGGATAGGGGTCACATCCTTTATCATGGTGACGGTAAACCCAGCGGCCTGCAAGGCCCTGAGCGCCGATTCGCGGCCGGGACCCGGCCCCTTCACATAAACCTCAACGCTTTTCATGCCGTGCACCATGGCTTTTTTGGCGGCATCTTCGGAAGCAAGCTGGGCGGCGAATGGCGTACTCTTTCGAGACCCCTTGAAACCGCGCGTGCCGGCGGAAGACCAGGCAATCACATTGCCGGCAACATCTGTTATCGAGATAATGGTGTTGTTGAACGTGGATTGAATATGGACCACGCCACTGGAAATGCTCTTTCTTACCTTTTTCTTACCCTGTACCCGTTTAGCCATTTATATCAGCCCTACCTGTCGTGTTATGTCGTTTAATTATTTTTTCTTTGCCGCGCCTTTTTTCTTCACGGCGGTCCGCTTCGGTCCTTTGCGCGTACGGGCGTTGGTACTTGTCCGCTGGCCATGACAGGGAAGCGATTTACGGTGACGGAGCCCACGGTAAGAGCCGAGGTCCATAAGCCGCTTGATGTTCAGGGACACTTCCGTCCGCAGCTCACCTTCGACCTTGTGTTCGTTGGTGATTGCATTTCGGATGGCATTGATTTCAGATTCTGTCAACTGATCAACCTTGGTATCATAATCCACGTTCACCTTGCTCAGTATCTCCCTGGACAGGGAACGACCGATCCCATATATGTAGGTGAGACCTATCTCTACCCGTTTTCGCTTTGGTAAATCTATACCAGCAATTCTTGCCAAAACCCGTTCCTCCTGTTATGTCGTCTATCCCTGCCGTTGGTTGTGACGCTTATTGACGCAGATAACCCGAATCTGGCCTTTTCGCCTGACAACCTTACAATTACGGCATATTTTTTTCACCGAAGCCCTTACCTTCATTGTCTATACCCCCTGCTCAGGCATAAACCCGGCCGACTTTTTCGCCGGGATCGCCCTATTTTGATCTGTATGTAATTCGTCCACGGGATAAATCATAAGGCGACAACTCCACGGTAACCTTGTCACCCGGCAGAATCTTGATGAAATGCATGCGCATTTTCCCCGAAATATGGGCCAGCACTTGATGCTTGTTCTCAAGCTCCACCTTAAACATGGCGTTGGGCAATGTTTCCAGTACGGTGCCCTCAACTTTGATCGCCTCTTCTTTAGCCATCTATTCTCAAACCTCCGCCAAGTAAATTTACCGGCTTCTTGTCACACCTTTTTTAAGGAACCCCTCATAACTGCGTTGTATCATGTGGGATTCCATTTGGGATGTGGTATCGATCGCAACGCCGACCACAATCAGCAATGCGGTGCCGCCGAAATAAAACGGCACGTTAAATTTTGTCATCAGTATGGTGGGCAGAATACATACCGCGGATACGTATACAGCCCCGCCAAGGGTGATTCGGGTCAGAATCTTGTCGATATAATCCGCCGTTCGTTTGCCCGGACGGATGCCAGGAATGTAGCCGCCCTGTTTTTTCATATTCTCCGCCACATCGTCCGGTTTAAATGTAACCGCCGTGTAAAAATAGCAGAAAAAGAAAATCAGGGCCACAAAGAGTATTCCATGGATAAGACGTCCGGGCATCAATGCCTCTGAAACAGCCTGGACAATCGGCACATCGACAAATCCGCCCATAGTTGCCGGGAACATCATGATCGATGACGCGAAGATGGGTGGAATAACGCCCGACGTATTGATCTTCAACGGCAAATGGGTATTCTGGCCGCCGTACATCTTACGGCCCACCACCCGTTTGGCATATTGAATCGGAATTCGTCGCTGTCCCTGTTCCATGAAAATAATAAATGCAACAACCGCCACCATGAAAACCCCCAGCACCACTGCGGTAAAGATGCCCATTTCATCCGTGGAAATCAATCGGAATGTATTGGCGATGGCGGAGGGCAGGCGGGCGATAATTCCGGCACAAATAATCAGGGAAATCCCGTTGCCGATCCCCCGCTCGGTGATCTGTTCACCAAGCCACATTATGAACGCCGTACCGGCAGTCAGTGTTATAACGGTCATGATCCGAAACGACCAGCCCGGATCAATGACAGCACCCATCTTCTCGATACCAACGGCAATAAGAAACCCCTGCACGATACTCAGCCCCACCGTACCATAGCGGGTATACTGGGTAATCTTTTTCCGTCCCTGTTCCCCTTCTTTTTTCAGCTGCTCCAGGTATGGAACGGCAACGGTCATCAGCTCGATGATAATAGCCGCGCTGATGTAAGGCATAATGCCCAGGGCGAACACGGATAGCCGCTCCAGCGCACCGCCGGAAAACATGTTGAACATGCCCAGCATGCCACCCTTGTGGGCCTCGAATATCTTCGCCAGGGCCGCGGCATCTATGCCGGGGGTCGGAATATGGACCCCGACACGATATACGGCCAGCAACGCCAGGGTAAATAAAATCCGCCGTTTCAGTTCGGCGATTTTAAAAATATTCTGATATCCACCGCCAAACATTAGTTATCCGCCTCCATGGTACCACCAGCGGCCTCGATTTTTGAACGGGCGCTCTTGCTCGCCTTATTGACTTTAACGGTGAGAGGACGATCAATTTCGCCCTGGCCGAGTAGTTTGATGCCCGCACCTGCATTTTTGACGATACCGTTTGCCCTTAACGCTGCTTCATCTACGACACTGCCGCCTTCGAATTTTTCAAGATCACGAATGTTAACCACAGTCAGTCGTTTTGCAAAAATGTTATTGAAGCCACGCTTGGGAAGTCGCCGGTGAAGGGGCATCTGACCACCCTCAAAGCCGGGCCTGACACCGCCGCCCGAACGGCTGTTGTGTCCCTTGGTTCCCCGGCCGGCCGTGGTTCCCCTTCCGGAACCGGGACCGCGCCCAACTCTGCGCTTTGCTTTTCTTGAACCACTGGGGGGTGAGAGTTGACTAAGATCCATCGGCTTTTACCTCCACTTTCACAAGATGCGATACTTTTCTGATCATTCCCTGCACCGACGGCGAGTCCGTCAGGCAGACGGTGCTGTTGATTTTTCTCAGTCCCATGGCCCGCAACACTTTCCGATGTTTTTCCGGCCTTCCGATCATGCTCTTAACCAGTCGTACGGTTATTGAATCCGCCATCATCCCTATCCTTCCTACAAGTCTTCGACCGGGATACCCCGCCGGGCCGCAATCTGCTCCTTGCTCTGGAGCTGCTGCAGTCCCATGATTGTGGCCTTGACAACGTTATGGGAATTATGCGTCCCCATACACTTTGTCAGAATGTCCTTGACGCCTGCAGCTTCCAGAACGGCCCGCACCGCTCCACCGGCAATCAGGCCCGTCCCTTTGGAGGCCGGTTTTAAAAGTACACTGCCGGCGCCGAACCTTCCGGTGGTGGCATAAGGGATGGTGCCTTCTTTCAGGCTGACACTGATCATGGACCGTTTCGCCTTTTCAGCGCCTTTCCGTATGGCCTCCGGGACCTCTTTGGCCTTGCCGAGCCCGCACCCCACGTTACCGTTTCCATCGCCCACCACGACAACCGCGCTGAAGCTGAACTTCCGTCCACCTTTTACCACTTTTGCCACCCGTTTGATGTGAACCACATTATCAATATACTGGGTTTCTTCTTTATCCTGTTTCAACAAAAGTCTGCCTCCTAATCCTCCGGCTGTTTTCATGGAACCGCTTGGCGTCCAGCCGGTTGTTTGCCTTAATGCCGGCCGGCACCCCGTATTCCCTTTCGCCTAAAACTTTAGCCCCGCCTTTCGGGCACCCTCGGAAACGGCTTTAACGCGCCCATGATAAAGGAACCCACCCCTGTCGAAAACCACCTGCTTGATTCCTTTCTCAATGGCCCGGTTGCCCACCAGGGCACCCACCTCGGCAGCCAGCTCAGCTTTCTTCTTGCCGGCCAGCGATTCATCGTCTCTTACGCTTTTTTCGGTAGTGGAAGCCGTTGCAAAGGTAACTCCCTGGCTGTCATCGATAATCTGCGCGTAAATATGTTTTGAACTTTTGAAAATGCTCAGCCTGGGACAGTCCGAAGTTCCGTGAATTTTCTTTCGGATCCGGGTCCGGCGTTTCTGCCGCAGTTGATATTTGCTCTTGCTTGAACTCATTTTAGCCAACCTCTGTTCTGCGTTAACCGGTCTTTCCGGCCTTGCGTTGAATATATTCGTCCGTGTATTTGATGCCCCGGCCTTTATACGGCTCCGGCGGTCTCAGCTTCCGAATGGAAGCGGCGGTCTGGCCGACAAGTTCTTTGTCGATGCCGGAGAGAGTCAGCACGTTCTTTTCCATTCTGGCGGAAATCCCTTCCGGCAGCGGAAAGTCAATAGGGTGAGAATAGCCGATATTAAATTCAATGGACTGTCCCTTGACATCCGCCCGGTAACCAATACCGTTGATTTCCAGGCTTCGCTCAAATCCCTTTTCAACCCCCTGGACCATATTGTTGATCAAAGAACGCATGAGCCCCTGAAGTGCCAGCCGCTTGCGATCTTCGGCTCCTGCTATCACGTGGATAATATCGTCCTTGAACTCCAGATCGATATCCTTGTGAACCGTCCGTGTCAAGGTGCCTTTACCGCTTTTTACCGTTATGGTTTTATCGGCGTACGTCACATCGACATCGGCCGGAATCTTTATCGGTTCTTTTCCTACTCGCGCCATCCCTTACACCTCTTCATTTTACCAGACATTGCAGAGAACTTCGCCGCCGACTTTGTCCTGGATTGCCTGCTTATCCGTCATTACTCCCCTGGAGGTGGAGAGAATCGAAATGCCCATTCCGTTTAAAACAGGGTCGATATCCTTGCTCTTGGCATACACCCGCCGGCCGGTTTTGCTTACCCGCTGGATTCCGTAAATAACGTGCTGATTGTTCTTATCGTATTTCAAATAAACCCGCAGGATTCCCTGTTTGCTGTCTTTAACAAACTTGTAGTTCTTTATATACCCCTGCTGCTTGAGTAATTTGGCGATCTCCACCTTGAGCCTGGAGCCCGGAATTTCTACCCGGTGGTGCCGCGCCTTGCCGGCATTCCGTATACGCGTCAGCATATCCGCTATGGGATCGTTCATTGTCATTCTCTATTCTCCGTTTTTACTTGCGCCTGTTATTGCATCGTCTGTTGTTTGTTCTGAACTACCAGCTCGATTTGGTCACACCAGGGAGCCTTCCAATAGAGGCGAGTTCCCGGAAACAGATCCGGCATATGCCGAATTTACGGATATAGCCTCTGGGGCGCCCGCAGATCGGACAACGATTATACCCTCGCACACTGAACTTAGGCTTCTTATTTGCCTTCATCATCAAAGCCTTTTTTGCCAAAATCTTTCCTCCCAGTATCGGTTAGTTAATATGTTGATAACCGCAAATTTAATTTCGGAACGGCATACCCAGTTCTTTTAGCAGCGCTTTGGCCTCATCATCGGTTTCTGCGGTGGTGACGATGGTAATATTCAGCCCTTTGATTTTGTCGATTTTATCATAATCGACCTCGGGGAAAATAATCTGCTCCCGTACCCCCAGAGTATAATTCCCATGCCCGTCAAAGGCATTTCCCGGCACTCCCCGAAAATCGCGGACCCTGGGAAGGGCGATATTGACCAGCTTGTTATAGAAATCATACATCCGGTTTTTCCGCAGTGTCACCATGCATCCCACCGGCATGCCTTTGCGAAGCTTAAAAGCCGCGATGGACTTTCTCGCACGCTTGACAACCGGCTGCTGCCCGGTGATGGCTTTCAGTTCATCCACGGCGGAGTCAAGAATCTTGATATTATTAATCGCCTCGCCGATCCCCATGTTCAAAACAATTTTATCGAGCTTGGGCACCTGCATGTAATTGACATACCCGTATGCATCTCTCAGCTTGGGAATGACATCTGTTTGGTAGTATTCTTTAAAACGCGACATTATTTCTCCCTGTAACGCAAAACACGGTTGACCTGCCGTCATCAATCAATCAACTCGTTACATTTGCCACACATGCGGGCCTTCTGCCCGTCATCCAGAAACCTGGTCTTTATTTTTGTGGGGGTTACGCATTTACTGCACATCAACATCACATTGGACCGGTGAATGGGATTCTCTTTTTCAACGATCCCACCCTGGCGGTTATGGACATTGGGACGCATGTGGTGCTTCATCATGTTGACCTTTTCCACAACCACCCGGTTTTTATCACAGTCAACAGACAACACCTTGCCGATTTTGCCTTTATCTTTACCGGCAACGACTTTCACCTTATCGTCTTTCTTGATATTCAATCTTGCTCTTTGCATAGTTCTTTCACCCTGTCCAACTGTCTGTTACAACACCTCGGGGGCCAGTGAAATAATTTTCATAAACCGCTTTGCCCGGAGTTCCCTTGCTACGGGGCCGAATATTCGTGTTCCCAGCGGCTCGTTGTTAGCGGCAATCAATACAGCCGAATTCTCTCCGAACCGGATATATGACCCGTCGGGCCGGCGAATCTCTTTTTTGGTCCGGACAACGACGGCCTTGAGCACATCCCCCTTCTTGACCTTGGAGTTGGGAATGGCCTCCTTAACGGATACCACGACAATATCGCCGATGGTTGCATATCTGCGGCGGGATCCGCCAAGCACCTTGATGCAGTAAACCACCTTGGCACCGGAATTATCAGCAACTTTTAGTCTTGTCTCAGCCTGGATCATCTTCTATTCGTCCTTTTATGCAAACAACTTTTGCTTTAAACCGCCTTCTCAACAATATCCATCACCCGCCAACGTTTCAAGCGGCTCAGCGGTCGGGATTCAGTGATAAGCACCCTGTCGCCCACACCGCATTTGTTTTCTTCGTCATGCGCCGTGAACTTGGTACGCCGGCGGATGTATTTCTTATACACCTTATGCTTGATAAGCCGTTCAACCCTCACGGTGACGGTTTTATCCCGCTTATCACTGATAACGATACCTTCCAAGCGTTTTTTGTTTCCGCGATTTTCCATAATATCCGTCTTTTTCCCTGTGTATGGCGTTACTGCCGCGCGCTTGCGTTCATGATCGTTTTCACCCGTGCGATATCCCGCCGGGTCCGCTTTAACATGCTTGTATTTTCAAGCTGGCCGGTCTCGTGCCGAAAGCGGAGATTGAAGTAAGCCGCCTTGAGTTCCGCAAGTTTCTGCGAAAGCTCATCAAATCCCATTTCTTTGATTTCCTCTATCTTCATTACAGCTCTTCCCTCTTTACAAACTTTGTTTTTACAGGAAGCTTATGGGAGGCAAGCCGCAGCGCCTCCTGGGCAAGTTCATCCGGGACGCCGTCCATTTCGTAGAGGATGCGGCCCGGCCGGATTACAGCGGCCCATCCTTCGGGCGCGCCCTTGCCTTTCCCCATTCTCACTTCAGCAGGCTTTTTCGTATACGGTTTATCCGGAAAGATCCGGATCCACGTTTTACCGGCCCGCTTGATGTGGCGGGTCATGGCAATACGGGCAGCCTCAATCTGCCGCGAGGTAATCATTCCACATTCCGTGGCCTGCAATCCGAACTCGCCGAAGCTGAGAGCGCTGCCTGCCTGTCGGGTTCCCTTGCGTCTTCCCCGCTGATGTTTTCTGAATTTTACTTTTTTAGGGCTCAGCATGTCTATCCGCTCCTGCTATCTGTTTAGTCCGAGCTTTTTCCGCTCTTGTTTCAACAGCTCGCCTTTGAATATAAAAACCTTTACCCCGATGGGGCCATATGCCGTGCGGGCTTCAACAAAACCGTAATCCACATCGGCTCTCAATGTATGCAAGGGCACGCGTCCTTCCCGGTACCACTCTGTTCTGGCCATCTCCGCACCGCCGAGACGGCCGGCGCAGATTATTTTGATGCCTTTGACGCCAAAGCGCATGGAAGAGGACACGCCCCGTTTCATGGCCCGGCGGAATGCCACGCGGCGTTCCAGCTGATTGGCCACATTCTCCGCCACCAGCTGGGCAACGGTTTCCGGTTTCTTCACTTCCTGAATGTCGATAGCAATGTCTTTACCCGGAACGACTTTGCGCTTGATTTCATTTTTGAGCTGCTCGATCTCATACCCTTTTTTCCCGATAACAATACCGGGTCTGGCGGCGAAAATCCTCAGTCGAATCCGATTCAGGGAACGTTCGATCTCAACCCTGGCGATACCGGCATGCTGAAGTTTTTTCTTTACAAACTCCCGGAGCTTGTAATCTTCAAAAATAAAATCGGCATACTCCTTGTCCGCATACCAGCGGGACTGCCAGGTTTTAACGATGCCTAACCGCAATCCTTCCGGATTTACTTTCTGACCCAATTCGACCTCCTTATGCCTTTATACGGATTTTTTCGCCAAAACAACCGTTATGTGACTCGTCCGTTTCAGTATCCGGGTGGCGCGCCCGCGCGCCCGCGGCCTGAACCGTTTCAATGTCGGTCCCTGATCCACCAGAATGTTCCGGATGACCAGGGCATCCACATCCATATCTTTCTCTTCCGCGTTGGCCACGGCCGAACGAATGGTTTTCTCAACCAGTCCGGCACCCTTGTTCGGCATGAATTTGAGCATGTTCAGGCCGTTTTCGACGCTTTTCCCCTTAACGCAATCGACCAGGCTGCGCACCTTACGCGGTGAAATCCGAACGTATTTTGTTACTGCCTTTGACTCATCCATCTCGATCATTCCTTATCACCTGAAACCGTCATTAACCGTGTTACTTGACCTTGCTCTTCTTTGACCCGGCATGGCCGTAAAATGTCCGTGAAGGGGAAAACTCGCCCAGCTTGTGACCCACCATGTTTTCCGTTACAAACACGGGAATAAATTTCTTTCCGTTATGCACGGCGAATGTCAATCCCACCATCTCGGGAATGATCGTCGAACGCCGGGACCACGTTTTTATGACCTGGCTGCTTTTGGTGCTGCGTGACAGGGATATCTTCTTTTCCAGCTTTTCCTCGATATATGGCCCTTTTTTTAACGACCGTGGCATAATCCTCTATTCTCCTTATTACTTTGTGCGCCGTTTGACGATATACGGTTGGGTCTGCTTATTCTTCCGTGTCCGGACACCCTTGGTGGGTTTGCCCCAGGGAGAACAGGGATGCCGCCCGCCGGAAGAACGGCCTTCGCCACCCCCCATGGGATGGTCCACCGGGTTCATTACGACACCACGCACCCGCGGGGTTTTCCCGAGCCAGCGTTTCCGGCCGGCCTTGCCAAGCGAGAGGTCTTCATGTTCCACGTTGCCCACCCGGCCGATGGTTGCCCTGCAGCTTGACAGAACTTTACGTACTTCACTGGAAGGCATTCGAATAAGGGCATACCGGGGTTCTTTTGCAATAACCTTGGCATAGGCACCGGCACTCCGGACCATCTGGGCTCCCTTACCGTAACGCAACTCAAGGTTATGAATTTCCGTTCCCAGGGGGATATCCGCCAGGGGCATGGCATGGCCGGGCTTGACTTCGGCCTCGGAACCGCTCATCACCGTGTCCCCCACCTTCAGGTTGACGGGAGCAAGGATGTAGCGCTTTTCGCCATCTGCATAAAAGAGCAGGGCAATTCTGGCCGAACGGTTCGGATCGTATTCGATGGCCGCAACCCTTGCCGGAATGTTATCTTTGTACCGTTTGAAATCAATTACCCGGTAATGGCGCTTATGGCCGCCACCCCGGTGTCTGCATGTAATACGGCCCTTAGCGTTCCGTCCGCCGTTTTTGTGCAGCGGTTTGATAAGACTTTTTACCGTCGGTTTTTCCGTCGTCAGTTCTTCAAAAGTAGAATACTCCTGAAACCGCCGTCCGGCTGATGTTGCTTTTACTTTCCTGATACCCATTTTACAATCCGCCTCCGGTTACACGCCGTCAAAAAAATCAATCCGTTCGCCGGGCATTAATGTCACAACGGCTTTTTTCCAGTCCTTGCGTTTGCCGATATGCCTGCCCATCCGCTTGGTCTTGCCCTTGACATGGGCGGTTCTGACAGCTGCCACTCTTGTATTGAAAATTGTTTCCACCGCTCTTGCGATTTCGATGCGATTGGCCCGTTTTTCCACCTCGAAGGTCACCTGATTGTTCATCTCCTTCTGCAGGGTGGTTTTTTCCGTGGTCACGGGCCGTATAATCAAATCATGCTGCAACATTATGACACCCTTCCCTCAATGGCCGAAATGGTGGATTCCACCAGCACAAGATTTCTGTATTTGAGAATGTCGTACACGTTAAGGCCCTCGCAGCGGAGTATTTTCACACGGGGTATATTCCGCGCCGACATTTCGAGCATTTCATCTTTTTTATCGGTAATGACCAGTACGTTGTCCGTGCCCAGCGCGTTGAGTATGTTCGCAAACGCCTTGGTCTTGATTTCGTCAAGCGTGAGAGAATCCACAACCGTCAGGGTATCGTTCTGAAGTTTGCTGGACAGCGCCATTTTCAGTGCCAGCTTCCGAACCTTTTTCGGTACATTTTGCGCGTATGAACGGGGCACAGGACCAAAAACCACGCCCCCGCCTTTTAAGAGCGGCGACTTGATATCGCCGCGGCGGGCCCGACCGGTCCCTTTTTGGCGAAACATTTTACCGGTGCTGCCTTTTACATCGGCACGGGTCTTAACGGCGGCGGTTCCGGACCGGCGCTTTGCCCGCTGCATCTTGACCACTTCATTCAGAACATCAGACTTGATCTCGACATTGAAAATGCTGTCCGGCAGCTCTGTCTGAGAAATCGTATCGCCATTTTTGTTTTTCACATCTGCTACAGCCATAATACCCTCTACACCTTTGAAGAACGCTTCGTCGTATGTCGACCAGACTTCGCCCAGCGGCTATTTCGAAGCATTCGTCTTGTATATCTGGACCAGTCCGTTCCGGGTGCCGGGAACGGCGCCTTTTACCAGAAGCAGGTTCTCTTTTTCCCGGATATCCATGATTTTTAGATTTTTCATCGTCTGACGCGAGTTTCCGTATCTGCCGGGAAGCTTTTTGCCTTTAATCACCCGGCCGGGCCAGGCGCTGTTGCCGATTGATCCGGGCACCCGATGGCTTCTGCTGCCATGGGTTTTTTTACCGCCACGGAACCCGTGACGCTTCATGACACCGGAATACCCGCGTCCCTTGATCAGCCCGCTGATGTGCACTGTTTCGCCGACATCAAAAAGCTCTGTATCCAGGGTCTGCCCGGGGGTATAATCAGCAGGGTTGTCCACCTGGAATTCCCTCACATGTGCAAAACCCGAGCTGCCGCTTTTCTTGAAATGCCCCGTCATGGGTTTGTTTACCTTATCCAGATCCTTTTCCTGGAATCCCACTTGCAGGGCATCGTATCCATCCGTTTCAGCGGACTTGATCTGAGTTACCACGCACGGACCAGCTGCAATCACCGTAACGGGAACGTACTCTCCATTACTGGCAAATATGCCCGTCATTCCAAGCTTTCGTCCTATAATTCCTTTGCACATGATCGTCCAAGCTCCCTTGCTGCACCCAGCTATAATTTTATTGCCACATCCACGCCCGGGGAAAGGTCAAGTTTCATCAGCGCGTCCACTGTCTGCTGTGTGGGCTCCATAATATCCAGAAGCCGCTTGTGGGTCCGCATCTCAAATTGCTCCCGTGATTTTTTGTTCACGTGGGGGGACCGCAGCACACAGAATTTGTTAACTTTCGTTGGCAGTGGAATGGGCCCTACAATTTTCGCACCCGTTTTGCGCGCGGTATCAACAATATCCAGCGCTGACTGATCCAAAAGCCGGTGATCATAAGCTTTCAGTTTTATCCTGATTTTCGTATTCATAGCTCCTTAACGCTTTCCCCCACAGCCATGACAACTGCGCATTGTTTTATTATTCGATAATCTCACTGATCACGCCGGCGCCCACGGTACGGCCACCTTCCCGGACCGCGAACCGGAGTTCCTTCTCCATGGCGATCGGGGTGATCAACTCTCCGGTGATCGTTACGTTGTCGCCGGGCATCACCATCTCTACATCTTCCGGCAGCGTCAATATACCGGTCACATCCGTTGTCCGGAAATAAAACTGGGGCCGGTAACCGCTGAAAAACGGCGTATGACGACCGCCTTCTTCCTTGCTCAATACGTATACCTCGGCCTTGAATTTCGTATGCGGCGTGATCGATTTCGGCTTGGCAACCACCTGGCCGCGCTCCACCTCGTCACGCTTGGTGCCGCGCAAAAGCAGCCCAACGTTGTCGCCTGCCTGACCTTCGTCCAGAAGCTTTCTGAACATTTCCACACCGGTACATACCGTCTTGACCGTGGGCCGTACGCCCACCAGCTCAATATCTTCGCCAACCTTGATGATCCCGCGCTCGATCCGGCCCGTTACAACCGTTCCACGACCCGAAATGCTGAACACGTCCTCAATCGGCATCAAAAAGGGCTTGTCCACGTCCCGCTTGGGCTCCGGAATATAGCTGTCAAGCGCCTCCAGCAGCTCGAACACCGGCTTGGCTTCCTCGCTGTCCGAATCGTCGCTCTCCAGCGCCTTCAATGCGCTGCCGCGGATAATCGGGGTGTCGTCGCCGGGAAACTCATACTTGTCCAGCAGTTCACGCAGCTCCAGCTCCACCAGCTCGATCAGCTCTTCGTCGTCCACCATATCGCACTTGTTCAAAAACACCACGATCTGGGGAACGCCCACCTGACGCGCCAGCAGAATATGCTCACGGGTCTGGGGCATGGGGCCGTCATCGGCGCCTACCACCAGAATCGCGCCGTCCATCTGGGCCGCGCCGGTGATCATGTTCTTGATATAGTCCGCGTGGCCGGGGCAGTCCACATGCGCATAATGCCGGCCCTCGGTCTGATACTCCACATGGGCAGTGGCAATGGTGATGCCGCGTTCGCGCTCTTCCGGCGCCTTGTCGATCTTGTCGAACGCCACATATTCCGCCATTCCCTTCAAACCGCAGTGCTTCGTGATCGCCGCCGTCAGGGTCGTCTTTCCGTGGTCGATATGACCGATCGTACCAACATTCACATGCGGCTTGGTTCGCTCAAATTTCTTTTTTGACATCGTCTCCCCCTTCTACAGGCACTTGTTATTCTTTATTCTATATGTTCAGTATGTTCAGTCGCACCGCGCCGGAATCTTTACCAACGGTAATGGGCGAACGCCTTGTTGGCTTCAGCCATTTTATGCGTATCTTCTTTCTTCTTCACGGAAGATCCCCGTTCGTTGGCCGCGTCCATTAACTCCGCCGCCAGCTTGACATGCATGCCTTTTTCCGGTCGTCCTTTGGCATAACCGATAACCCATCGAATGGCCAGAGCGACACGCCTTGCATCCCTGATCTCCGTGGGGACCTGATAGGTGGAACCGCCTATGCGGCGGGATTTGACTTCCACCTTGGGCTTTACATTGGCGAGGGCGGCTTCAAAAACTTCCAGCGGCGCTTTGCCGGTCTTTTCCTCAATCACCTCAAACGCCTTGTACAGGATGGCTTCGGCCGTACTCTTTTTTCCGTCGCGCATGATTTTGCGCACGAACATGGCAACCAGCTTGCTTTTGTATTTCGCATCCGGCATAACCGGCCGGACCGGAACCTCTCTTTTTCTGGGCATACGTTACACCATTCTTACCATATTAGTTCATTGAATCCGAATGTGCAGCACCGGCGGTTGCCGGGCATTCGGCCAAAATATCGGGAACCCCGATTATTTGGGTCTCTTTGTCCCGTACTTCGAACGACCCTGCTTTCTATCATCCACGCCAAGGGTGTCAAGCGTCCCTCTGACGATATGGTAGCGGACACCCGGTAAGTCCTTCACACGGCCGCCACGGACAAGCACAACCGAATGCTCCTGGAGATTGTGCCCTATACCGGGAATATAGGCGGTCACCTCGATACCGGTGGTCAATCTTACCCTAGCCACTTTACGCAATGCAGAATTCGGTTTTTTCGGGGTTGACGTGTAAACACGGACGCATACCCCTCTTTTCTGCGGCCCTCCCTTAAGCGCCGGAGTCGTGGCTTTTTTCCTTATCCGTTTCCTGCCCTTGTTTACCAGTTGGTTGATTGTCGGCATTCTTTACGTGTTATCTCCTTTTTCGCAGACCAGATTAAAACCTGGTTAAGACCCAAGTTGATAAAATAACAAATGTTATCTCTTAGCTCCCGGCTTGTCAAGCATTTTTATCCGCCGGAACCCGATTTTTAACATAAAATATCCTGTTCGCCGCTTCACCGGAACCGAAATCAATGGCGGGCAAACGTATTATCAGACAGCCACATCGGATTGCTGATTTTTACTGTATTCCACGTAACCGGTACCGGCGGGAATCAGCCGCCCCATGATCACGTTTTCCTTCAGGCCCTTCAGATAGTCGGTACGACCGGCAATGCTGGCATCCGTCAGCACCTTTGTGGTCTCCTGAAAAGACGCGGCGGAAATGAAGCTATCCGTAGCCAGGGATGCCTTGGTTATACCCAGGATAAGCGGTTCACCAACAGCCGGCTTACCGCCGGCTTCAACCACCTGGCGGTTGGCCTCTTCAAATACAACCTTGTCCACCTGTTCATCATCGATAAACTCGGTGTCCCCGATTTCCTTGATCTTGACCCGACGCATCATCTGTCGGACGATGACCTCGATATGTTTGTCGTTAATGGCAACGCCCTGAAGGCGGTAAACCTCCTGCACCTCATCCACCAGGTATCGGGCCAGGGCCACGTCGCCCTTGATATTCATCACATCCTGGGGATTGGCGGAGCCGGCCACAATTTCCTCACCGGCCTTGACGTAATCGCCTTCGTACACATTGATGTGTTTGCCGCGGGGGATGAGATACTCCCTTGGCTCGCCGCCGTCCACCGGTGTAATGGTGACCTTCTGCTTGCCTTTTTTGGTCGCCGCCTTGGCTACGCTCACATATCCGTTAATTTCGCTCAGCACGGACGCCTCTTTGGGTTTTCGCACCTCAAACAGCTCGGCCACACGCGGAAGACCGCCGGTAATGTCCTTTGTCTTGGTGGTGGCCCGCGGCAGCTTGGCGATAACATCACCGGCCCGTATCACGTCATTCTCTTCAACCAGCATCACCGCATCAACCGGCAGGAAATAACGGGCCCTGCCCTTTCCATCCGGCAAAGGCGCGGTTTTGTTATTTGCATCCTTGATGGAAATCCGTGGACGGACGTCCTGGGCCTTACTTTCGTCAATAATGGTAAGACTTGATTTGCCGGTCACTGGGTCCACCATTTCCTGCATGGTCTTGCCCTTGACGATGTCACCGAATTTTACCGTACCGCCCACTTCGGCCACGATCGGCGTGGTAAACGGATCCCATGCAGCCAGGACGTCGCCGGCATTTACCGCCTGACCATCCTTGACCACAATGGTAGCACCGTAAATCACAGGGCACTTCTCGATTTCCCGGCCGGCTTTGCTGACAATGGTAAACTCACCGCCCCGGCGGTTCATCACCACCAGCCGGTTTTCAGCGTTTAAGACCACGTTCAGGTTTCCTAGCTTGACGTAACCATCTACCCGGGCGCGGATCTCCGCCCGCTCCACCTTTCGACTCGCCGTACCGCCGATATGAAATGTCCGCATGGTCAGCTGGGTACCGGGTTCGCCGATGGACTGAGCAGCGAGAATCCCAACCGCCTGGCCGAGCTCAACCAACCGGCCGTGGGCAAAATCCCGACCGTAGCATTTGGCACAGATACCCCGCTCGCTTTTACAGGTGAGCACCGAGCGGATTTTTATTTTTGTGATACCGGAGTTCTCGATGGCATCAATATGCCGCTCCGAAATTTCCTCACCGGCCCGCACAATGCGTTTATCCGTAAAGGGGTCATACAGGTCTTCCAGCACAATGCGGCCGATGACCCGGTCCACCAGGCGTTCGATAATTTCCCCGCCTTCGATCAGGGCTTCCACTTCCACGCCCATCACCGTCCCGCAGTCATCCTCCAGGACAACGCAGTCCTGGGCCACATCAGCCAGTCGGCGGGTGAGATACCCGGAGTTGGCAGTCTTCAGGGCGGTATCCGCCAGTCCCTTTCGAGCGCCGTGCGTGGAGATAAAATACTGCAGCACGCTCAGTCCTTCCCGGAAGTTGGCGATAATCGGCGTCTCAATGATCTCACCCGAAGGCTTGGCCATCAGACCCCGCATACCGGCTAGCTGGCGCATCTGATCCTTGCTTCCCCTGGCGCCGGAGTCCGCCATCATAAAAACGGGGTTGAACCGTCCGCCCTTGGTACCCGAGTCTGTCCGCATGGATTCCATCATTTCATTTGCGATATCATCCGTGGCCTTGGACCAGATATCCACCACCTTGTTGTATTTCTCCCCCTGGGTGATCAGCCCTTCCTTGTACTGGCTGCCGATCTCGTCCACCTTTGTCTCCGCATCTTTGATGATATCCCATTTTTTCTCGGGAACCACCATGGCATCAATGGAAATGGAGAGCCCGCCAAGCGTGGAGTACTTGTAACCGATGTCCTTGAGCCGATCGGCAAGGATCACCGTGGATTTCAAGCCGATAAACCGGTAAGCAGAATCCACCAGCTCCCGGACGGCCTTTTTCCCCAAGGGCTTGTTCACCATTTCAAAAGGTATCTCGCTCTGTTCCCCGGCCTTTTCAAACAGCCGATAGCCATCACCGGTCTCAATAATATCGCTGCATTCTCCGTCCTTCTGGGAGGCAAGGTAATCAGCATCGGCTTCACCCACATCCCAGTAGGCGATGATATCCTCCTGCTTGAACAATTGTTTGCCGCCGTCATCATCGTATTTGTCCGCCATTTCCGTAAAGGACAGGCCTTTCTTGATTTCCGCCAGCGCGGCATTAGCATCCTTCTTCGTGGGAAAGGCGATGCTGTGGAACACCGGCGTATACTCCTGCGGGATGATGCCCCATACAATTACCCGGCCCACGGAGGTATCGTAACGCGTGCCGCTGATGCGCACATTGACCGCCGCATGGAGGCCCACGGCACCGGCGTCATAGGCGACGACCACCTCGTCGGGACTGGAAAACACACTTCCTTCTCCTTTGGTCCCGTCAATGATTTTGGTCATGTAATAGGTTCCCAGAACGATGTCCTGGGTAGGAACAATAATGGGACTGCCGTTCGCCGGTGACAAAATATTGTTGGTGGACAGCATCAGTATCCGCGCTTCGATCTGGGCTTCCACGGACAGCGGGATATGAACGGCCATCTGGTCGCCGTCAAAGTCTGCGTTAAACGCGGTACACACCAAGGGGTGAAGCTGAATGGCCTTGCCCTCGATCAGTACCGGTTCAAAGGCCTGAATGCCCAGCCGGTGAAGGGTCGGAGCGCGGTTGAGCATCACGGGATATTCTTTGACCACCTCTTCCAGGGTATCCCATACTTCCGGGGTTTCCCGCTCCACCATCTTCTTGGCGCTTTTTACGGTAGAGACGTATCCCTTCTGCTCAAGCCGGTAATAAATAAACGGTTTGAACAGCTCCAGGGCCATCTGCTTGGGCAGACCGCACTGGTGCAGCCGCAGATTGGGGCCGATGGTAATAACGGTACGGCCGGAGTAATCCACCCGTTTTCCCAGAAGGTTCTGACGGAACCGGCCCTGTTTGCCCTTGAGGGTGTCGGTGAGCGACTTCAGCGGGCGTTTGTTGCTTCCCGTCACCGCCCGGCCGTGCCGGCCGTTGTCAAACAAAACATCTACCGACTCCTGAAGCATCCGCTTTTCGTTCCGCACGATGATATCGGGCGCCTTAAGATCCATGAGCCGTTTGAGCCGGTTGTTACGGTTGATCACCCGGCGGTACAGATCGTTGAGGTCGGATGTAGCAAAGCGGCCGCCTTCCAGCGGCACCAGCGGCCGCAGATCTGGCGGAAGCACGGGGATCACGTCAATAACCATCCAGGAAGGCGAAACCCCGGACTTTCTGAAAGCGTCCACGATCCTCAGCCGTTTGGAGTATTTTTTCCGCTTGGCTTCAACGGCGGTGGATTTCAATTCATCCCGAAGCTCCGTACTCAGCGACTCAAGATCAACCGCATCCAGCAGTTCTTTAATGGCCTCGGCCCCCATTTCCGCTTTAAAGGCGGCGGCCCCGTATTTTTCCCTGGCCTCCTGAAAAGCCTCTTCTGAGAGCAGTTGTTTTAACGTCAGGTCCGTATCCTTGGGATCGATGACGATATAACTGTCAAAATACAGAACCCGCTCAAGTTCCTTTAAGGTCAGATCCAGCACATTGCCGATTTTGCTGGGCAGACTCTTTAAAAACCATATATGGGATACCGGAGAGGCCAGCTTGATATGGGCCATCCGTTCCCGGCGGACCTTGGACTGGATCACCTCTACACCGCATTTCTCACAGGTGACTCCCCGATGTTTCATTCGCTTGTACTTACCGCAGTTACACTCATAGTCCTTGGTGGGTCCGAATATTTTGGCGCAGAAGAGCCCATCCCGTTCAGGCCTGAATGTACGGTAATTGATGGTTTCAGGCTTACTTATCTCCCCGAACGACCATTGAAGGATCTGTTCGGATGAGGCGAGTGCGATTTTCACGCCAGAAAACGATCGGGGATTAACCGGTTTTGCAAAAAAATCATATACAGTTTCCAATGGCTACTCCTCGTTTTTATTTTCAATAAGGGTTACATCCAGTCCCAGCCCTTTCATTTCCTTGGTCAACACCTTGAAAGACTCCGGAAGCCCTGGATCCAGAACGTTCTGGCCCTTTACAATCTTTTCATACATGCGGGTACGGCCGGCTATGTCGTCCGACTTCACCGTCAAAAATTCCTGCAACGCATAGGCCGCGCCATAAGCCTCCATGGCCCAGACCTCCATCTCCCCGAGCCGCTGGCCGCCGAATTGCGCCTTTCCGCCGAGGGGCTGCTGGGTAACAAGGGAATAAGGTCCGATGGACCTTGCATGAAGCTTGTCATCCACCAGGTGGTGAAGCTTCAGCATATACATTATCCCAACAGTAATCTTTTCATCAAACGGTTCGCCGGTACGGCCGTCATAAAGCACGGCCTGACCTGTTTCGTCGACCCCGCCTTCATTGAGCAGCCCCTTTATTTCCGATTCCTTGGCGCCGTCAAAAACCGGGGTTTCCATGTGCACACCGTCCCGGTAAGAACTGGCAAACGCCATCAGGGTGTCGTCATCCATGCCGTCAATGTTGGCCGGGTGGAGATCTTGGGCAAATATGGCCCTGAACTTCTCTTTCAGCGCATTGTGGTTCTTTTCCGCAATCATCTTGTTAATCTGGTCTCCTAGTGCCTTGGCGGCCCGGCCCAGATGAATTTCCAGAATCTGTCCCACGTTCATGCGGGAAGGGACCCCGAGAGGATTTAACACCATGTCCACAGTGGAGCCGTCTTCAAAATACGGAAGATCTTCCTGGGGCAGAATGCGGGAGACAACACCCTTGTTACCGTGCCGTCCTGCCATCTTGTCACCGGTGGACAGGACCCGTTTCATGGCCACATAAATTTTTACCATTTTTATGACGCCGGGAGGCAGCTCCTCGCCGGCCCCGTATTGGCTAACCCGGTTCTCAAAAGCTTCCCTGCAATCCTCTGTCTGGTCCCGGTACCATTCGAAAATCCGGTTGAGCTTTTCATTCACCCCGTCCGATTCCACTGCCGCTTTTTCCAGCTGTGCCATGGGAATCTCCGCCAGGACCGCTTCGGTGATCTTGTCGCCTTTGGCGATAACCACCTTTTTGCCTTTTTTTACGGGCGCCGCGGCTTTTTCACCTGCCAGCAGGTCGGCTATCTTTTCCCGTGCCACCTCATCGATAACCGCCAGTTCATCGTCGCGGTTCCGTCTGAGCACCTCGATTTCTTCGTTCTCGATCTCCTGCGTGCGCTCATCCTTGTCAACGCCGCGGCGGGTGAACACCTTTGCATCGATTACCGTTCCGCTTACGCCCGGCGGCACCCGAAGAGATGTATCCTTTACATTGCCCCCCTTTTCGCCGAAAATGGCCCGCAGCAGCTTTTCTTCCGGCGACAGCTGGGTTTCGCCCTTGGGCGTAATCTTGCCCACGAGAATATCGCTGGGCTTGACTTCGGCGCCCAGCCGGACAATACCGCTTTCGTCCAGGTCCTTCAGGTTTTCCTCGCCTACATTTGGAATATCACAGGTAATCTCCTCCTTGCCCAGCTTGGTGTCCCTGGCGACCACCTCAAATTCCTCAATATGGACAGAGGTAAACACCCCGTCTCTCACCAGGGGTTCGCCCACAAGGATGGAGTCTTCAAAATTGTATCCGCCCCAAGGCATGAAGGCCACGGTGACGTTCTTGCCCAATGCCAGTTCGCCTCGTTCGGTAGCGGGCCCGTCGGCAATCACATCACCGGATTTAACGTACTGCCCTTTCTTGACGATGGGCCGGTGGTTGAAACAGGTGTTCTGATTGGAACGGATAAACTTGGACAGATTGTATACAGTAACAGGTTTACCCTCTTCAGCGTCATCATGCTTGATAACGATTCTGTCAGCGTCCACCGACATCACATGCCCGCTTTTTTTCGCGACCACCGCCACGCCGGAGTCCCTGGCAACGACCCGCTCCACGCCCGTCCCCACGAGCGGGGCGCTTGGCTTGGCAAGGGGGACAGACTGACGCTGCATGTTGGACCCCATCAACGCGCGGTTGGCGTCGTCATTTTCCAGAAATGGAATCAAGGATGCGGATACGCTCACGAGCTGATTGGGTGAAACATCCATCAATTCGACTTCTTCAGCATTAATCATGCTGAACTCGCCTTCAACCCGCGCGATGACCACAGGGTTCACATACCGCCCCTTGTCATCCACCGGCGCATTGGCCTGGGCGATGGGATGATCGCCTTCCTCAAAAGCGGGCAGCATTCTTATTTCCTTGGAAACCGTTGCCTTGTCCACCACCCGATAAGGGGTCTCGATAAAGCCGTAACCATTCACCCGGGCATATGTGCTCAACGAAACGATAAGGCCGATGTTCGGCCCTTCCGGCGTTTCAATGGGGCAAATGCGGCCGTAGTGCGAAGGGTGTACGTCCCTCACCTCAAAGCCGGCGCGTTCACGGGTCAGGCCACCCGGCCCGAGGGCACTCAATCGTCGCTTGTGCGTGGTCTCGGACAGCGGATTGGTCTGATCCATGAACTGGGAGAGCTGACTGGTACCGAAAAATTCCCGCACCACGGCTGAAACCGGTTTGGGGTTTACCAGATCGTGGGGCATCAGGGCATCCACTTCCTGCAGGCTCATTCGCTCTTTGATGGCCCGCTCCATGCGAACCAGACCGATGCGGTACTGATTTTCCAGCAGTTCACCCACTGCCCGTACTCTACGGTTACCGAGGTGATCAATGTCATCCACTGCGCCCTGTGTGTTTTTCAGGTTGATCAGAGTGTTGACCGCCAGCAGCAGATCCTCCTTGCGGAGCGTCCGCAGGTGAACCGAGGCGTTTGTATCCAGCCGGTGGTTCAACTTCAGCCGCCCCACCGTGGAAAGATCATAATAATCGGGTTTAAAAAACAGATGATCAATAAAATCCTGCGCCACTTCAGGTGTCGCCGGATTGCCGGGCCGAACCCGTTTGTAAATATCAATGAGCGACTCTTCCTTGGTTTCCACCTTGTCCAGCAGCAGGGTTTTGACCATGGCGTCGGTGCTGGTAACGCCATCGATGAAAAGTACATCGAACGCCTTTATGCCCGCGGCCTTTATCCGATCAAACAGTTCTTCGGAAATATACTCACCGGCGGCGGCGATCACACCGCCAGTCTGCGGATCGCTCACCGGCGCGCCGATCACGCTCTCCATCACGCCTTCCGGATTGATCGGCACCATCTCTATTTTGGCGGCTTTCAATTCCCGAATGACGCGCTTTGTAAAAATCCGGCCCTTTTCGACGATAACATCGTCGGTCTCCGGATGTTTGACGCGAACACTGGCCCGCTGTCCGCGCAGTGATTCTTCGCTGAAGGACTTGTAAATTTTTTTATTCTGAAGAAATATCCGTTCTCTTTTATAAAAATAGTCCAGAATATCCCGGGTCGTATACCCAAGGGCCTTGAAAAGAATGGTGGCCGGAAACTTACGGCGCCTGTCGATTCTCACATGAACCACATCCTTGGGGTCTACCTCCATATCGATCCATGACCCGCGGACCGGAATAATCCGGGTGCTGTAAACCACCTTGCCGCTGGAGTGGGTCTTTCCCTGATCGTGATCGAAAAAAATCCCCGAGGATCGGTGAAGCTGGCTGACCACCACCCGTTCAGTGCCATTGATGATGAAGGTGCCGTTGTTGGTCATCAGGGGGATGGCCCCGAAATAAATCTCCTGCTCCTTGATATCGCGAATACTGGACGTACCGGACTCCGCGTCCACGTCATACACTACCAGCCGAACCCTTATGCGTACGGGAATTTCATACGTCATTCCACGCTGAATACATTCCTGGACGGAATGCTTGACACCACCGAAAGAATAGGCAACAAACTCCAGCGAAGCGCTTTCGGTAAAATCCTTGATTGGAAAAACAGACTTGAAAATCGCCTGCAACCCGATGTCTTCCCGCTTATCCGGCGCCACGTCCAGCTGTAAAAACCGGCCGTAGGACTCCTTCTGCATGCCGATAAGGTCGGGGATATCAACAATTTTTTCAAGTTTCCCGAAATTTTTTCTCATGCGCTTGTTTAAAATAGATTCGCCTGACATGGCATCTCCGAAAATGTTTGATGGAATCGCAAAAACAGGCGGGCAAAGGCGGCCGCCCCGCGCCCCGGTTTTTCCAATCTCCATTGATTGATAGTACCGTCTAAACAGAAACAAGGAAAGCCGACACTGCCGGGGGCCCCGGCATGGTCGGCCTCACCTATTATTGGCAACAGCTGTGGACCGGCATTTTACTTGATTTCCACCTGTGCGCCGGCCCCTTCGAGCTGTTCTTTCAGCTTTTCGGCATCCTCTTTGGGAACGCCTTCTTTCACCGCCTTGGGTGCTTCTTCCACCAGTGCCTTGGCTTCCTTCAGCCCCAGGCCCGTGATCGCCCGAACTTCTTTAATTACCTGGATCTTTTTGTCCCCGGCCGCGGTCAGAACTACATCAAATTCGGTTTTTTCTTCGGCGGCTTCGCCCTCGCCACCGCCTGCCGGTCCGCCTGCGGCAACGGCAACGGGGGCGGCTGCGGATACGCCGAATTTTTCTTCAAGTTCCGAAACCAGTTCCGACAGCTCCAGAACAGACATGTTCGCGATAAATTCTATTACATCATCTTTCGTTATATCAGCCATTTATTGTACCTCCACAAATATAGGTCATTATTGCTCATAATTGATCGTTAACAGTTGCAGACAAATTCAATTGGATATCGGCCTCAAGCGGCATCTTTCTGGTCACGAATGGCGTTCAGTGCATACACCAGCTTCTGCGGCACGCCATTGAGCACCCGGACAAAGGATGTGGGCACTCCATTTAAAACCGAAAGGAACTGCGACAGCAGCACTTCCCGGCTGGGAAGCTTGGAAAGCGCAACGATATTGTCCACTGCAAGCCTGTCGCCGTTCATCACACCGGCCTTTATTTCCAGCTTTTCATTGGCCTTGGCGAATTCCGCCAGCACCTTTGCCGGTTCCACCGGATCATCGTACCCGATGGCAATGGCGGTGGGGCCGATAAAATCATCCGTAACCACAGCCACGTCTGTTCCCTCGGCGGCCCGCCGCAACAGCGTGTTTTTGACCACCCGATATTCCACACCGGCATCCCTGAGTTTTCGTCGCAACTCATTGACGCTTTCGACATTCAGCCCTTTGTTATCGGTGAGAATCAGGATGGCAGCTTTTTGAAAACACCTGTGAAGATCTTCAACCAGCTCTTTTTTTTCGGAAAGTCTCAGCAATGTCTCATACACCTCCTTTCACTTGTCACAAAACCGGAGGCACAAAACCAGCAATAATCGATTCAATAACAGCCCTGAACTGCATTAGCCCGAACTGTATCAAAATTGACCGTCACTGTCTCGGCAGGCAGGATACATATCCTATTAAGCATGCACACGGCTTGCACCGGCGGTCTTTGACAGACTATAATTTATGATGAGAAACCCTCTGTTCCCCTCTATCGGACAAAGTCCTTTACGTAGGACGGTTCCAGCTTGACACTTGGCCCCATTGACGTTGATACGGCAATCCCTTTTATATAAGTTCCCTTGCTGGATGCAGGCTTTAAGGCATTAACCATTTTTAGAAATGCCGCCAGATTTTCCTTGAGCTTTTCCACACCGAATGAAGACTTTCCAAAAGTGGCATGAATGATGCCGGTTTTATCAACTCTGAAGTCAATTTTTCCCGCCTTCAGTTCATTCACGGCCTTGGCCACTTCAAAGGTAACGGTCCCGGTTTTCGCATTGGGCATCAGCCCACGGGGGCCCAACATTTTACCGATTTTGCCCACCGAACTCATCATGTCCGGAGTGGCCACGGCCTTGTCAAAACCGAACCATCCACCTTTGATGTCTTCGATGAGATCGTCATTTCCAACGAAATCAGCCCCGGCATCCAGCGCCTCTTTTTCCTTTTCACCCTTGGCAAAAACCAGCACTTTTACTTCCTTACCGATGCCGTTCGGCAACACCACGGATCCCCGAACCATCTGGTCGGCGTGCCGCGGATCAACGCCCAGACTCATGGCGATGTCCACGCTTTCATCAAAAGCGGCAAATCGCGACTCGAGCGCAAGCGACAGTCCTTCCACGATTGCGTATCTTTGATTGGCGTCTATCTTTTTCCTGGCTTCTGTTATCTTTTTTCCTCGCTTGGCCATTTTCCTGCTTTCTCCCTGATTAACGGCATCGGTTCTGCCCGTGTGCCTGAAAAACCGCTGTTCTCACAGCGTCTCCGCACCTGCCAAAACAATGCCTTCCGTTGCCATCCCGGTATTTTTAGCGTTTAGATTGCACGACATATACTGACTGTCGCTATCGGTTATGCCACTTCCAGGCCCATACTACGGGCGGTTCCTTGAATGATCCTGCATGCCGATGCCAGATCCGAGGCGTTCAGGTCCGGCATTTTCAGCTTTGCAATTTCTTCGATATCATCCATTGTGACCTTACCGACCTTTTCCAGATTGGGAACACCCGACCCCTTTGCTACCTTTGCGGCCTTTTTCAGAAGGACCGCCGCCGGCGGGGTTTTGGTAATAAATGAAAACGATTTGTCTGCATAAATGGTTATCACCACGGGCGTAATCATGCCTTCCTGATCGGCGGTTCTTGCGTTGAACGCCTTGCAGAAATCCATTATATTGACGCCATGCTGGCCCAATGCCGGGCCTATGGGCGGCGATGGATTGGCTTTACCGGCCATTACCTGTAATTTAACCTGTCCTGCAACTTTTTTTGCCATTTTATTGCTCCGTCCTTCTCTCTATACTCTATATTTTCGCAACCTGCATAAAGTCCAGCTCAACGGGGGTGGAGCGCCCGAAAATACTGACCAGCACGCGAAGTTTGCCCTTTTCGTGATTCACGTTTTCAACGATCCCGTTAAACGTGGCAAACGGCCCTTCGGTCACACGAACGTCATCGCCGACCTCAAACGAATATTTGGGCTGCGGTTTCAGCTTACCGGCTTCGATCCGCTCCAGTATCTTCTCGGCTTCGTCGTCACTGATGGGGGCGGGCTTATTCTTTCCGCCCAGAAATCCCGTCACCTTGGCGGTATTCGTTACCACGTGCCAGGTCTCATTATCAAGTTCCATCTGGACAAGGATATAACCGGGGTAAAATTTGCGTGATGTCTGTTTTTTTTTGCCCTTTACGAGCTCAACCACCTGCTCCGTGGGTACCACGATTTTGCCGAACTTATCGGAGCATCCGGAAGCGGTTATGCGTTCTTCCAGGGATTTCTGAACCTTGTTCTCAAACCCCGAATAAACATGCACCACATACCATTTTAAAGACACTATAACTCCCTTTTATCCATTCCTTAATTTAAGATCACCTTCACCAGGCCGGACAACCCCAGATCAACAATGCCAAGGAAAAACCCTACCAGGAAAACAAGCAGCAGTACCACAGCTGTGGACCCAATGGTTTGCTTTCGTGAAGGCCAGGTGACCTTTTTCAGCTCAACACGGACTTCTCGTAAAAATTGAAGACTTTTGCCGATATATCCGTCATCAGCAGCGGGGGTTTTCCGGACCATTTTCGCCGTTGATCCCCCAGCAGCTTTACTGCTATCCGACTTGCCGGAAATCCCGGACGCCACTCTGGACAATACCGAATTTTTAGGTCTGGCCGGCTGGCTGTTGGAACGATTCTTATCAGTCTGCGGCACCGCGTTCTGAACGGATTTCACCTGCTTTTTTTTTCTGTTCGGATCTTTCTTCTTTTGCTGCCGTCCCATTATGCCTCAGTTCCCTAAAGTAGACAAACGCCCCATCCGAACGTTGCGCCTTAATCTGCAAAAAAATGGCAGGCCAGGAGGGATTTGAACCCCCAACCCCCGGATTTGGAGTCCGACGCTCTGCCGTTAGAGCTACTGGCCTGCAACGTCCCGGCGGAAATATCCACCCGGTGGTGTAACCCGGGCACCCGCCTTTATTTGGTTTCCTTATGCATGGTATGCTGCCGACAGAACCGGCAGTATTTTTTCAACGTCAGCTTATCAGGTGTCGTGCGTTTATTCTTGGTTGTCGAATAATTTTTTCTTTTGCACTCACTACATGCAAGCGATATATTTACCCTCACGAGAATGCTCCTCTTCCCGTGTCCATCCATAAATTGCTATTTTGCCCGATTTCTGCGTCAGTCTCAAATTTTAATCCTCAAAATACACCCGGTATTCCTCCGGTTAAAATTTTTGCCTTCCTTGAACTCGACCAAAATATCAAAATTTCTGAATGGGCACGTTCTCAGCCTTGCGCTTATTGCGACCGTCCCATTTTTGATGATGCGCGTTACGGGACGGCAGTACTATTCGATAATCTCACTGATCACGCCGGCGCCCACGGTACGGCCGCCTTCCCGGACCGCGAACCGGAGTTCCTTCTCCATGGCGATCGGGGTGATCAACTCTCCGGTGATCGTTACGTTGTCGCCGGGCATCACCATCTCTACATCTTCCGGCAGCGTCAATATACCGGTCACATCCGTTGTCCGGAAATAAAACTGGGGCCGGTAACCGCTGAAAAACGGCGTATGACGACCGCCTTCTTCCTTGCTCAATACGTATACCTCGGCCTTGAATTTCGTATGCGGCGTGATCGATTTCGGCTTGGCAACCACCTGGCCGCGCTCCACCTCGTCACGCTTGGTGCCGCGCAAAAGCAGCCCAACGTTGTCGCCTGCCTGACCTTCGTCCAGAAGCTTTCTGAACATTTCCACACCGGTACATACCGTCTTGACCGTGGGCCGTACGCCCACCAGCTCAATATCTTCGCCAACCTTGATGATCCCGCGCTCGATCCGGCCCGTTACAACCGTTCCACGACCCGAAATGCTGAACACGTCCTCAATCGGCATCAAAAAGGGCTTGTCCACGTCCCGCTTGGGCTCCGGAATATAGCTGTCAAGCGCCTCCAGCAGCTCGAACACCGGCTTGGCTTCCTCGCTGTCCGAATCGTCGCTCTCCAGCGCCTTCAATGCGCTGCCGCGGATAATCGGGGTGTCGTCGCCGGGAAACTCATACTTGTCCAGCAGTTCACGCAGCTCCAGCTCCACCAGCTCGATCAGCTCTTCGTCGTCCACCATATCGCACTTGTTCAAAAACACCACGATCTGGGGAACGCCCACCTGACGCGCCAGCAGAATATGCTCACGGGTCTGGGGCATGGGGCCGTCATCGGCGCCTACCACCAGAATCGCGCCGTCCATCTGGGCCGCGCCGGTGATCATGTTCTTGATATAGTCCGCGTGGCCGGGGCAGTCCACATGCGCATAATGCCGGCCCTCGGTCTGATACTCCACATGGGCAGTGGCAATGGTGATGCCGCGTTCGCGCTCTTCCGGCGCCTTGTCGATCTTGTCGAACGCCACATATTCCGCCATTCCCTTCAAACCGCAGTGCTTCGTGATCGCCGCCGTCAGGGTCGTCTTTCCGTGGTCGATATGACCGATCGTACCAACATTCACATGCGGCTTGGTTCGCTCAAATTTCTTTTTTGACATCGTCCTGCCTCCCTGTTTTTATTTCTCTAACTCAGTGAAGCGTTAACCATAATTCGTGACTTTTTACTAGACGGGCACCATCTGGTATATAATAACGGCCGAGCTGGAGCCCACGACCGGACTTGAACCGGTGAACCTCTTCCTTACCAAGGAAGCGCTCTACCGACTGAGCTACGTGGGCAAAACATCTAATTACTGGACGGACACTAGTGTCATGTCAATCGTCATATGTCACTAAAATACTGATGGAAGGCTAAAGCCTTCCGCTACATATGCATCCTCAGGCCACCATCGTCAAGTAGCGGAAGCCTTCAGGCTTCCAGGTCCAGATGGCATAAATAACAATTTTCTGTTGACATGACACTAGCAACCTTTATGGAGCGGGAGACGAGACTCGAACTCGCGACATCCAGCTTGGAAGGCTGAAGCTCTACCAACTGAGCTACTCCCGCATACCCGCATGTTTCTACGGCCATGAAACACCCGGACCAAACCCCGAATGGTGGTGGGGGGAGGATTCGAACCTCCGAAGGCGAATGCCGACAGATTTACAGTCTGTTCCCTTTGGCCGCTCGGGAACCCCACCCAAAACGCAACGTCCATGGAGCCAGCGGAGGGACTCGAACCCCCGACCAACTGATTACAAATCAGTAGCTCTGCCAACTGAGCTACGCTGGCCCGCCTTTCGGCCCGCGCCTATTCTTAAATCTTTAAAGTGTATTTAAGCAGGAGAGCCTTGTCAAGCATTTTTTACTCGAATCTTCTTTAAATTTTTGTTAATATAAAGCTTGACGGCGTATCTTCAACGACGGCATTATTTTATGTAAAAGGATGTCCTCCGGTGTCGCTTTTTCTTGACATCCTGCGTGATGACCTTTAGTAATAGGGCATAAATACGGAATCGTCGCGCGCCATCTATCGAAAAAAAGCGCATAATACCAAAAAAAAAGGTCCTTGTATAGTAATGAAAAAAAGTTTTTTAATATTTTTAGTCACCGTGTTCTTACTGACCGGTTCTAACGGTTGCATCTCCGGTCTTGCGGGGTCTGATTTATTTAACGCTACCAAAAAATCAACCGATCCCGGGACATCCACATCTCCGGACACCCCCGTGAAAACATCCCGTGACGGTGCTACCAACCCGTCGACCGATGCGGAAACTGCAACAGAAACGGATACCGGCGCCTCCGTGGCTGCCAACACCGGGCAGTCCACACCCAAGGGCCATGCATATGCCGTCGAGGACCCCGCCGGCAATAGTCAATTCGGTGAAGAATATGCCGATACGGCTACCGTATCCCGGCATGCCCAAATGCAGGAAGCCCTGGATGAAGCTCTGGATTTCTGTGAAGCCTCCCAGGAATTCTGGCAAAAGGGGGATTTCGAAAACGCCATTCAGGCCCTGGACCAGGCATATGCCCTTCTTTTGAAGAGCAATACCGGTAACGACACCAAACTCATGCAGCAGAAAGAAGATATCCGCACCCTTATCTCCAAACGGATTCTGGAAATTTATGCCTCCCGGAATATTGTGGTCAACGGCAACCATGACGCCATTCCGGTGACCATAAATAAAGATGTGCAGAAGGAAATCGACCGGTTTACCAAGGGGCGCGACCGTGATTTTTTCATCGAATCCTATAAGCGGTCCGGCCGCTACCGGCCCTATATTCTGGAACAGCTCAAAAAGGCCGGCCTGCCGCCGGAAATCTCTTGGCTTCCCCTGATCGAAAGCGGTTTTAAAACCGGGGCCTTATCAAGGGCACGAGCCCTCGGCCTGTGGCAGTTTATTCCGTCCACCGGCTATAAATTCGGCCTTGAACGAAACATGTATGTGGATGAACGCATGGATCCGGAGAAAGCCACCGGCGCGGCCATCGAATACCTCGCGGCCATGCACAACATCTTCGGGGACTGGGCAACGGTGCTTGCCGCTTACAACTGCGGCACGGCCAGGGTGCTTCGCATCATCCGGGAACAGCAGATCAATTATCTCGATAACTTCTGGGACCTGTACCAGCGGCTTCCCCGGGAAACGGCCCGCTATGTTCCCAAGTTTCTCGCCACCCTTCACATTGTCGACAACATGGAAAAATACGGCATGGCGGATATTGAACCTTACCCGTCCCTGGAATATGACAAGATTGAAATCAACCGGAGCGTCAGCCTGAAATCCATCGCCACGGCAACGGATATCCCCTATGACACCCTGGAAAACCTGAACCCCGAACTCCGTCACAATGTTTTGCCGGACGAGGCCTATGAGCTTAAAGTCCCTGAAAATAAAGGCGAGGCGATTCTTGCCAAAATTGATGCCATCCCTGTCTCCTCTCCGCCCCAGCGACAATTCGCCTATCACCGGGTACGCCGGGGCGAGGCCCTGTCCACCATCGCCAGGCGCTACCGTACGTCCGTAAGCAGTATCGCCCGGGCGAACAACATTTACCGTCAAAATTATATTGTGGCGGGCAAACTGCTCAAAATTCCCCTGTCCCGGCAGTGGGTCAGCACAAAAACAAAGCTTAATTCAAATAGCGGGGGCACGAGCCGCCACGTGGTGAAAAGCGGGGAATCTCTGTGGATCCTGGCGCGCCGGTACGGCACAACGGTTAAAACCATCAAGCAGTTAAACGACTTAAAGGGCACCACCCTGCGGGTCGGCCAGGTTCTCAAAATGCCGGGAGGCAATCCCCCCGAGGGCGTGAAAACCTACAAGGTGAAGCGTGGCGACAGCCCCTTCACCATTGCCCTGAATCACGGCATGTCCCTTCGGCAGTTTCTGCGGATAAACAACCTGCATTCGAGAAGCACCATCTATCCCGGGCAGGAGCTATATGTGAAATAGAGAGATGAGGCATGAGGTATGAGGGGGTGAGAAAACGGTTACGATACCGCCGGTCCTCACCCCTCATAACTCACAACTCACCCCTCAAGACTCAAAACTTATAACCCAAAACCCAAAACCCAAAACCCAAAACTCAACCATGAATACCAGTTTTACATATCAGCCCATGTTTCCCATGGGCAAAGACGATACCCCCTATCGACAGCTTACCGACGACCATGTCGCTGTCGACACCTTTAACGGCGCGCCCGTTACGATAGTCCAGCCCGCGGGCCTGACCCTGCTGGCGGAAACCGCTTTTTCAGAAGTGGCACACCGGCTTCGGCCGTCCCACCTTGCAAAAACCGCTGCCATCCTTGATGACCCGCAAAGCTCGGACAACGACCGGTATGTGGCCCTGGAAATGATCAAAAATGCGGTCATCGCCTCTGGATTTGTGTTCCCCCTCTGTCAGGATACCGGCACGGCGGTGGTAATCGGGAAAAAAGGCCAGGGAATCTGGACGGGCGCCGACGATGAAGAAACCTTGTCCCGTGGTGTTTTCAATGCCTATACCACCGGCAACCTTCGCTATTCCCAGGTGGCGCCGCGCACCATGTACGAGGAGGTGAACACCGGCACCAATCTGCCGGCCCAGATTGAACTTTACGCGGTGCCGGGCAATGCCTATTCCTTCCTTTTTATCGCCAAGGGCGGCGGATCTGCCAACAAAACCTTTTTGTTTCAGAAAACCAAGGCCATCCTCAATCCCGATGCCCTGCTTGCCTTTCTCAGCGAAGAAATCCGGCATCTGGGAACGGCGGCCTGCCCCCCCTACCATCTGGCCGTTGTGGTCGGCGGCACATCGGCTGAAGCCAATTTAAAAACCGTTAAACTGGCATCGGCCGGCTATCTGGACGGCCTGCCGGATACGGGCAGCAACACCGGCCATGCTTTCAGAGACAGGGAACTGGAGGCCGCATTGTTCAAAGCCGCCGCTGACACCGGGATTGGCGCCCAGTTCGGCGGCAAATACCTGTGCTATGACGTCCGGGTTATCCGGATGCCCCGCCACGGGGCCTCATGTCCCGTCGGCCTCGGCCTGAGCTGCAGCGCGGACCGCAACATCAAGGCAAAAATCACAGAATCTGGAATTTATATTGAACAACTGGAGACCGATCCCGCCCGTTACCTGCCCGAGGTTCAGGGCGATATCCAGGAAGCCGTTCCTGTAGATCTGAACCAGCCCATGGCCCAGATCCAGCAGACCCTGACCCGGCTGCCCGTGGCCACCCGCCTGCTACTTTCCGGAAAAATCGTGGTGGCCAGGGATATTGCCCATGCGAAGATCAAGGAAGCCGTTGACAACGGCGATCCCATGCCGGGCTATATGCGCGATCACATTATTCTTTACGCCGGGCCTGCAAAAACACCGGCCGGCTATCCGTCGGGAAGTTTCGGTCCCACCACATCGGCCAGAATGGATCCTTATATACCGGTATTCCAGGAACAAGGAGCCTCGCTTGTTACTCTGGGCAAGGGGAACCGTTCCCAATCGGTTGTGCAGTCCTGTAAAACCCACGGCGGGTTTTACCTTGGCACCATCGGCGGCGTGGCCGCCACCTTCGGCAAGGAATGCATCACCCATGTGGAAACTGTCGACTATCCGGAACTGGGCATGGAAGCGGTTCGGCTGATTACCGTCAAGGATTTTCCCGCGGTGATTATTACCGATGACAAGGGGAATGATTTTTTCGACCAGCTGGGGTGATGGCTTCGTAAAAAACCCAATAGCTGCGTTGCGCTGCATATCTCGTCATGTCACGTACGGCCAAGTACGCTCCATTCCTCGAGATGCATCGACGCCTTGCTCTTGGGCTTTTTACGAAGCCATCTCAACAAAACATTTTAAATAGGGCACTTCCGGCTTTTCTACCCTTCCACCATCTCGATCTTCAGGATTTTTCGGGTGGCGGGGGTGATTTTTACGGGGTCGGCGATACGATGGCCCACCAGCCAGATGAGGGTGCCGCCGGATTCGACGACGGGGCAATTGCGCCGGGTTTCCCCGGATACCTTATGATCGATGAAGTAATCTTTAACTTTTTGTGTGCCGGTCATGCCCAGGGGCTGGAACCGGTCTCCCGGCCGGATACTGCGGACAATCAACGGAAATGTCAACGCATCCATGTCAAACAGGCCGATACAGGGCGCATATGTCCTGATATCACCAACCATCTCCCCGGCAACCTCTTCAAACACCAGCTTTATACCGATTTCAGGAAGGGCGAGCGTGGCGTTGACGGGCTGGGCCGCTTCATCCGGGTGGCTGAAAACGGTATATGAAAATTCCCGCCGGGGTGTTCGACATTCCCCCCTTGAAAATACGATGCCCTCACCGGTTTTTGCCACCCGGATATTGTCGGGCAGGTGAAGGCTGAAATCCTGATCCTTTTCCAGGCTCGCAAGCACAGCAGCTACATGATCAAATCCGATCCGCCGCAGATCACCTTTGACCCTGGCAATGGCCTTGCGTACGACCCGCCGCTGCGCCGCCGGATGATACCGGCGAAGACGGGCCGCTGAAAGGCTAAGGGCTTCCGGATCGGCTGTCATGACCGCATATGATAAAAGGCCTTCCACGATTCCGTCCAGCCATTGCTGCTCCTGAGTGAATATCGACGCCAGACGGTTCAGGATATCCACCAGCTTCGGGTTGTAATCGGCTTTCAGGGAGGGCAGCAGATCGTGCCGGACCCGGTTTCTCAGAAAACGCACATCCGTATTGGTATGATCTTCCGCCCAGGACAGCCCGTTTTTGACGGCAAAATTCTCAATCTGGTCCCGGGTACTCATGATAAAAGGCCGGATAACTTCCGGTGGGCCGCTCCGTACCGGCGGAATGCCGGCTAACCCGTCCGGGCCGCTTCCCCGAAGCAGGTTCATCAGCACAAGTTCGGCATTATCGTCGGCATGATGGGCCGTGGCCACACGATCATATCCATGTTCCCCCGCGGTTCTCCGAAAAAACGCATACCGCGTAATACGGGCAGCCTCTTCAATAGACAGGGATGCATCACGGGCGATGGCCCGGATATCCACCCTTTCCATATGAAAAAAGAGTCCGCGTTCATGGGACAGGGTTGCCACAAGCGCCGCATCTTCATCCGCGGCCTCGCCCCGCAGTCCGTGATGTAAATGGGCCACACCGATTCCGGCAATGGCGAACCTGTCCGCCAGGCGGGTCAATGCGTGCATCAGCGTCACCGAATCCACGCCTCCGGACACCCCGACCAGTATCCGACACCCCGGCGGAACCATGCTGTATCGGGTCATGGTCTGTGCCATGGTGTTCTTTAGATTACGGTTGATGTCAGCGCCTTGCCCCTGCATTGACCCTTGCATTGGATTGATCCTTCCCGTAAACATCCGCCTCCTGAGGGGCCGGCTTTGGTTACCCCTGTAATGGAACAATTGAAGTTTGAAATACGAAGCACGAAATACGAAACAAATGCTGAATTCAAATAACTACCTGTATATTGCCACGACTACCTTGTTTTTTCAAATTATGGGTTGCAACACCCCCGCGGTCTGTTTTATAGTTATTTTTGCCCATTCTGGCCGGCCGCCATGCAACCAACGGCCGGGAACCTCGTCAGATCCGGAAGGAAGCAGCGATAACCGGTGCGGTTGGTGTCATGGATCGTTCCCGGCCATGAATGGGCATTCTTTCTTTATTGATCAATAATTTTTCTGCTTTGTCCCTCGTTGATGCACTCGTAAAAAGTCAATTTTGGGACGGCAAAGTAAAAAGTTCAAGTTCGAGGCGCGCAAATCTCGAGGAATGGAGCGTACTTAGCTGTACGTGACATGACGAGAGATGCAGCGCAACAAAGAAATTGGACTTTTTACGAAGCCGTCCTCCTTGCCGTTCCCGTAATCGGCTGACATTCGACAACGACAATGATCACAAAAACCAACCAGCTTTCCCGGAAGTCCAGATACAGCGCCATCACCTGCATGAAATCATGATATATCGAAACTATTCTTTCTTATTTGTTTTTCTTGACAATATGGTATTCGTTCTTATTTTTCCAGTTAATCAATACGAGATATTGAAATAAAACAAAGAAAAATAAGGGAAAAATGAGGGATACCCCATGACGGTGAGCCATAATGAAACCATGGATAAACAAGCAGAAGGCAGCATAAAGGACGAGGAGGCGACCGAACAAGGCGACCCGGCTTCTCCAGATGCAACCACTGAAGAAACCAAAGATCAGGCGGCAATAGACGCACCTGAAAACCGTGATGCGGCGGGTCAGGCGGAAAGCAAGGCGGTTCAAAAACTGAAAGAGGAGTTGAAAGCCGTTCAAAAGGAAAAATCCGACATTAATGACCGTTATATGCGGGCAGCGGCCGAATTTGATAATTATAAAAAGCGATTGGATCGCCAGTGGACGGATTTCAAAAAATTTGCGAACGAATCCCTGGTCAAGGAACTCCTGTCCGTTGTGGACAACCTGGAACGGGCACTTTGTTCGGTAAACGGCGGTGATGCTCAGACCAAAGGACTCTGTGATGGCATCTCCATGACCATTAATGAAATTCTTAAAGTTTTCGAGAATTTCGGTGTAACGCGGATCGACTCGGAAGGCAAACTGTTTGATCCCAATTACCATCAGGCGGTTGCGCGACAACCTTCTGATTCTGCTCCGGAAAATACAATACTGGAAGAATACCAGAAAGGCTATTTAATTCATGACCGGCTGTTGCGGCCGGCAATGGTGGTTGTTTCATCCGGTAAGGAAAAACCGGCGGAATAAGATAAAAAATACATGTCTGTTTGAAAATATATTCGACAGGGTAAGGAGGAATTTACAATGGGTAAAATTATCGGAATTGATCTCGGCACAACCAACTCATGTGTTGCAGTGATGGAAGGTGGCGAATCAAAGGTTATCACCAACCCCGAAGGCGGGCGTACCACGCCCTCCATCGTGGCTGTTAACGAAGACGGAGAGCGACTGGTGGGGCAGGTGGCAAAACGCCAGGCCATCACCAACCCGGAAAATACCATTTTCGGCGTCAAACGGCTTATCGGAAGAAAGTTCAGCTCTGAGGAGGTTCAACGGGATGTAAAAATACTGCCGTACTACATCGAAGAAGCCAGCAACGGTGACGTCCGCATTAAACTGCGCGACAAGAAGTACAGTCCGGCTGAAATATCATCCTTTATTCTGGCCGATATCAAACAATCCGCAGAGGAGTATCTCGGCGAAACGGTCACCGACGCGGTGATTACTGTCCCGGCCTATTTTAATGACAGCCAGCGACAGGCCACCAAAGATGCGGGCAAAATCGCGGGCCTGAATGTCCAGCGAATTATCAACGAGCCCACAGCCGCTTCCCTGGCCTACGGCCTGGACAAAAAAAAAGACGAAAAAATCGCCGTGTTTGACCTTGGCGGCGGTACATTTGATGTCTCCGTTCTCGAACTGGGCGACGGGGTCTTTGAAGTCAAGGCCACCCACGGCGATACCCATCTGGGCGGCGAAGACTTTGATCTTCGTGTGGTGGACTACCTCGCCGATGAGTTCAAAAAAGACCAGGGGATTGATTTGCGGCAGGACAAAATGGCACTGCAGCGGCTCAAGGAAGCCGCGGAAAAGGCCAAAATGGAACTTTCCTCGGCCGCCCAGACGGATATCAACCTGCCGTTTATCACGGCCGACTCCAACGGCCCCAAACACCTTAACATCAAGCTGACCCGGGCCAAGCTGGAAGAACTTGTCAATGACCTGCTGGATAAGCTGGATCAGCCGTGTAAAAAGGCCCTGACGGATTCCGGATACGGAAAAGACCAGATTGATGAAATCATTCTGGTAGGCGGCATGACCCGTATGCCTGCCGTTCAGGAACGTGTTCAGAAAATATTCGGTAAGGCCCCCAACAAGGGCGTCAACCCGGATGAAGTGGTGGCTGTCGGTGCCGCGATCCAGGCCGGTGTGCTCCAGGGCGACGTTGAAGATGTGCTGCTGCTAGATGTGACCCCGCTTTCCCTGGGCATCGAAACACTTGGCGGGGTGATGACCAAACTGATAGATAAAAACACGACCATCCCCACAAAGAAGAGCCAGGTCTTTTCCACGGCGGCGGACAACCAGCCGGCCGTTTCCATTCACGTCCTTCAGGGCGAACGGGAGATGGCGCATGACAATAAAACCCTCGGCCGATTTGAGCTGACGGATATTCCTCCAGCCCCCAGAGGCGTCCCCCAAATTGAGGTCACTTTCGACATCGACGCCAACGGCATCGTGCACGTCTCCGCCAAGGATATGGGCACGGGCAAGGAGCAGTCCATCAAGATCACGGCCTCCAGCGGCCTTTCAAAAGAAGAGATCGACCAACTCGTAAAAGAAGCCGAAGCCCACGCGGAAGAAGACAAGCGCAAGCGTGAACTGGTGGAAGCCCAGAACACGGCGGACTCGTTGATCTACCAGACCGAAAAGTCCATGAAGGAAATCGGCGAGGACAAACTGGATGCCGAAACCAAGGCCAATATTGAAAGCAAACTGGAAGAGCTCAAGAAAGCCAAAGAAGACGAGAATACAGAGAAGATCAAGCAGCTTTGTGAAGAGGTCTCCCAGGCATCACACAAGCTGGCCGAACACATGTATCAGCAGGCATCCCAGGAAGGCGCCCAGCAATCCGGTACAGGTGAAGCCGGCGGCCAGGGTGCATCCGGCGGCGGTTCAAGCTCCAAGGACGATGATGTCATTGACGCGGATTACGAAGAAGCGGACAAATAATTTCCATAATCCCACTCTCTCCTCAAAAAACCCCGCGGGCGCTGCCCGCGGGGTTTTTTTATGGCAACTGACGATCGTTATGATTTCGAAATCGCTATCGGGATCGAAGAGATATGGCGCTTGGACACGAGCAAACTGGATGTCTATCGTCTTTCGATAGGCTACGTTGCATGGGTTTACGAGATGGCCGCGATGCTCCTCAGCCGTCTCG
>JAXHVL010000074.1:0-26850 GCA_034189225.1 Thermodesulfobacteriota bacterium
GGGGGATTTTTATTGTCCCCCCGGCCCTGGGCCCCGGCCTTAACTTCTACCCAATACGAGGTGAGGCCACTTATTATAAACCGATTGAGAGCTTAACAGAGGGGCCCAGTTGTCCAAACGAGTGGGTCCACCGCCGTCCTCCCCGGCCAGCCAGCAGGCAAAAGCGAAGGTCTCCGAGTCCAGAAACCGGTTTTTGCCCAGCAGCCGGGACAGGTAGGCGCAGCATTTTTGGGCCACAAACCGGGTGTTGTCGTCATTGATCGGCGGAACCGGGCAGACCATCCCCCGGCCGGGCCTGAAGGAGGTCCCCCAGGACATTCCCGTTATCGTGGATCATCTGGTCTACGCCATGGAACCCGACCGACAGAAAAGAAATAACGCCATCGCCAGTTTTGCCCGCGACATGCAGGCCTTGCAGCAGCATTCCTGGCCCGGCAATGTCCGGGAGCTGCGCAACTTTGTCAAACGTCGGCTCAGGCTCGGAAACGACGAGTCCATCACGCCTATCGGCCTGATCGGGCCGGCCGACAGCCTCTGCCATGTCCCGCCCCGTGAGCCCCTGTCACTTCAGGCTTCCGGTGACCTGAGTTTTGATTTTCCGGAGATTACGCCATACACTCCCATCCCGCCCGCCCGAAGCATTTATGCCGGCTACATCCGCCATGTCTGCGCGCAGCTGTCCCGCCACCGCATCCCCGACCGCGACATCGCCAAAACACTCGGCATCTCCGTTAATATCTTAAAAAAACACCGGGCCCCATAGCCGGCGTGTTCCCCGATCCCGCCCTCCCGCCTGTGGCCAATTCCCACTCCCATTCGTGCCAATTCGTGGGAAAAGCCGTCCACGAATGCCCACGAATCTTCACGAATACTGGTCCCCTGCCAGACGTTTTTATCTGTGTGTATGTGTTGGTCAGTGTGTGTCTGTGGCCAAAAAGCCGTTTGTTTTTTGAAAGGAGTTCCTTGAAAGCTTTTTACGAGACCAACATCGTTGGTTTGTGACAACAAATTTTTTGACATATGCTGGATAAACGTTGATAATATAAAAAAATGGAAAAACAAACTGAAGAATGGCTTCGACAGTCTGATTACGATATGGACACAGCTGATTATATGTATCGCGGCGGCCGTAATATTTATGCCGTTTTTATGTGTCACCTTGCCATAGAAAAAGCACTGAAAGGGTTTTACTATGAACGGTTGCGGGAACTTCCGCCAAAAACGCACAATCTGATTTATTTATTGAATAAAATTGGGATAAAACCACCGGATAGCCAAGGAAAATTTATCGCTAAACTCAGTGAAGCCAGTATACCCGTCCGATACCCCGAAAACCTTGCAAAGCTTCAGCAGATGTATTCGGACGATAAGGTCCGTGATATTCTTGCCGAAGGAAAGGCGTTTGTAAAGTGGATAAAAGAAAAGTTATTGAAATAGTGGGACGGTTTCACCAAAAGATTCAGGCGCTGGGTATCCGCCCGCAGAAAATTATTTTGTACGGCTCTTACGCGGCAGGCAATGCCGCGTCGGACAGCGATATTGATATTGTCGTCATTTCCGATGACTTTGTTGGCAAAGGGTACTGGGAGCGCATCGACATACTCGCCGATGTGATCTATGATTTGTTTGAACCTATTGAAGCAGTGGCAATGACCTGTGAGGAATGGGAGCGGGGTGATTCCGTTATAACCCAATATGCCAGCAACGGCGAAGTCCTTTTTGCGGCCTGAAAAACGGCGGCTTTTTAGCATCTACCTGAATAAGTTCTTCCTGTTATAATTCGTAATCAAATGAAGAATCGGTAAAGGGCCAATTCCTACTCCCATTCGTGCCGATTTGTGGGAAAAGCCGCCCACGAATGCACACGAATTTTCACGAATAGGGGACCCAAAGGAGATAGTCCCGTAAAAAGTCAAATTGGGAACGGCAAAGTAAAAAGTTCAAGTTCGAGGCGCGCAAATCTCGAGGAATGGAGCGTACTTAGTTGTACGTGACATGACGAGAGATGCAGCGCAACAAAGAAATTGGACTTTTTACGAAGCCGTCAAAGGAAAGGTGTCTGTAAATTGGACAAAAGAAACGTTATTGTAACGTCATCTCCCAGCAGCAGGGGGGCATTTCCGCCTGTACCCTTTTCCAGCAACGTAGCCATTTTTCCATTGTGGTCATTGGGCGGTCCCTGAAAACTGGGGGGTGGTGTCATGGCGGTTTTCCCTGGTGCTGTCGATCTCAATCTTCAGTCATCCTGGTTCCCTCCCTTTCCTGTATTGCAAAGCACCTTCTGTAGCAGCGCAATGTAATATTCCAGAACTCCGTGGTTGATGCAATAGCAGACACGGGGCCGTTCGATCTCGCCCTGGATCCAGCCGGTTTCCTTCAGGGTTTTCAAGTGCTGGGAAACACTGGATTGGGCCAGGGGCAGGGCGCTTACAATATCGCCGCAGATGCATTGTCTGTTTGGCGGCATGTTGGCCAGCATGCGGACGATCTTGATCCTGGCGGGATGGGCCAGACCCCTGGAGAGGTCGGCGAGCTGCTGCCGGGCCTGTTCATCGGAAAGGGTGTCCGGTATTTCCATGCGGCCGGCAGTGCACCCGCAATTTTTGAAAAAATCGCCCATTCTATACTCCTGCTGGTTTTTCGGCCTTGATGTAAGCGGAAAATACCATTTTTTCAGCGCCTTCGGCCACGTTCCAGTCTTTTATGATCGTGTCGCTGTCTTTTTTGGGGGTGATGGTGATATTGATAAAGCCGGCCTGGTTCAGAATCTGTCTCACCGCGTCCGGTGAGATGGCGCCGGAGACTCATCCGGTATAAGCAACCGGGTCGTTGAGAATCGACCGGGGAATATGGCCCGATTTCAGAACATCGGAAATGCAGATCCTGCCGCCGGGCTTCAGAATGCGATAAATTTCCCGGTATACGCCGGCTTTATCCGGGGAAAGGTTGATCACGCAGTTGGACATGACAAGGTCCGCGGTGTTGTCAGCAACCGGCAGGTTTTCAATTTCGCTCAGTTTGAATGAAACATTGCCGATGGCCAGGCGCTCTGCATTCGCCTCGGCTTTGGTTACCATTTCCGGGGTCATGTCGATGCCGATCACCCGGCCCTCCGGCCCGACCCGCCGTGCCGCCAGAAATGTGTCCAGGCCTGCGCCGCATCCCAGGTCCACAACGGTTTGGCCGGGAGCTGGGGCTGCCTCTGCCACCGGATTTCCGCATCCCAGCACCGGCATCTGTGTTTCCACAGCGCATGCCAGATCCTGCTCGGTATAATCCAGTTTCTCCCCGTAAAAAGCCGCGGTGTTCATGTCTTTGCAACAACATGCAGCACCGCTTGTGAGATCGCCATAAGCTTCTTTTACCATTTGCTTTACAGTTGTTTCTTGTTTTTTATCCATTTACTTCCTCTGCTTCCTCTTGTTTACGCAAAATTTAATCGTATATCGTAAATATACGATTATTATATCTGTGGCAATTTGCATGTCAATGGTTATTTCAGCGTAGGCATATTGCCCGAGCATACCCGATTCAATGAAAAAACCTTTGACGCGTCGGCAGAATTTGCATTCACGGAAAAAGATATGGTAAATTCAGCCAATAGTGTGCTTCTGCAAGGTTTTCTGTTACGATCGGTTTGTATGGTCAAGGTGGAATGTCATGGTTGCAAAAATCATCATTAAACGCCGGTTTAAGGAAGACTCCACCATGGAGGTGCTCAATCTCCTGAACGATCGCAGGGCCGCGGCCATGTCTCAGCCGGAATATATTTTTCGAAACCGTCTTTTTTATGTGATAATGCTGACAATCAAAATTCAATGAAAAGGAATGAACCATGTCTGACATGTATCAACCCGGAGAAATCGCCACTATCCATAAGTACAATTCAGCCGATTTTACGATTATGGAAGAAAAGCTGCGGCATTACAGCCCTGACAATCCTATAGCCCTGGTGCTGCCGGCGCTGAAGGCCGATTTTTTTTCCGATGCCAACAAGGCGATTGTCAAAGTGCTGGAAGGGGTTGATTATATCAAGGAGGTGGTCTATTCGGTGGGGGATTTTCAGACGGAAGATGAACTGCGGCAAGCCCGGGACCTGGTAAAGAATGTAACGGGAACCACCGTGACCTTTCTCTGGACGGACGGCCCCCGCATCAATGCCCTGCTGGATGTGCTCAGCGAAAACGGTCTTCACACGGGGTCCCGGGGGAAAGGAAAGAGCGCGTGGCTGGCGTACGGGTATGTGCTGGGAAGGGCGGATTTTGCAAGCATTGTTTTGCATGATTGCGATGTGGTGACCTATGATAGGGAGTTTCTGGCGCGGCTCTGCATGCCGGTGACGATCCCCCATTTTGATTACGAGTTCTGCAAAGGGTTTTACGGCCGGTTTGCAGGCCGTCTGTACGGCCGGGTAACCCGGCTGTTTGTGTTTCCGCTTTTGGAGACCCTGCTGGCGGCGCTGGGGCCGGTTCATTTTCTCCAGTACATGGCCTCTTTCCGCTACCCCCTGGCCGGCGAGTTCGCCATGTCCACCCGGATCGCCCAGACCGTCAGAATCCCCTCGGACTGGGGGCTGGAGGTGGGCACCCTGGCAGAGGTCTACCGGAAATGCTCCACCCGGCGGATCGGTCAGATCGAACTCTGCGACCGGTACGATCACAAACACCAGGACCTGTCGCCGGACGATAAAACAAAGGGGCTGTACAAGATGGGCATCGATATCGCCCGTTCCATCTTCACCAGCCTGGCTAACTCCGGGGTGGACCTGGAAAGCAAGCTCAAGGTGATTCAGACGGCCTACCTCAGAAACGCCGAAGACATGATCCGTAAATATGACGCGGATTCCTATACCAACCAGCTTCATTTCGACCGCCACAAGGAAGAGCTGGCCGTGGAAACCTTTTGCAATGCATTGAAACAGGCGGCCGAGAATTTCATGGAAGATCCCCTGGGCGTTCCCCTGATTCCCAACTGGAGCCGGGTCAATGCGGCCATCCCCGACTTTTATGAGCAGATGCTGGAGGCGGTCCGGCTGGACAACAGCTGACGGGAAAGGAATGAGGCATGAGGTAGAAGGTCATTTTTAATGGAAGGCTGAAGCCTTCCGCTACATGGGCCGGGGCATTTGCCGAATCAGAGGGGCATCGCCGTTTTAATTCCCGGGGCCGGTGTTATGGAACGTGGCCGCGATAATGCCGGAGCCGATGTAGCGGAGGCCTTCAGGCCTCCAGAAAAGAGGAATAGAGGCATTTTTAGTGGAAGGCTGAAGCCTTTCGCTACATGGGCCGGGGCTTTATCGTGGCCGAGGCAATTTCGAGGTCAATGTAGCGGAGGTCTTCAGACCTCCATATCAATAATGATTATAATCGACTATTGATGGAAGGCTTTTGCCCTCTGTTACATCTGCAATACTTGTTTGAATGGGAAAACATACAACAACGTCCTGCGATCCCCCGAAATCCTTATCCGAACATCGGCGCAATAACCGGCTGTCACTTGATCTGTATCTCGGTAGGCGGATATATTTCATTACGATTAATACGGCGGGGAAAAATCCGGTGTTTATCGCCGATGCTGTTGTGTCGCACCACCTGAAAATTCTAAGCAGTGCTTCTTCTGCTCATTGCTTTGATGTTATCGCCTATTGTTATATGCCCGATCATGTTCATTTGTTGATTGCGGGACGGAAACAGGCAAGCGATCTGATAGCGTTTATCAAGGCGTACAAGCAGACCACGGGGTATCGTTTTAAACAAGCGGTCGGTGACGTGTTGTGGCAGAAGAGTTATTATGATCATATATTGCGCAAGGATGAAGACGTGCGTGAAGTTGTAAGGTATATTCTGGCTAATCCGCTGCGAAAGGGGATGGTTGAGAGGCCTGCGGCATATCCATACGCAGGGTCACTGGTTTACGGGCCGGATATTTTTCAAATATAGCGGAGGCCTTCAGGCCGCTATGTGAAAATGAATAAGGTCATTTTTAGTGGAAGGCTGAAGCCTTCCGTTACATGGGCCGGGGCATTTGCCGAATCAGAGGGGCATCCCCGTTTTAATTCCCGGGGCCGGTGTTATGGAACGTGGCCGCGATAATGCCGGAGCCGATGTAGCGGAGGCCTTCAGGCCTCCAGAAAAGAGGAATAGAGGCATTTTTAGTGGAAGGCTGAAGCCTTCCGCTACATGGGCCGGGGCTTTATCGTGGCCGAGGCAATTTCGAGGTCAATGTAGCGGAGGTCTTCAGACCTCCATATCAATAATGATTATAATCGACTATTGATGGAAGGCTGAAGCCTTTCGTTATATGGGGCGGGGCTTGCCATGGCCGGTTCCATGTGCCAGGGGCGGGATGGTGCCGAAGTCGGTGCAGCGACAGCCTGTTCAGGCCTCTACTTAAATACGATGCCGCCAGTCCTTGAAATTTAGATGCATTCAGGTATAGTGGGGCAATGAAAAAATAACAGGAGATAAATTTGAAGGTTGCGGTTATTGGAACAGGTGCAGTGGGCGGTTATTACGGCGGGTTGATCTGCCGCAGCGGGGTGGAGACCCATTTTCTGCTGCACAGTGATTTTGATCATGTAAAGGAACACGGCCTGGTCATTGATTCAAAGGACGGGGATTTTACACTTCCCGAAGTGAACGCCTATGACCGGCCGGAGGATATGCCCGAATGCGATGTGGTGCTGGTGGGCCTGAAAGCCACGGCCAACCATGTGCTGCCGGACATTTTGCCCCATGTGATAAGAGATGATGGCATTATTGTGCTGCTTCAGAACGGTATCGGCGTGGAGGACCGGATTCACGGGATAGTGCCGGGGGCCACGATTATCGGTGGGCTCTGTTTTCTGTGCAGCAACAAGATCGGCCCGGGTTATATCCGGCATCTTGATTTCGGTGCGGTGCGGCTTGCACAACACAGGAATGACAATACAGCGGCCGGCATTACCTCAAAGCTTGAAACGATCGCCCAGATGTTCGAGCAGGCGGGGATTTCCGTGATGCTGGCCGAGCACCTTGTGGTGGCACGTTGGCAGAAGCTTGTCTGGAATATGGCATACAACGGCACCTGTGTGGTGCTTGCGGCCACAACGGATCAGCTCATGGCGGATGTGTCGGCCGTGGCCCTGGTGCGCGGTATCATGGAGGAAGTGGTTGAAGGGGCCCGTGTGTGCGGGTATCCCCTGGAAGAGGGATTTATTGACGTTATGCTGGAAGCCACGAAGAAAATGGTGGCTTACAGCCCGAGCATGAAACTCGATTTCGAAGCCGGACGCCCCCTTGAGGTGGAAGAGATATACCGGACGCCCATCGCCATGGCGCGGAACGCGGGATTTTACATGGTCCGGGCGGAAGCCGTTGCCATGCAGCTTGAATTTCTGGATCGACGCAACAGGTCGTCTGCATGAGCGGTAAAGTCGCTGTCCTGGTCAGCGGTGGGGTGGACTCCCTTGTGGCGGCCTGCCTGCTCAAAGAACGCCATGCCGATGTGGTGGGCATTCATTTTCGAACCGGTTATCACGACCTGAGCGACGACAGCGTGGGCGCCCTTTGCCGGCAGCTTGCCATTCCTGTTCATGTGTTTGACTGCAATGTCGCCTTTAAGCAGAAGGTGATCGATTATTTTGTGCAGGCATATCTTCGCGGTGAGACCCCCAACCCCTGCGCGATCTGCAACAAACGAATCAAGTTTGGCGAGGCCATGGCCTATGCAGGTCAGCTCGGCGCCGATACCATTGCCACGGGGCATTATTGCCGGGTTGTAACGGCAGAAGCCAGCGTCCGGCTGTTAAAGGGCGCAGATTCGCAAAAGGAGCAAAGCTATTTTCTGGCCCTGTTGACGCCGGATCAGCTCGGCCGGACCTGTTTCCCCGTAGGCGACATGACCAAAAAGGCGGTTCAGGCGTTTGCCGAATCCCATTGCCTTTTTCCGGTCACCACCAAGGAAAGCCAGGACATCTGTTTTATCCAGTCGGATGCCTATGCCGCTTTTATTCAGGCCCATGCCGGGATTGCGCCGGGGCCCGGCCCCATTGAGGACATGCAGGGCAATCGGATCGGCGAACATACCGGCATTCACCGGTTTACCGTGGGCCAGCGGCGGGGCATCAATTGTCCCGCGGAAAAACCTTATTACGTGGCGGCCATTGATGCCGCCCGCAATACATTGAAAGTCGGGTTCCGGGAGGAGCTCATGACCGCCGTTTTTCGGGTCCGCCATGTGAACTGGTTGCAGGACCCCCGCCGCGAAATGAAGGTCAAGGTGCGGTATCGTCATCCCGCGGTTCCGGCAGATGTGACGTTCCCGGCCACTGACGAGGTTCGGGTGGATTTCAAAATCCCTCAATTCGGCATTGCGCCCGGCCAGGTTGCCGTTTTTTATGAGGGGGACACAGTGGTGGGCGGCGGCATTATATTATGAAAACGTTTATCATCAAAACCCTGGGCTGCAAGGTGAACCAGTTTGAGTCGGATGTGATCGCCGCAGAACTCATGGCCCTCGGCTGGAAGCGCGCCGAAGCAGAAGGGGCATCCGCGGATCTGTGTATCGTCAATACCTGCACGGTGACGGGACGAGGGGCCATGCAGTCCCGGCAGATGATCCGGCGCTTGAACCGGGAAAACCCTGGTGCCCTGATGGTTGCAACGGGGTGTTACGCATCTGTGGCACCGGCGGAACTCCGGGATACCGGGTGCGTGGACCGGGTGGTGCCTCATGCGGAAAAGCATCGTATACCGGCATTTGTGGCGGAGATGGTCAGACCGGAAACCAGTGAACCTGCCTCGATCTGTGAAAGGGCGGTTGCCGCCGAGGACCGGTTTGAATCGTTGCGCAGCGGCTTTGCCGGGGTCTCGCGCACACGGCCGTTCTTAAAGATACAGGACGGGTGCAATGCCTTTTGCACTTATTGTATCGTCCCCAATGCCAGGGGACGAAGTGTGAGCATGGCGCCCGACGACGTGATGGCTGCGGTCCGCTCCCTGAGGGATGCCGGTTATCACGAGGTGGTGCTCACCGGTATTCACCTGGGTGCATACGGTCTCGATCTTTCTCAGCGGATATCATTGTATTCCCTGCTGTGCCGTATTCTGGACAGCGGCTGCATAAAACGAATACGGCTGAGCTCTATCGAGCCGAAAGAACTCACCGACGATATTATACAGCTGGCGGCCAATCATGAAGGCATTTGCGATCATTTTCATATTCCGCTTCAGAGCGGCGCGGCGGTTATCCTGAAACAAATGGGCCGGCCTTATACCCCGTCTTTTTTTGCCGACAGGGTGTGGCAGATCAAGGAAAGTATGCCCAATGCCGCCATTGGTGCGGATGTTCTGGTGGGCTTTCCGGGAGAGAATGGGGCGGCGTTTGAAGAAACCGCTGCGCTGCTTGCCGGGCTTCCCATTGCCTATCTTCATGTGTTTCCGTTTTCCCCGCGCAGGGGCACGCCCGCCTGTGACTATGAGGATCAGGTGCCAAACATTGTGATCAAGGAACGGACGGCCCGGCTGCGAAAACTCGGCAATGCAAAGAAAGCCGCTTTCAGTGCCGCTCAGCAGGGGATGAGGGGGCATGTTCCCGTGGAAGGGGAAAGAGATCCCCGAACCGGACTGCTAAGGGGGGTGACCGGCAATTATCTGACCGTGCTTTTTGAGGGTCCGGATACACTCAAAGACGCTTTCGTGCCGGTGGTGGTCGGCGAACCGGTCGCAGGGCTTTGCGTGAAGGGGCGGGTGGATATGGCTTGACAATATTCATGTTTAACCTTAACGTAAAGGTTAAAGGGGTGTAGAATGAGTGCTAATGACCAGGAAAACAGGGAATACACCATTGCCGAGCTGGCCAGGGAATTTGATATCAGCAAGCGGACCATCCGTTTTTACGAGGAAAAAAATCTCATTTCCCCCAAGCGCACAAAAGGCAATTACCGAATGTATTCCCGGCGGGATCGTGGCCGGCTTCGGTTGATCCTCCGGGGAAAGCGTTTCGGATACACGCTGGATGAGATTTCGGAAATCATCGGCCTGGATGATCTTGACATGGATGAGGCCGAGCAGATTCGAAGGGCCATTGCCTACGGAAAAAAGAAGATCCTGGAAATCCGGGAGCGGATCAACGAGCTGAAGCTGCTGGAGCAGGATATGGTGGAAATGGGGGAGAGGCTCGTGGCGCATCTGAACGAGATCGAGGGAGAAAAGGACGACACCGGCGGAAACTGAGGCACGGACAGCCGTCAAGGTGAAGTGGATGTGCATGGGCGATGCCTGTTTTGCCAACCTGGTGCGCACCTGCATTCATGAAAGACAGGCGGGCGCATCACCGGATGTTGTGTAGCCTATCAGACTCAGGGTTTTGGCCATTTCAGCAGTAAACATCCGACCCCAGAGGGGCCGGCTTTGGTTACCCTATAAGGGGATTGTTTATAGTCTGAACTCAACCTTCGTGTCCTTCGTGAACTTCGTGGTTCAATTGCCTGAAGTTGATTGCCACGAAGAGCACGAAGGACACGAAGCGCATGAGGGAAGCTCTTTTCAAATCTCCCGCTCCGCCCGAATGGTCTCCCAGGCTTCCTGAATTTCCCGGAATTTTTCTGTGGCGAATTTCGTGAACTCTTCGGGCAGGCCCTTGGACGCGATTTTGTCCGGGTGAAATTCCGCAACCAGTTTCCGGTATTGTTTTTTGACATGTTCGTCCGGGTCGTCCGGGCTGCATTTTAAAACGGAATAGTGATGGGACGTGTCCGGGCCGTATTTCCGCTTTAACTGCTGAAATGCGGTTTCGCTGTAATTGAAGGTGTGCACGGCAGAACGGATCAGTTCTTCTTCTTCCCTGCTCATTTTACCGTCCGCCAGGGACACGCGTAAAAGGATATCCAGCATGAGGTCGATTAATTCCGGCCGGCCGTGAAAGCGCTCATGAAACTGACCGGCAAATTCCCCGAACCCGGCATCGGCGCTGGCTGCTTCGTTGAAAATTTGGGTGGCAATCTGTTTGTTGCGGGGCGTGAGGCCCAGGTCGCGGTCCATGAACTGTTCAATGGTCCGGATCTCGTCTCTGGAAATACTGCCGTCCGCTGCCGACAGCTTTGCCAGCATGGAAAAGCAGGCCACGAAAAAGGTCATCTGATCCTGTTCTTCGGATGACAGGTATTTCTGGGCTTCTCCGCCGGTCAGGCGGTTTTCCTCGCCTTTGTCAAAGGCATGGTGTCCGAACACGGCACCGGCCACGGCGCCCAGGGGGCCGAGCATGGCAAATCCGATGGTGCCGCCGATCATTTTTCCCGTCCAGCTCATGATATATATCCTTTCCCGGATTTACGGAATTGATTTTCAAATACCGTGACTTCAGATACCTTGGTAGTGATAAAAACACACGGTAAAGAATACCAATGGCTTTGTCAAGCCTGCGATTCCGTATCTTTATGCATTGGCGTATGTCACCTGCGCGTTCCGGGGATGCGGCCCGCGGTTACTTTTGCGGGGTGATCAGGGGAGATAAAACATTGCTGGTTTGCCCAGCCCACAGGGTGTTTAACATCTCATTGGGATGACCGTCGGCCGGGTTTCGCAATTGATTGGTAGTATAGCCGGTTAAATCATAACGGATTGTTTTAATATTGTTTTGGTCGCAGAAGCGGCTATAGGCGTTTTGAAGCGGTGGGGCGGCATTGAGAAAAGCCACGAAAAATTGGCATTCATATTGCTGGCACCAGTCCTGCATTTCAAGCAACAGGCGCTGCATCACGGGGTGAATATCAGGGGATTGATTGAATTTCATATCATAAAAAATATGAAGGTATTGCGCTATCTTCAGGTGCTTTGTGAGGGGCCACGGGGTGTAAGTTTCCGGGGGATGGTGGATCAGCCTTCCGGCTTTATCCACGGTTGCATAGGGGATATACACGGACGGTCCATTGCATTGATTCAACATGGCCCGCCAGTAGGTCGGGGCGATGTTGCGCTCAAGATGATGATTCATAAAGCCATAAATCACGATAGCGGGATTTGTGGTGTGCGGCAGTATGCGTTCCAACATTAACAATGATTGGTAGGTGCTGTATGCCTGAACCCCGTAATTTAGGACTTTGATGGCAGGAAGCCGTTGCTGGAGTTTCCAACCAAAGGTTTGCATATCCGACAACCCTTGACCGAAGATAAACGATCCCCCCACCAGTATTATTTTTTCGCGCCTGTCCGGAGCGTCGCTGTCGCCGGCGGAAACGGCCCGCCTTCCGTTTTCCCGCAGTCGCAGGTGGATCGTTTGGTCGGTGGCCGCGGAAAAAGTGAACTCGCCTTCTTTGTTTGTCCATCCCAGAACGGCATCATGCCGGCAGATACCGGTGGACGATCCGGCAAGGGCAAAACAAGCACGATGGTTTAAAAATCTTAGGTAAATCTCCGAGGCAATGAACAGTCCAATTGTTGTTGCAATAATTATAAAAAAAAGGGGTTTCAGTCGCATTGGCATGAGCATCATAATGGGTTTTTGACATGGTAACACTTCTTAATAAAAAATAAACCATGATTTGATTGTTTTTGATTTGCCTGAAGTTTGGGGATATGTATAATCGTTTTAGGTGGTTGGTGTTGAATGAATTGTTTGTTGAATTTACAGCGGTTTTTCGGCTTTAACGGCGCCCGATCCCTCGGGCGCCAGGAATAAAGGCCTTTGGGCCGCATATCGGTAATGGAATCGAAGGAGGCTGGATGCATATTCACCGGGTTGACGCCAGGGACCTGCCTGACCTGTGGTTTCAGGCGGTATATGATATTTTGGACTATGGACGCCGGTTTACAATCGATCGGGGGTCGTTTGAAGGCCAGACCCGGCTTGAATACGATTATTTTACGGGCTATATCCGGCAGCCGGGTGTCCGTCCCATTCTTCCGGATATCCCGCCGGCCTGCGGCATTCCAAATCCCGTGGAAGAGGCTTATGTTTACGGGGGGGAAGGATTTGACCGGTCCTATATCGAATATTTGATGACCCCCCACAAGGAGCCGGGTGAGTCTTATACCTATGGTGAACGATTGACCCGTGCCCAGCTGAGCGGCGACAAGGATTCCTGGTGGCAGGGTGATGAGGGTGATATTGTGGACAAACGCCCGGTGGACGGCAGGATTGTGTTCGAGGAAGAAGGAAAGGTTTTCCTTAACCAGATTGAGTGGGTGATCGACACCTACAAGCGGTTCGGGGAACGCAACAATCAGATGGTGCTTCAGGTGGCCGAGCCGTCCGACCTTGCACTGGTGGACCCTCCCTGTCTGCGCTCCATTGATACGCGGATCGTGGATGGAAAGCTCATTTTTTTCATTTACTTCCGCTCGTGGGATCTATGGGGCGGGCTGCCGGCGAACCTGGCGGGAATTCAGAACCTGAAGGAGTATATGGCCGAGGCCATTGGTGTGGCCGACGGTGAGATGATTGTGGAAAGCAAGGGCCTTCATCTATATGGATACGCGGAACAGCTTGCAAAACTGCGGTGCCTGAGGGAATAATAAAGAGAACGGTCTGGCGGACCAAAGTAAACAATAAATTTATCATTGGTAAGGATGGGTGGTGAGGATGGGAGCCATGTCTAAAGTCGTGCGTGTGGTCAGGAAATTCGGTCGATGGGGGCATGTGCAGTTTGACAAGACCTCGATGGATCTTGGATACAGCGCCCAGTCCGTTGATTCTATGGACAGGCCGAAGCGATCCTGGATGGGGCGGATGAATGAGGATTTATGCAGCATCGCCAAACATGGGAACGGCGCATTGATTGACTATGGAAACAATGCGTCTCCAGTGGTTACCATGCCTTGTCGCGCGGGGCGTATTACTGCGTAGTCGTCTTGTGGTATTGAACCCCGATGCCGAATCGGTTGTCAGCCACATGATTCAGCTGCTGGCACCACCTGACCCTGGCGGTGCAGGCATTGCCGTTCCAGCCTGTCTTTTCTGCCACAGGCTGAGGTAGTTTTATGCAGATGTCTGTACCCGGCGCGATCCGCATTACGGTTTCAAAATACATCCCCCCCGTGCTTTCGTTGTACATCACGGCATCGTGAAATTTTTTGGAATTGTAGATGGAATACTGAACAGGTTCTTCCCGGTATGCCCGGGCATGGGCTCTTCGCGTATTTCTGGGCATTCGATACCTCTTTGATGGTTGACCGGACATGGCCGGCGTGAGGTCGTTGGCGGGTTCGGGCAGATATTTGTGGCTCTCTGGGTGGCTCTCCGGATAGTTATCCGGGGCGGAAGGCCTCCCGGTGGTTGGGTCAGAATGCCTAACCTGATCCTTCATTGTGCACCTCCCTTGTCGATTAAAATACCTTGAAAACACTGTGTTCCCTGATAAACTTAATATCCCGTCTGCCTGTATAGTTCAGGGACGGTCAGTGGATATCAGACCGCAGTGGATATCAGACCGTGGTGGATATCAGACCGTGGTGGAACAGGACGGTATTTATAATTACTTAAAAAGCACCTTCAGATACTTTTGCGTAACATGTTTTGATTCAGTCGAAGTAGGATAATGGGTTTAAGCAAAATAAAAGATTAGATAATTATATTAATTCTATCTATTTATATTGTATAAGTCAAGTGAAAAATTAAAAATCGTACGCAATTCCCCTACCAACGGCTGCAACCCGGTATTTCTGATGAATGTTGTTAACAATAGAATTAGATCAATTCACGGTCAACGGGAGACGCCCCAAACCTGCGACTGACGGCTTTTCAAGCACGCGATAAAGAAAGATGAAATGAGGATGGAAGGATGACGGTGATTTCTGTAAACAGCAGCCACGGGTCTTCGAAAGCAAGCGATATACTCCTTATTTCCATGCAAAATGATCTGGACACTGTGGGGCTGAAAAGCCTTCATGCCACACTGCTGGACAAGGGGTATACCTCCATTCTGCTCTATATACCGGACGTTTCCGCCGATGGCCCCGCCTGGGAGGCGGCTGATAACCTGATAACCTTTATTGCCGGCAACGCGCCCGGCATTATCGGTATCAGCCTGATGTCCCATGAATATGCGCGGGCGGTTTCGCTGACCCGGTTTTTGAAACGGCATTTCCCGGACACAGCGGTGGTCTGGGGCGGTATTCACCCCACTGTGGCCCCGGCGATGAGTCTGGATCATGCCGATTATGTGTGTGTGGGCGAAGGAGAGTCTGCCGTGCTTGATTTGATGCAGGCAGTGCGCGGGGGTGCCACGCCGGCAGGGGTGCCTAATTTCTGGTATAAAGAGGACGGCCGGGTGGTTAAGAGTCCCCTCAAACCCCTTGTCACAGACCTGGACAGCCTGCCGGTACCGGACCATATCCCGGCGAACAGTTTTATTGTTCATCGCCGGCGGGTTCAGGAATTGAACCGTCCCTTTTTTAAGAAATATGCCCGCTGGCGCGGAACGGTTTATAGTGTTATGGGCAGTCGGGGGTGCCCGTTCGCCTGTGCTTATTGTTGTAACGATTTTTATTCAAAACTTTACGGATCACGTCATACGATTCGCAGGCGTCAGGTCACAGCCTTGATCGAAGAAATCGCCGGGGCGGTGAGTCGTTATCCCGGCATCCAATATGTAAACTTCCATGATGATTGCTTTCTGGCCTGTTCGGATGATTACCTGGAAGCGTTTTGCCATCAATACAAGGAAAGGGTGGGCATTCCTTTTATCGTACGCTGTATTCCAAAATTTTTTACGGAACGGAAAATGCGATACCTTAAAGCGGCCGGCGTGGCCTGGATATCCATAGGGCTTCAGAGCGCCAGCAACCGAGTCCTTACGGGAGTATACAACCGGCATTCCACGGTTGCTGATTTTTTAAGGGCATCGGCTTTAATTCACCGCTTTCGGGTGGCTGTTTACTATGATGTTATTCTGGATAATCCCCTGGAACGGGAAGCGGAAAAACTGTCACTGGTCCCCGTGCTTTCAGGGGTCCCAAAACCCTATTTCCTTCAGCTTTTTTCTTTGGTGCTGTATCCGGGCACGGTCCTGTATGACCGCATGATACCGCTTTACCCGGAGAAGGCGCGGGAGTATTTAACAAAAGACTACCACACCTATCAAAATAATAAATTGAACCGGCTGATCCGGATCTCAGGCTATCTGCCGACGGGGGTGATGGAACGGCTGGTGGCCGGTTACCGGCGTAATCCCGGAAAGGCGTCCTTCCGTTTGACGTTGATCACGGCGGCCATGGTTTCGGCGATTGTACTTGAACCGTTGACGTATTTCCGACTGATTCGGCGAAGCCTGGGCAACAATACGCTTTCTGCGGTCATGATGCTGCCGGCCTTTTTCAGGGTCGGATTCAGCCGCTACGTCAAACAGTTTCTGCCATCGGGCCGGCGCGATGGGGTGTGATGAGTCGAAATATCCGGCAAGTTAGGATTTGCTTGACATGCGGCCCGAATTTGATAGTAAAAAGCGGTGAACACAGCCCAGCGGAGTAACCTCTATGGATCATTTTCAGCAACCAGGTATGCGCCGAGGTGCCGGTTAATCCGGTTTAGGTGAGTTCCAGCTTTTGCAGCTGTTCAAGCAGGGCGTTTTTGCCAATGGGTTTTACCAGATAGGCATCGCATTGTTCCCGGAAGGCGCTCATGATATTGTCCTTGTCGTCCAGCATCGTGGTCATGATCACCCGTGCCCGGGACAACCCCTGGATGCCGCCCTCGTCCTCCAGTCGGCGGATTTCCTTTAGTGCTTTCTGTCCGTCCATCTCGGGCATTTTTATGTCCAGGCAGATCAGGTTGTAGGGCGCGTTGGAGTCAATGGCCAGTTTTGCAGCTTCCACCGCTTCATTGCCGTTGACCGCTATATGGGCGGGACCGTAACTTTTCAGCAACTCATGGAGCACAAGACGGCTCATGAAATCATCTTCAACAATAAGGGTTTTCATCGGACCTCCTGTTTTGTAGGATTACTCGATTGGCAGGGTGATGACGAATCGCGCGCCGCCGCCCGGAGCATTTTCCGCCTCAATGGTGCCGTCATGGCTTTCAATGATGCCGCTGGTGATGGCCAGACCCAGGCCTGTGCCCTTTCCGATGGGCTTGGATGTAAAAAAGGGGTCCCAGATTTTTTCAAGCACATCCGGACTGAACCCCGGGTCGTTATCGGCAATGGTGACGGTTACACGTCCGTTTTCGTGGTTTGTGGTGATGCGGATCAGCCCCTCCTTTTCGATCAGCGCAAGCGCCGCTTTGGCGTCATTGACCGACATCCCTTCCTGCCCCATGCTCTCAAGCATGGACACGAGCAGTTCACAGGTGATGGGGTCGTCATCAACAATAAGAATTTTCATGTTTCTTGATCCAAATCGATACCGGCGTGTTCCGGGGCATAAATCTGATGCATATATCTTCGTGTTCTTCGTGCGCTTCGTGGTAATCAACCCCCAGGCGATTGAACCACGAACTTCACGAAGAAACACGAATGGGGGGAGTGCGCATGCACCATGTTCCTTCATATTACGACTTTTATATGTTCACATACGGCGTCTGTAAACAATCCCCTTATAGGGGTAACCAAAGCCGGCCCCTATGGGGTCGGATGTTTAGAAATATTCCTGCGAGTTGATGTCCTTTTCAATCAGCGTTTCGCAGTGCCTGGCAAGTTCGGCATATTTTGATTCCAGCCGGGAAAAGAGCCGGTCGATGGTGCCGTTTTCAACGCCGCTGTTCCCCGCGGCTTTTTCGATTTCAAACGCCAGGGACTGGAGTTCACCGGCGGAAACATTGGCAAAGCTGCCCTTGGCTTTATGCGCCTGGTTCTTTATGCGTTCGGAATCTCCTTCCGCAATCACTCTTTTCAGGATTTCCATCTCTTGGGGCATGTGCTGGATAAAGCTGGTTAAGACCTTGGTGATCAACCGAGTGTTGCCCCCCAGCCGGTTATACAGTGTTGTCTGGTCGATCAGGTCGGCTTGCGGAGCGTCCGTTTCCGACGGTGCGGCCGATGGTTCGGGTGCGGGTGCAGGCACATCGAGAGTTCCCGACGTCTCTGCATTCGGCGGCGATATCGTCGCCGGGGGGGTGCCGGCCGCCCCATTTTCGTCCGAAGGGGCGGCGGGCTGTCCGGTCAGAGAGCTGCTGCCTTTGCCGGCATAGAGATAGTACTTTAAAATGGCCTCCAGCCGCTGGGGATATATGGGTTTGGCGATATAGTCGTCCATGCCGGTTTCCAGGCATTTTTCCGCGTCCCCGGCCATGGCATGGGCGGTGAGGGCCACGATGGGGGTGTGGACGCCGTCCGCCTCGTATTGCCGGATTCTCCGGGTGGCTTCATACCCGTCCATTGTCGGCAGGCGGATATCCATGAGAATCAGGTCGTATTGGCCGGTCCGGGCCATTTTAACCGCTGTTTCACCATCTTCCGCCAGGTCGGCATAAAATCCGAAATTTTCCAGAAGCCCCAGGGCCACTTTCTGATTGGTGGGAAAATCTTCCACCAGCAATATCCTGAAGCGTTGTTTGCGTTGTTCATTAAGAGAATGACGGGTGATTAACCCTTTTTCTTCCATATCGTCCGGGGAGGACTGGCGTTCGGCAACCCGGGCGATACAATTAAAAAGGTCAGACCGCTTGTACGGCCGGGTGAAGTAGCCCGCAAACCCGATTTGTTCCAGGCGGCCGCTTTCGCCGCGTTCTCCCGCACCGGTCATCATAATGAGGGCGGTATTCTTTAAAAGCGGGTCTGATAGAATTTTCCGGCCCAGAACTTCTCCTCCCAATTCCCCCAGAACCGCGTCAATAATGCCGATGGCAAAGGGGGCTTTTTTTGATACGGCCTCATAGAGTTTCCCCATCGCCGCGATACCGTTCTCCGCTTCATCCGGCCGGCATTGCCATTCCTGTAATTGTTCCATAAGGGATCGGCGGTTGGTGGGGTCGCCCGCCACCACCAATACCTTGAGATTGGATATGTCAATGGGCATATTGCCGGGCGGTTCGCGTTTGCCCTGGTGTTTGCCCACACGAGCGGTAAACCAGAAACGGCTGCCGCCTTCCGGCCGGTTTTCCATGGAAAGGCTGCCGTCCATCAACTCCACGAGCTGCCTGGCGATGGACAGACCCAGGCCGGAACCTTCATGCTGCCCCTGGGAATATAGGTTGATCTGCGAGAATGCTTCATATAAGGCGTGTTGCTTTTCCTTTGGAATGCCGGGGCCGGTGTCGGTGATATCGAACCGGATTGTATAATCATCACGTGTATCGGCATCTTCTGCGTCTACCAGTGCCACGTGGATTCTGACCTCCCCTTGAACGGTGAATTTGATTGCATTGCTGATCAGATTGATGAGAACCTGCCGCAGCCGTCCCGGATCGCCCGTTACATGGGAAGGCACCCGGGGGTCCACATACATGAGATATGTCAGTCCCTTGCTTTCCGCATTCACCGCCATCATGTCATTGATGTCTTCCAGGGTGGTACGGAGGTCAAAAGCCATTTTCTGGAGTTCAATTTTTCCAGCTTCAATTTTTGACAGATCAAGAACATTGTTGATCAGCATCAGCAACTGATCGGCGCCGATCTTCAAAGTTAGCAGGTACTGGTTCTGCTGTTCCGTCAGCGGTGTGTTGAACAGAAGGCTGGTCATGCCGATGACGCCGTTCAGGGGAGTTCTGATCTCGTGACTTACGTTGGCTAGGAAAGCGCTTTTGGCCTGGTTGGCCTTTTCCGCCTGTTCCCTGGCTTTCGTCAGGTTTTTTTCCGCTGTTTTCCGGTCCGTGATGTCCAGAATCGACACCATCACCATGGGCTGGCGGTCCAGTTCAATGCGCTTGGTGAACACGAGCAGTGTTGTTGTATTTTTGCCGTCCTTTTGGTGGAGCGTGGCTTCCACGCCGTTTGCCCCGGCCCCGGTCTCAAAGGTGTTGTTGACGGTATTGCGAATTCTGCAGGCACGGCACTGAGGGCCGAAACCGCATCCTTTAGGGCTGTTCAGGTGATTCAGGCAGTTAAATGCTTCCCCCGCCAGCATGCCGATGAGGGCTTCGCCGGAAATGCCCGTATAATCTCTGGTAAATGCATTGGTTTTGAAAATTCTCCGGTCCCCGTCCATCAGCATGATAATCAGCGGCGTGTGCTCATACAGGGCGGCCAGCTCGGTCTGGCTGTCCCTGTAATCCCTTTGCCTGGAAAGAGGGGGTAGCAATTTCCGGATTATACCGGCCATGCGCTTTTGTGCCCCGCCAGCGGAAGGTCTGGGCAGAGTGTTTGATACAGCCTCCGTATGGCCGGCCACCGGCTCCTGGTTATGCTGGGACTGTTTATCTTTCATTAGCGGTTCCTTTTATGAGTGCATAATCTCCGGCTCACGCGGCCAGCGCCGATAATCCCTCGGCGCCGATGATCATGGCAACCGTCCCGTCGCCCATGATGCCGGCTCCCTGGAAAAGATGCTGCCGGGCTGCCAGTCCGTCAATTTCTTTGAGAATCATTTTCTGTACGCCCAGAATCCGGTCCACCAGCAGGGCCGCCTGCTTTCCCCTGGCGTTTATGGAAATAACGGTTCCCTTCATATCGTCTGAGACGGCAAACCGGTACCCGTTGCCGCTGTCGTTTAATGCGGTACTCAGATGAATAAGGGGCAGCAGGGCCTTTTGCCGGGCGATAACCCGTCCCTTGCCGCTGATATCGCTCACGTCGTCTGAACGGAAGGCAAAGGATTCATTGACCAGTTCCATGGGAATAACATAAATGTCATCCGCCGCCTGGATCAGGAAGCCCTCAATGATTTGGGTGCTGACATTCCGGGGCAGGAGCATGGAAAAGGTACTTCCCGCGCCCGGCGTACTGGTAATCATGATGCGGCCGCCGGCGGATTCGATGTTCTGTTTCACCACGTCCATACCCACGCCGCGGCCGGATATGTCGGTGACATTCCGGGCGGTTGAGACTCCGGGGGTGAAAATCAGCTTCTCCAGCGTGGTTTGATCGGTTCCCCGGCTTCTGCTGACAAGCCCGCGTTCCAGCGCTTTTTCGTAGAGGGCATCGTAATCGATGCCACGGCCGTCGTCGGAAACGGTGATTTCAACTTCCTTGTCCGTTTCCCGCGCCGAGATCCGAATGGTTCCGGTTCCCGGTTTCCCCGCTTCGGCGCGCCGGTTCCCGGGTTCGATGCCGTGGTCTGCGGCGTTTCTCACCATGTGGACGTATGGGGCGTCCAGGAGTTCCAGGTAGCTCTTGTCGATGAGCAGGTCATCGCCCGTTATCTGAACCTCAATGGACTTGTCGTTTTCATGGGCGATGTCATGGACAATGCGTGTGGCTTTCCGGAGCAGCCCGCTCACCGGCACGGATCGGATTTCGAGGATGCTGTTGCGAAGATTGGCCGACAGCGCGCTGAAGGTTTTCATGATACGCCTGAAATCCGATGTAATGCCGGTGTCCCGCACGGACGCATCCAGCTGCTTTTGAACATGCTTGAACATTTCCTCCACCACCACCAGCTCGCCCACGTATTCCAGGAACCCGTCGATGCTTTTTTCAAACACCCGCATGGTTTTGCCGGTGCTCACTTTTTGTTTGTCAGCGGATTGCCTGGTAACAGCTTCCGCTGGACCGGCATCGGCAGCTTATCCCTCCCATTGCCAGATTGCCGCCAGTTGATCCATGGCCTGAAGGATCAGTTCCTGAAGCAGGGCATCAAAACCGATGTTTTCCGTCTTGCCGGAGGTGACATTGTCAAAGATGGCCCTGAGCATATCCAGCCCCGACAGCGCAACATCGGTGATTTCTTGGGTAACACCGAGTTTGTGCTGGCGGATCAGGTCCAGCAGGTCCTCCAGCAAATGGGCCAGCTGCTTGACCTTTAACAGCCCGAAAAACGCGGCGCTGCCTTTGATGGAATGAAAGGGGCGAAAAATATGATTGATCTTGTCCGGATCGTCGGGATGTTTCTCAAGGTCGATGAGAAGCGAATCCACCGGCGCGAGACTGTCCCGGGACTCGGCAATAAAGCCGGCCAGCAGTTTCGGATCCACACCATAGTTTATCATTGCCGATCCTCTCCTTCGGTTGGTTTCATTCCCATGAGCATTTTCAGTTTCTGCTGCCAACCGGCCAGGTGGTCCACGGCCTTGGCCACGGCTGTTTCCAGTTCGGCCATGTCTTCGATGGGTTTGAAGATGCAGGCCGATGCCCCGTGCCGCATGGCGTCCAGCAGGTTCTCCATGTTCACATAGCCCGTGATGATAATGACCTGGATCATGGGGTATTCTTTTTTGATCCGGCGCAGCAGTTCCACCCCGTCCATTTTCGGCATCATGATATCGGTGATCACCACCTCGATGCGCTGACGGGCCAGAACTTCCAGCGCCTCCTCACCGTTGGCCGGGTCATTGTTTATCTCATATCCGGTCAGGCGCAGATGACGGGCCAGCATTTCCCGGATACGGGGTTCATCGTCAACAATCAGGAGCCGCGGCTTTTCTTCTTCTGCCATAATGGGTTCTCCCACTGGGGTTTGATTGATAATATACGTTTTCGACGCAAAGGGTGTGTCAGGGATTGCCGGCTGGAATCAAGCCGGTTTGTACTATCGACATAGGAAAACTGAATCAAATAATTTATTATTATATCACATATATCAGGGAATGTCACCAGGATTTTAGTGGATTGGGGGGGGGAGAGGTCTTCCGTATACCATTGGCCGATCCTTTTATCTCTTCATGTCCTTTCTGCGCTTTGTGGTCAAAAAAATTCCAAGTAACTTGACGGGGTGTTTCGATGTGCGTTCCCACGCAGGCACGTAAGAACGAAAAACGCCATATCTCTTCGATCTGGATAGCGATCCCGATTTCGATTTGGATTATCCTAACCTGGGTCCTACGTTCCTGCCTGGGAACCGCTAACAGTCGGAGCCAGTAGCCGGTAGGTTGGGTAGAGCGGAGCGAAACCCAACATCAGGATTCGCACCATAATTTTAGGTTGGGTTTCATTGCATTCAACCCAACCTACGGCCTACGGCCTGTCGAAACAACTGAACAGCAACACGTGCCTCGCCCCTTGCAGAGCAGTCGAGCAGGGGCGGTTTTTTTCGGAAGACGCGGGCAGACTGTCTGAGCAGACGAGGCTTAACGCATCTGCACAAAAGGACAGGTTTGAAAAAACACCGCGGCAGGGTTGCAGCTTTTTAAGGTTTGGAAGCCGTCGTCCCCAACGCCAGATCGCTTTGAACGCGCTGCGCCATGCGGTCCTTGACGGCTTTTTCGTCGATGCCCATGAGGATTTCATAGGCATGGTATTTGGTTTTGATGAAATAGATGTCAAAGGGCATGCGGCGGCCCGGCATGCGGTGGATACGAATGCCGGGAATGCCTTTTTTTTCGATGTATTCGCTGTCGTTGTTCAGCAGCAGGGGTTCGGCATCGGTGCGGTTCTGCCAGGGGATGCAGGCCCCCTTCATGTTGAGGTCGGTGTCCATGGCGGCCTTTAGCTTTTCCGAGACCCCGCCCACGGAAAGCACCACGTCACCGGTGAGGGAGCCGGTGACCGCGTAAGCCTGGTTCACCGGCATGTTGATGTAGTCGGAAATCAGCCCCGTGTCGATGGCCACCGATGCGCTGTCGCCTTCCACCCCGCCATGGGACTGGATGTATTCCACGTGCATTTCATAGTTAATGTGCGGGGCGCCGGTTTTCGTGAGGATGCGTTTGATGGAGGCGCGGACGTTCTGGGCCGCACCCTTGGCGATGTCGCCGGTCTTGCCCGAGGCCAGCACGGCGTCGTTTGCTCCGGCATTGATCTGGCAGTGGATGGGAAGGGGCTGGCCGAACAGGCCGCTGCCGGATGAAGACTGGATCACCGCCAGCCCCACCACGTAACCCACTGCGTCGGTCATGGTATCCAGGTAGGTCTTCAGTCGCTTCTTGTGGTCCGTGATTTCCCGGCTCATGGCACCTTCGATGCTCACATGGTCGGCCAGGGCGGCGGCCACGTGATCCGCACTCACGGCGTCGGCATTCTCTATGATGGCATTGTGTTCTGCCGCCCGGATAATGCCGTTGACCGGCCGCAGAATGCAGCTCAGCTTGCCGTCCTGGCTTCGGCATCGCAACGCCTTGATGATCTCAAGAATGCCAGACCTGTCAAACTCCCGGGCCTCCAGCCGATAGTCATCCGGCAGGGCCCGGCCGAGAATGTGCTCGTTGCGTTTCCGGACCCCTTCATGGCCTTCTTTCGCCCTGATGTCGCCCCAGGTCTGCTGAAATTCCTCTTCCAGGTTCATGAGTTCCTGCTTGATATACTGGGCGATGTCATTGACCGTGCGGGCGGTTTCCGGCACCGCGCTTTCCATGTGAATAATTTCCCCGCGGTCTTCGATCCGGCTCAGAAACGCGCCTTCGCCTTCGTTCCGGAGGTAGTCCAGGGTATCGTGGTTGCAGCAGGCAATGATAATGTTATCGGCCCGAAGAGGGTTCTCCGACCGGTCAGCCGCGCCGCTGCCGGAATTCTGCGTTCCTTCCAGGATAAAACGCCGGCTTTGCATGGTTTCCAGCATATCGGGCATGTAGCCGGCCTTGATCATGGTTTTCAGTTCGTCCACATAGAGAATGGGAGCGGTGGCATGGGCCCCGAGAAATGCCCGTTTGTGGGCGGGGGTATGCAGGTTGCCGGACTGGTAAGGGTCGTGCCGGAACCCCCCTTTCATGTTTCTGGCAGCCGGCGAGGCGACCCGTTTCATCAGGCGGGTTTCCTTTCGCGGATCAAACAGCACTTCCGGCACCTGGTCCGCCATATGCTTGACCGGGTTTACCCGGCCGGCATGGGTTTCCTGCTGAATTTTTTCCTGGGCTTTGTGGTTGTTCTCCTGGATATACATGAAGATTGCCCCGATGCCGGCCATGCCCGTTGCAATAAAAGCGGGCGGGAAGAAGAAGCCGGCGATTGCCGATATTGTGGCCGCACCCAGCAGGAGCCGCTTGACCTTTTTGACGGAACGGATCTGTTCATCCAGACTGAAAGGTTCCGTGTGCTGCCGGACCGTTTCGATGCGCTGGTAAATGTCATCGAGCAGGGCATCCGCGGTATCCGGATTTTCGTACGCCACGCGGATATGGTGCTTGTCCTTGCCGGGGTAGGCCAGAATGGTGTTTTCCGGCCGCAGGTAATCCCCCATGGACCGGCCGATCACCTGTTCAAACATTTCCGCCAGCATGGATTTGCCCACGCCGGGTTTGCCCACCATGAGAACGTGGCCCCTGCTGCGGGCCACGTTGCGGATCGCCGCTTTTGCCTTTGACTGGAGAATGACGCGGTCAACCGGATCGGCGGGCACCACCACCCGGGCGGTGTCTTCCAGAAAGTTCAGATACCCGCCCACGCGATCGGGATACCCCATTACGTCATTCTTTATGCCGGCATAATCGGCCTTTGTGTAATCGGTTTTCATGGGGTTCCATTAATCTTCCGTATGGCGGCCATGGAGGGTCTCCAGCAGGTAAAACCGGCCCGCTTCCGAGGTCAAGGCGTTTTCCCGAATGGCCGTGTAAAGGGCGGGAATATTGTCCTTCAGCGGCTCCAGCGCCTTGATGTCATGCATGACCGTGATGGCGGCGAGATAGTCGGCATGCCGCGGGGCGTCTTCCGGGCGGTAACTGAAAACAACCCTTATATTCCGGTGATTCAAAGAATCCATGAGCCGGGTCTTGATATCTTCCTCTATTTCGTAGTCGCCGGCGGACAGCAGTTCCCGGTAAAGGCCGGGAATGTGTTGTTCCGTGTAGGTCATGTCAATGCGGGTGTTGAAAAACAGGTGCAAAGGGGTTGCGCCGCCCCTGGCACAGGTTTTGACGGCAGTGCGCAGTTCCCGGTTTGAACGGAGGCATTTTTCCAGTAAATGAAGATATTTTACTAGCTTTGGTGTTTCCACGGCAAAATCGACCCCGCCGTTGTTATCGGCAACCAGGTAGGCAGACCGTCCTTTGTGGTAGTATTTGACCAGGCGGTATTGCACATGGGGCTGAAACTGCCGAAAATTGAATCCCCCCAGCTTGAACAGGCCGTCGGCACTGTATGCACCGTGGTTCAGGAGCACATCCACTTCCCTGTACAGGTATTCGCTGATATAATTCCGTTTTTCCGCCAGATTTCCGCGCAGTACAAGCGGCGAGGTGCCGCCGTCATTATCCAGGCAGATGCCGTTGATATCGGTTATCTGATCGAAACCGAGAGCGGCCAGCTCTTTGAGTACGGGTTCGTGGTGCCTGAGTTGATCGTAAATGCCTGATATATGCGTTTTCAGTTTGGAATCGGTGAGACATGCCAGATCGGGAGGGGCATTGCCGGTTACGACCCGGGATGGTGTCTGCCTGTCCTGAAAACTGCGGTGGAGTTTTTTCGGCAGCAGCCGCCGGATTTTCTTTTTAAAAGCATTGCCGGCGGGCTGGGGATAAAAACATTCAAAACCGATCAGTTTTTTCCTGATCATGATGGGGTTGGGATTGAGCAGGTAGTGCCCCAGTTCGGAAATACGGTATTCCCTGACCGGCTGAATGGCTTCGCCGTCCGCCATAATCGGCGCAGGGCTGCCGGTTTCGGATATAGCCGCGGCATTATCCACGATGACCCAGATGTCATCGTCTGCAAGGTACTGGTTATGGGTTTCAATCATCAAAATAACACCACCTGATCGTTCTGATCCGTTCTTATAGTAAAGGGGTGGTGTATTGTCAAGAAAAAATGGGTTTGGCTATTTAGTGCCCATTCATAAAGTGCTATTTTGCCTGATTTCTGCGTCAGGCTCAAATTTTAATCCTCAAAATACGCAAAGTATTCCTCCGGTTAAAATTTTCGCCTTCCTTGAACTCGACCAAAATATCTAATTTCTGGACGGACACTATTTAACT
>JAXHVL010000075.1:0-39991 GCA_034189225.1 Thermodesulfobacteriota bacterium
CAAAAACCCCACGCCCATTCTGGCCATCACGTCGGGCCGCACCGGCGCCGGCGCGGCCGCCGCATCCTCCCATACCGGTTCCATCGCCGGTTCCGAAGGCGTTTACAATGCCATCTTCGAGGAATCGGGCATGATCCGCGTGGAGTCGGTGGGCGAGCTTTTTGATTACGCCGGGGCTTTTGCCGTCAAGAAATTTCCCGCGGGCAAACGCATTGCTATCGTCACCAACGCCGGGGGGCCGGGCATAGTGGCCACGGACATGACGGAAGTCAGCGGCCTGGAACTGGCCCGTTTCACCAGCGAAACCACCGCGGCCCTTGCCAGACACCTGCCGCCCACGGCCAACATTCACAATCCAATCGACGTGATCGGCGATGCAGACCCGGACCGGTATCGCCATGCCCTGAACGCGGTGATCAAGGATGAAAACACGGACGGCGCCCTGGTGATTCTCACCCCCCAGTCTATGACCAACGCCATCAAGACCGCTAAGGAAATCGTCCGCCTTGCCAAAAAAACCCCGAAACCCGTTGTCTGCTCTTTTATGGGCGTCATCGATGTGTCCGAAGGGGTGGAATACCTTCGGAAGCAGCGGATTCCCGTGTACCGGTTCCCGGAAAACGCGGCCCGTGCCCTGGGCGCGCTGTACCGGTCTTCCCAGTGGGTCCACCGTCAGCACCTGGCCCAGTTCAAGCTTTCCCACGACAAGAAGCGGGCCCTGGAAATTATTCAGGCATGCCGCGACAGGGGCCAGACCTATATCGGCGAACTGGAAGGAAACGAGTTTTTAAAGTGCTACGGGTTCAATGTGCTGCCCACGGAGCTGGCGGAAAACCAGACCCAGGCCGTGGATATCGCCAAAAAGATCGGTCTGCCAGTGGTCATGAAAATCGTCTCCCCCCAGATTATTCACAAATCCGATGCCGGCGGCGTGCGGATAAACCTGACCACCGAGGCCGAGGTCAAGGCGGCGTTTACGGAGATCGTGGACAATGCCGGCAAATATGACCCCAAGGCGGAGATTACCGGTGTTCTGGTCCAGAAAATGGCGCCAAAGGGCGAAGAGGTTATCATGGGCGTGAACCGGTATCCCGGGTTCGGCCATTTGATCATGTTCGGCCTGGGCGGTATTTTCGTGGAGCTTTTCAAGGACGTTGTTTTCCGCCTGGCCCCCATCGGCCGGAACAATGCCTTGCGGATGGTAAAGGATATCCGGTCATTTCCCATGCTCAACGGGTTTCGTGGCAAGCCGGTGAGCGACCTGGAGGCGATTCACAGGATGCTGGTCAGCCTTTCGGATATGGTCATGGACAACCCGTCCATCGTGGAGCTGGACATCAACCCCCTGCTGGTCCATGAAAAGGGAAAAGGCGTCACCGTGGCCGATCTGCGGATGATTATCGACATTGAAGACAGCTGAGCCAATTCATCCGGGTATGTTATGATAACCCTTTATCCGGTCATACTGGCGGTTCCACCGGGCCTGACGGACCTGCCGCTTTCCCGCCGCCAGCCCTGGCTGAGCCGGTATGCCCGGCAATGCCTGGACCGCTGTGCCGGCCTCACCCGCGGCCTGCCGTCAGGTTTTGATTCGGCAGCCCTGGAGAAGGACGATCATGGCGCGCCCCTTCCCTTTCAGGACACGTGGTGGTCCGTCTCCCACAAACCCGGTTATGTGGCAGCGGTACTGGCCCCTTACCGGACCGGTATTGATGTGGAAAAATGCGCCGCCCGTCCCGCCGGCAGCTTGTTTAAAAAAATCCTCACGCCCGAAGAGGCCCGCCTGTTTAATGCCGACCGCCTCACCACTTTTTACCGTGCCTGGACCGCCAAGGAAGCCGTGCTCAAGGCCAATGGCGCCGGCATTGGGAAGCTTTATCAATGCCGCATTTCCCGGGTCATCAGCGACACCCGCATGGCCGCCGTCCTGTCGGATACTGAACTGCTGGTCGACCAGACCTTTTCTGATGGCCATATCGCCGCGGTGGTGACCAGAGAAACCGACGCGGTGGAATGGCGCATTTTACCCCCTGCCGATACCGCTATCTCTCCCTGAGCAATCAACCATCCCTGTCCCCACGTCCCTGAAGCCCTTAACAGCGCCTTCCCACGCTCCTGCGTGGGAAGGCGCCGACTGTTCTTCCTTTGTTTAAAAATAGATTTTATAAAAGCCTTTTCCTTTATTCATTAATATTATCTATTTGACGTATTGTTTTTGTCTATGAAAATATATCTATTTTAAACCTTGGATTGTGGCTAAACCGGATTAAAGGGGCAATGGTGCTGGGCGCCCCGCGGTCTTCAAAACCGTTGGCCTTGCCTGAAAAGCAAGGAGGAGGTTCGATTCCCCTTGCCCCTTCCAGTAAAGACAGCGGTCAAACAATAATGAATCATTTTGCTTATACCATCGGTATCGCAGGGCATGTGGACCACGGCAAGACCGCTCTTACCAAAGCGCTCACAGGAGTGGATACAAACCGTATGCCCCGGGAAAAAGAAACGAACCGGTCCATTGTTGCCGGTGTTGCCCCCCTTTACCTGCCTTCCGGCACCCCGGCGGCCCTTGTGGACATTCCGGGCCATGCCGACTACATAAAAAATGCCATCCGGGGACTGGCCGGTATTGATATGGCCGTGTTGGTGGTTGCGGCGGACGAAGGCGTGATGCCGCAGACACGGGAGCATCTTGATATCCTAAGCTTTTTCAATATTCGAAAAGTGCTTGTAATATTAAGTAAAACCGACCTGGTGGAGCCCGAACTGGCGGAACTGGCGGAACTGGAAATCGAAGATATGGTGAAATACACGGGTTTTGCCAGGCACCCGGTGATGCCCTTTTCCGCAATTGACAATGCCGGCATCAACGCCATAAGAACGCAGATCGACCGTGATCTTCAGCAATTGTGCGTAAAAGACGACAAGGCGCCGTTCCGATACTGGATTGACCAGACCCGCTCCATCAAGGGGGTCGGCACCGTGGTCAGCGGCACGGTCCAGTCCGGTGCCATCACCAGAAACGATCCGGTTGAAATTCTGCCTGCCGGTATAATGGCGCGGGCCCGGTTCCTGGAAACCCATGGCAGGGAAATCGAAACCGGCCTCACGGGCCAGCGAGTCGGCATCAATCTTCCCAAAATATCCTTATCACAAATACAGCGGGGCATGGCTCTGGCCGCTCCCGATACCATGACAGCCTGCCGGTTTATCAACGCAGAACTCCGCATGGCAGAACTCCGCATGACGGCCGATGGCCGCAAGTCGCTCGGCAACCGGACCCGGGTCCGCCTGTTCATCGGCACGGCCTCAGTGTCCGCAATGGCGGTTATGATAGAAGGAAAACAGCTGACCCCGGGCCAAGCCGGCCTGGTCCAGTTTCGGCTGATAGACCCTCTGGCGTGTCTTCCAGGTGACCGGTTTGTGGTGTCTCCCCTGAATGAGAACCGGCTTATCGGCGGCGGCCGGGTTCTGGAGCTGCCCGCAGAAAAATACCGGCCGGCAAAGGCCGGGCGAATCATTCCATGCCTGGCCGCCATGCGTGAAAATGACCTGCCGCAATACCTGGATGCCGTGCTTGAACAATATCCCTTTCAGCCCGTGGAGGCATCTGAACTGGCCGCAAGAACGATCTTCTCCCATCCGTCAATAACAGCGGAAATTGACCAGCGGCTGTCCGGAGGCGATTTGGTTTGGGTCGCAGGGGCGGGGGCGCTGAAAAAAGATCATTATGATTGCCTGGTCGAAGCAGTAATGGCGGCCTGCAAAAATCTGACCGCCGGAACGGGCATGAAAAGCAGGTTTCAACTCAAGGAAATAGCTGATAATGTCCGCATTCATGTGGATGCGGCGATTCTTGAAACGATTTTACAGCGTCTTTGCCAAAAAGGCCGGCTCACAGCATCCAATGGGCAATATGAAATTCCCGGAGAAAAACTACATCTCTCACCGGAGCAACAGAAAGCTGTTTCCGTGCTTCGGCATTTTGCCGATCAGAACGACCTGGCCTCCTTCAGTGCCGGCTTTTTCTGCAAAGTGAACCGCGGTATCTATAAAAAGCCGATCGTGGAAAAACTCCTGGGCTACCTGGCGGAACGGGGTGAACTGATAGCGCTGCCGGGCGGTCGATATCTCTCTGCCAATGCAATGGCAACCATTAAAGAACGTCTGCAAACGCACATTTATACTTATGGCCGGTTTGTCATTACAGACTGCCACAAAATATTCGGTTATGGTCGAACCCACGCCATACCGATACTGGAATATCTTGATGAAATGGGGTTTACCCGGCGGCAGGATAATACAAGAACACTTGCGACCATGGACAAAACCCGCGTTTCAGCAGCCATGGACATGGAAACACCATAACAGTTGGACAATATTTTACTAAAAAGGACTTACCCGGGCCAACCGCCTGGCCGGCAGCCTTACCGCCCCCACCCCCGCCACCCAGGTCATGGGCATGATCGAGAACATTCCCCGGGCGCTCCAGCAAATACAATATCCGGAATCTTAACCAGAACTTTACCGGTCATGCCTTTGCCGATTACGACAACGGTCACAAAGACCAACCAAGTTCCTTGGGAGTCCATTATCTGCTAAGGATTTTTGAAATAGTTGTCCTTGATGGTGGATTGCGTTATTTCGCAGCCATCTGTTTTCGGCAGTCGGTAAATCTGGTATACTGGTATTGTTATGGATAAAAAGAAAAAAACCAAAGATGTTTACCATGGCTTTGAGCAGGGCCCCATCCGGCCGCCCAGTGAGGCGCACAGTCTGCTGATCCGGATATCACGCAACTGCCCCTGGAACCGGTGCGGGTTCTGCCCGGTATATAAGGGCTCGAAATTTTCTCTGCGGGATCCAGAGCATGTGAAAAGGGACATCGACACGGTTCACAAGTATGTGACCATGATCCAGGAGGCGGCCGACGATGCCGGCTCTGTCTCGCGGGATGCGGTTTACAATATCTCCCGGTCCGCTGACACGAAGAGTGCTGGCCCCGGCGAACAACAGGCGCTTCAGGCCGCCCTGCACTGGTACAGCGCGGGCATGCGCTCCGTGTTTCTTCAGGACGCCAACACCCTGATCATCAAGCCGGACGAGCTTATCGATATTCTGAAGCACCTGAAAGCCCGGTTCCCCCAGGCCCGGCGCATTACTTCCTATGCACGGTCCCATACGGTCAGCCGGATCAAGCAGGAAAAGCTCGAGGAAATCCGCCAGGCCGGGCTCAACCGGATCCACATCGGCATGGAGTCCGGTTCCGACAAGGTGCTTGAAATGGTGAAAAAGGGGTCCACCAAGGCCGATCACATCAAGGCCGGTCAAAAGGCGAAACAGGCGGGATTTGAATTGTCCGAGTACGTCATGCCCGGGCTCGGCGGCCAGGACCTGTCCAAAGAACATGCCACGGAAACGGCTGACGCATTGAACCAGATCGATCCGGATTTCATCCGGCTGCGCACCCTGGCCATTCCGTCGTCGGTGCCGCTGTATGAGGATTATACAGCCGGCCGGTTCAAAAAATGCACCGATTTGATGATGGCCGAAGAAATCCTGTTGTTTCTGGAATCCCTGGACGGCATTCATGCCCGCATCGTGAGCGATCATATTCTGAACCTGTTTGAAGAGGTGGAAGGCGATTTGCCGCAGGACAAGGAAAAGATGATGCAGCCGGTTCGCCGGTTTCTTGAGATGCCGGCCCATGACCAGATGCTGTACCAGGTGGGCCGCCGGTTGGGATACTTCTCCCGGCTGGACGACATGGCCGATCCCGGCCGCACGGAAAAGATAAAGGAAATCTGCACCCAGATGAACATCACCCCGGAAAATGCCGATGCCGTAATCGAAGAGGTGATGAATCGTTTTATTTGATGAAAACCACGGAAGACACGGAAAAGCACGGAAAGGAGGTACATGTTCTTATATTTCCGTGTGTTTCCGTGTGTTCCGTGGTTAAAACCGGATATCGGATGGCAAAAAAACCAAAACTCAAGGTCCACGTGATCAACCGGGACTGGTGCAAGGGATGCGGCATCTGCGTCCATTTCTGCCCCAGGGAGGTCCTGGCCCTGGACGACGGCTTCAAGGCGTTTGCCCAATCCCCCGGCAATTGCATTGCCTGCAAACAGTGTGAATACATGTGCCCGGACCTTGCCATCGAGGTGCAGACAACAGAGGTGGAGGAAGCATGAACGGCACCCCGAAATTCATTCAGGGCAACGAGGCCTGTGCCGAAGCCGCGATTTACGCGGGGCTGGATTTTTTCGCGGGTTATCCCATCACCCCCTCCACCGAGATCGCCGAATACATGGCAAAAACCCTGCCCACCATCGGCGGCAGGTTCCTGCAGATGGAAGACGAGATCGCTTCCCTGTGCGCGGCTGTGGGCGCCTCCCTTACCGGCCACAAGGTCATGACCGCCACCAGCGGGCCGGGGTTTTCCCTGATGCAGGAGGCTCTGGGGTATGCGATTATGACCGAGATTCCCTGCGTGATCGTGGATGTGCAGCGGGGCGGCCCGTCCACCGGGCTGCCCACCCATGCCATGCAGGGCGACGTGAACCAGGCCCGTTGGGGCACCCACGGGGACCACGCCATCGTAGCCATGACCGCCGCCTCCAACCAGGATGTGTTTGCCGTCACCGTGGAGGCGTTTAACATCGCCGAAACCTATCGCACGCCCGTGATTCTCCTGCTGGACGAGGTCACCGGCCACACCCGGGAAAAGGTGGTGATTCCCGAGCCGGGCGAGCTGAACGTTACCGGGCGGCTGCACACCTCGGTCAAGCAGGGCGTGGATTATCATCCCTACCTGCCCAGGGAGGACGGACGACTGCCCATGTCCGATTTCGGCGGGGTCCACCGGTATAACGTAACCGGCCTGTTTCATGATATGTGGGGTTTTCCCTCGGGCGACCCCGGCGTGGTGCACGGTCTGCTCCGCCACCTGGCGGACAAGATCAACAACAACGTCCATGAAATGGCGCGGTATAAGGAACACTACCTGGACGACGCCAATATTATCCTGATTGCCTATGGTTCGCCGGCCCGGTCTGCCCTTCACCTTGTGGAGAACCGCAGAAACCGGGGCGAACGGTACGGCCTGCTGGAACTTCAGACATTGTGGCCCTTTCCCCACAATATTATAAAAGAAAAGTGCGCCAACGCGGATTACATCGCCGTGGTGGAGATGAACCTGGGGCAGATCATCAAGGAGGTCCGGGAGGCGGTGGACCATCCTGAGCGCGTTTACCTGGTCAACCGGGTGGACGGTATCTTCATCACCCCCACGGACATCCGGAACATGCTTCGGGTGATTCAGGGCAGAGGGGTGTGATGTGCTGGTAAAAAGGCTGCGTAAGATAAGCTGCAGATGGTTTTTCTTGCAGTTTTCATGAATAAATATTATAATTTCATGAAAACTGCAACATGGCTAACTCGAGGGGAACAAAATGGCAAATTTACAGATAAAAGGCATACAGGATGAGTTTTATCAACAAATAAAAGCCCTGGCGGACTCAGAAAATCGCTCTGTCAGCCAGCAGGTCCTGTATGTATTAAAGGGCTATCTTGCCAGAGAAAAATCCATCAAAAAAACCCGAACGCCGGCGCAGGTTCTTTTGTCGTTAAGTGGTTCCTGGTCAGACACCAGAGATGCTGAAGAAATTATCCGTGAGATCAAAGCAAGCCGGGTCAATTCGAAAAAATTGTCCGAGGGATTTTAGTGTATCTGATTGATACAAATATAATAATCTATAGTCTCAAAGGCCATGAATCGGTCAACGAGCAGTTGCGGAATCACTTGAATGATCCCATTGTGATCGGCACCGTAACCTTGATGGAACTATACTATGGGGCCTATAAGTCTCAGAAGGTTGAAAGTAATCTTGCAAAAGTGAAAGCCATAGAAAACGCTTTTACGGTAATCCCTGTGGATCAGGGCGTGGTTGAAATATTCGGGCTTTTAAAGGCAGGGCTCGAAAAAAACGGCACACCGCTTGATGATTTTGATCTTATTTTAGCAGCTGTCGCATTATCCAATAATTTTATTCTGGTCACCAACAACGAAAAGCATTTTCAACGAATTGAAGGGTTGGCTATAGAAAATTGGTCAAAACCTTGATTGGCAGGCAACCATGGCGGTAACAGACTATATCCGGCAGCGGTTTTTCCCGCATATCTGGTGTCCGGGGTGCGGCCACGGCATCGTGCTCAACAGCCTGCTGCGGGCAATCGAGCAGCTGGGCCTGGAAAAGAGCGACACCGTCATGGTGTCGGGCATCGGGTGTTCGGCCCGCATCACCGGGTATGTGGATGTGCACTCCCTGCACACCCTTCACGGCCGGGCCCTGGCCTTTGCCACGGGCGTGAAAATGAGCCGGCCCGAGCTTTCCCTGATCGTGCCCATGGGTGACGGCGACGCCCTGGCCATTGGCGGCAACCACTTTATTCACGCGTGCCGCAGAAATATCGACATCACCGCCATTGTCATGAATAACCGCATCTACGGCATGACCGGCGGCCAGTTCTCCCCGCTTTCGGGGTACGGCACAAAGGCGACCACCGCGCCGTATGCCAATATTGATCATGATTTCGACGTGGTTGAGGTTTCGCGGGCATCGGGCGCCACCTTCGTGGCCCGGACCACCACCTATCACGTTCACCAGATGACAAAGCTCCTTGCCCGGGCCATTGCCCACAAGGGGTTTTCCGTGGTGGAGGTGCTGTCCCAGTGTCCCACCAACTTCGGACGCCGAAACAAGGCCGGCGATGCCGTGGAGATGATGGAATTCTACAAGTCCAATACCGTGCCGGTGGCGTCAATAACCGAAGGCGAAGAACCGGAAGACGGAAAGATACCAAGGGGGGTTTTTGTGGAGCGGGAGGCGCCGGAATATTGCAGCGAGTACGATAAGGTGATTGAGCGGGCGGGAGGCAGGTAATCACGATTGCGTAGGGATTGAGATGAAGGCAGATATACTGAAGAGGGATGTTTGAAATTAGAAATTGGATATTTGAAATTGGGGAAAGCGGTAGCTGTATCAAATTTCTAATTTCCAATTTCAAAGCGATAAAAGCAAAAAAGGGGCGTTAAGGAAAACACCCATGTCACGAACCCGATTCATATTTTCCGGTGCCGGCGGCCAGGGGGTCATTACGGCGGCGGTGATTCTCGGCGAGGCCGCGGCCATTCACGAGGGCATCAATGCCATTCAGGCCCAGTCCTACGGCCCGGAAGCAAGAGGCGGCGCCGCCCGGTCCGAGGTGATCATCTCCGAAGCGCCCATCAACTTTCCCCGGGTGAACAATGCCAACATGGTGGTCTGCCTCACCCAGGAAGCCTACAACAAGTTTTACACCGCTATCCGGCCCGGCGGTCTCCTGGTCACCGACCAGAAACGTGTCGTTACCATGAAAAAGGTGGATGCCCGCCAGGTGGAGCTCCCCCTCTACCAGACCGCCGCCGAACAGGCCGGCAACCCCGTTGTTCTGAATATTTGCATGCTCGGCGCCGTCATCGCTCTCACCCGGGTGGTCGCCGAAGCTTCCGTCAAAAAGGTCCTGGACACCCGAATCCCTCCCGACTTTCGCGACATCAACCACAAGGCATTTGACCTGGGCCATGGGCTTGTCGCTGCGTTGTCCTGATGGAACGTCATCTGCACTTACTCAATGAAAGACGGCTTCGTAAAAAGTCCAATATCTGCGTTGCGCTGCACCCCTCGTCACTGCGGCGTACGCCAAGTACGCCTCATTCCTCGGGAGTGATAGGGCTGCGCCGTATCTTGAACTTTTTACTTTGCCGTCCCAAATTCGACTTTTTACGAGACCATCAATGAAAGACAATCTTCAAAAAATAAGAACAAAAAAAGAATTATTTTTAGAGAGCCAAACATAGACTGACGACCCCATCACCCAAGAGCCAAGAGCAGGCCTGACCTCATTAATGGTCTCTAACGTGGATGTCATGGGATATCAATTCCCTCCGTAGGCCGCGTCGAAGTGCCTTGCACGTAGACGGGTCTTGATTTTTTGCGGGAGATAAGATAGAAAAATAAAATCAAAAAACCACCGGTGATGATCGGCGATGAGACTTTCGGGCAACGGCTGGCAAGGCTGAGAAAGGCCAAAGGGTATACCCAGATTGAGCTGGCCGGGAAGATGGGCATGATTCAGGTGCTGATTTCTGATTATGAACGTGATAAATTGCGGCCATATCATGAGGTCATCATCAATTTTGCAAAGGTCCTTGATGTATCTACAGATGAGCTGCCGGGGCTCAAGAACCCCAAAAACAACGGGATCAAGCCAAGCCTTAAGCTGCAACGCCGCATCAAAAATCGAAGCCCTGCCGCCTTCTGAGTAAAAAGTTCTGCTTAGAACAATTGATACGTTCCTTAACAGCCTGTAATTAATCAATGTCATTAACTTAACGAAGTGGTTTATAACATAGATGAAAGCGTCCGCTTAGATTATTAAAACTTCTTGGATACTTTATTGACAGGAAAATGAATGCCAGTGCCACGAAAGCCCCCCGAGACGCTCCATGAAGAAGAAGGGCTGTCGCTGTTAAGGCGGTCGTGGGCACCATATGTGGTGCCGTTTGTTCTATTTCTCGGGTTGACCGTCCCCGTCACTTGGTTTCCGGGTCTGGCGCATCTGTTGTATATTGCAAAAACCCTTTTGGTGGGGGGCGTAATGTGGGCCTGGCGCCGTCGTTATGCAGCGGATTTCTTGCCGGGCCTGTCATGGACAGAATATATCGTTGCCACGGCGGCGGGACTGGCGGTGCTGCCGGTGTGGATCCTGCCGGAAACGATTCTGCCGCAACTCGGGACAGCAACCGGTTTCAATCCTTATGCCTTCGGATACCCGCCGTTGGCAGTCCCGGCTGTCATCGGTGTCCGTCTTCTGGGTGCGGCACTGGTGGTTCCCATTATGGAGGAGCTCTTTTGGCGTTCCTTTCTGCAGCGTTATCTGGTGAATCCTGATTTTCAGAAGGTGTCGCTGGGTGCCTTTACCTGGTTTTCTTTTCTAGCCGTGGTGGTCCTTTTCGGTCTGGAACACAACCGGTGGATTCAGGGTATCTTTGCCGGCGTTGTCTACGGATTTCTGGTGATTCGGCAGAAAAGCATTCGGGGATGCGTCATCGCCCATGTTGTTACTAATCTGGGGCTTGGCCTTTACGTGATTACCACCGGGAGCTGGTATTTCTGGTAACCAGATAATAACCGGTTCATCTGTTTAAATATCAAATTATTTCCCGCCCGAGTAGCAAAAAGCGGAAAAATGTTTTACATTTGATTTAAATCAAGGAATCTCCATCCCCTTTCCGTTAGATTCAACTAGTCAGATAAAATGTTTTTAAACGACAACAATAAAAAAGGAGGCTACCATGTTTTGTTTTCAATGCCAGGAAACAGCAAAGAATCAGGGCTGCACCGTCAAGGGCGTATGCGGCAAACCCGAAGAGACAGCGGATCTTCAGGACCTGCTCATTTACGTGTGCAAGGGTATTGCAGTGTACAGCGAAAAGTTGAATGGGGTGGACAAGCCGGCGGCCCGGTTTGTGTGCAAGGCCCTTTTTACCACCATTACCAATGTGGCCTGGAAAGATGAAATAATTATTGGCCGCATTAAAGAGGGGATCGCGGTGCGCAATGGGCTGCGGGAAAAAGCCGGCGCCGTTGGCAGTGATTTGCCGGACTGTGCCACCTGGGATGCAAACGACGATAAGGCGATTAAAGAAAAGGCCCTGTCTGATGAATTGCGCATCACCGCCTGTGAAAACGAGGATGTGCGCTCTCTTCGCGAGCTGCTGACTATCGGGTGCAAGGGGATTGCCGCCTATGCCGAGCATGCCGCGGTTCTGGGTCACGAAGATGACGGCATTTACGGTTTTCTCATGGAAGCGCTGGCCTCTACCACAAAGGAGCTTTCCGTGGATGAAATGGTCGGCATGGTCATGAAGGCCGGTGAAACCGCCGTCAACACCATGGCCCTGCTGGACAAGGCCAATACCGAAGCCTACGGCAGCCCGGAGATAAGCGATATAAATATCGGCGTGGGCACCAACCCCGGCATTCTCATTTCCGGCCATGACCTTAAAGATATGGAAGAGTTGCTCAAACAGACCGAGGGCACGGGAGTGGATGTCTACACCCATGGTGAAATGCTGCCGGCCAACTGCTATCCGGCCTTTAAAAAATTTAGCCATTTCGTGGGCAATTACGGCGGGTCATGGTGGCATCAGACCAAGGAATTCGAGTCCTTTAATGGCCCCGTTGTGCTGACCACCAATTGCCTGATTCCAATAAAAAAGGACAATACCTATCTGGACCGGCTGTTTACCACAGGCGTGGTCAATTATCCCGCCGCCGCCCATATCGAGGACCGGCCGGAAGGCGGGACCAAGGATTTTACGCCGGTGATCGAAGCGGCGAAAAAATGCCAGCCACCGGAGCCCATCGAATCCGGGAAGATTGTGGCCGGATTCGCCCATAACCAGGTCCTGGCCCTGGCCGACAAGGTAGTTGAGGCGGTAAAGTCCGGGGCCATCAAGCGGTTTGTGGTCATGGCCGGTTGCGACGGTCGCCAAAAAGGCCGGAATTATTTTACCGAGGTGGCGGAAAACCTGCCCCAGGATACGGTGATCCTCACGGCCGGTTGCGCCAAGTATCGCTACAATAAGCTGAACCTGGGCGACATTGGCGGCATCCCCCGGGTGCTGGACGCGGGCCAGTGCAATGACAGCTATTCCCTGGTGGTCATCGCCCTGAAGCTCAAGGAAGCCTTCGGGCTGAACGACATCAATGAATTGCCCATCTCCTATGACATTGCCTGGTACGAGCAGAAGGCCGTGGCCGTGCTGCTGGCCCTGCTGCACCTGGGCGTGCAGGGTATCCGCCTGGGCCCGACCCTGCCGGGATTCCTCTCGCCCACCGTAGCCGGAGTGCTGGTGGACAAGTTCAACATCAAGCCCATCGGCACTGTTGAGGCGGATGTAGCGGCCATGATGGAAGGGAAATAGCGACGCTCTCCCGCCCGGCCGATACGGTCCGGGCGGGACCGTTGAAAGATACGGCTAAGGGGATCGCCTGTGTTGCTGGGTTTTACCCATAAACTACAGTATTCCGGTACTCCGGGGATAGTCTCACTCGGAATCCGACCGAAATCTTTAAAAAAGGCAGAACGCAATGGATCCGATTGCAGACCTGAAAAATGAACATCGGGGCGTGGAAACCATGCTCCGGATTGTTGAGGCCGTGAGTGCTGAATGCGCCCATGGCCGTGAAATTAAATCCGGAGACCTGGATGCCATCCTTGAATTTTTGACCGTTTTTGTGGACCGCTGCCATCACGGCAAAGAGGAGGACTTTTTGTTTCCCGCCCTGGAGGCAGCCGGAGTGCCGCCAGATCAAGACCCCATCGGGGTTTTGCTGCGCGAACATGAACAGGGCCGCCAGCTTGTTGCCGAACTCAGAGAAGCGGCGAAAAAATTCATGTCCGGGGATAAGGCGGCCGGCAAAAAAATCGAAAAGACCGCCCTGGATTACGTTGCCCTGCTCACCCGGCACATTGAAAAGGAGGAGGGCGTGCTTTTTCCCATAGCGGCAGACATGCTGCCACCGGATAAACAAGTCGAGCTGTCGGAGGCATTTGAAAGGCTGGAAGAAGAACGTATCGGCGTAGGCAAACACGAGGAATTTCACCAGCTTTTACGTCGTCTGGGGCAAACCTACCCAAGTTGATACCGGACAGAAACCTTTACCAGCAAGGGAGGGAGGGAAAAATGAAGAATCCAAGATTACGGGCCGTATTTCTGTTTGTGCTGGCGCTGACTTTCGGGGTGCTGATCCTGGGCGGTTATATCATTAACAGGGAAAAGCCGCCGATTCCGGAAAAAGTGGTCAGCCGCTCCGGAGAGGTCATCTTTACCGGCGAGGACATTATCGCCGGGCAAAAATATTATTTTTCCCGATTTTTTGGTGGCCATACTGCTGTTTATCATGCAGATCGGCCTGGGAGCGTTGACCGCCCATTACACGGTGGAAGGCACGCGCTTTTACGGCATTCCCATCGGCCACCTGCTGCCTTACGCGGTGACCCGGACCTGGCACCTGCAACTGGCCGTGTTTTTTATCGCTACCTGCTTTCTGGCGGCCGGCCTGTTTATCGGACCGTTTGTGGGACGGGAGCCCAAAGGGCAGCGTTTCTGGGTGCTGTCTCTATTCGGCGCGGTGGTGCTGGTGGTGCTGGGATCCATGGCCGGGGCCTGGCTGTCGATCGGGGGTTTTCTTGAAAACCTGAGCTTTTATTTCGGCCATCAGGGCTATGAATATATCGAACTGGGCCGGATATGGCAGATCTTGCTCATCGCGGGCATGCTGATCTGGCTGGTGCTGGTGCTGCGCTCCATTGCCCCGGCCTTAAAAGATGAAGACGACCGGGGCGGGCTGACCCATATGCTGCTTTACAGCGCGGTGGCTATCCCGCTTTTCTACATGGCCGGGCTGATGTATTCCAGCGGCAGCCACTTGTCCAATGCCGAGTACTGGCGCTGGTGGGTGGTTCATCTCTGGGTGGAAGGTTTTTTCGAGGTATTCGCCACCGTGGTCATGGCCTTTTTGTTGGCCCATATCGGGGCGGTCAGCCGGAAATTCGCCCTGACCACCGTCTATTTCATTGTTTTTCTGTACCTGGGAAGCGGCGTCATCGGCACCTTCCACCACCTGTACTGGAGCGGCAGCCCCACGCCGATCATGGCGCTGGGGGCCGTGTTCTCCGCCCTGGAGGTGGTGCCCCTGACCCTGCTGGGATTCGAGGTGGTCCACAATCTCCGGGTGGTTGAGGCCGGGGGCCGCGATTATGCCTACAAGTGGCCCATCTATTTTTTCATCTCGGTGGCCTTCTGGAACCTGGTGGGCGCGGGAATCTTCGGCTTTTTGATTAACCCGCCCATCATACTTTACTATGCCCAGGGCATCAACACCACCCCGATTCACGCCCATACCGCCCTGTTCGGCGTTTACGGCATGCTGGCGATTTCCCTGATGCTTTTTTCCGTGCGTCATATTTTCACCCGCCGGGCCTGGTCGGACCGGCTGCTGAAATGGAGCTTCTGGGGGTTGAACGGCGGGCTGGCCGCCATGGCCGTGTTCAGCCTGATTCCGTCCGGGTTCTATCAATTGTTTTACGCCGTCAAAGACGGCCTGTGGTTTGCCAGAAGCCCGGAAATCGCTTCGGGTCCGGTGATCCGCGCCCTGTCCTGGGCACGCATGGGGCCGGATATCATTTTTTCCGCCGGCGCGATACTGCTGCTTTTCTTTTTGGTGCGGGCCACATGGCTGTCTTTTATCCGGCCGGAGCGGAAGGATATTTCCGGGGAGGGTTAACCCCCAACCCTTTAAAGGAGAACTGCAATGACGCTTAACAAGGATGATCAGGGCGGCTCGCCGCTGGACCTCGCCAACGAGGACATCATCGCCGCCATGAAGGAAATGCGGGGCTATATTGATATTACGCCGGCGGATTTCATGGAAATCTACCGTTTTGCCTTCAACCATGCCGTGGAGCGGATTGCCCGGTCCAGGCGGGCCCGGGATGTCATGACCCGGTCGGTGATTACCGTGCGCAGCGACACCCCCCTGCTTGAGACGGCGGAGCGCATGGCAGCGGCCAATATTTCCGGCGTTCCGGTTATCGACGATAAAAAGACGGTTGTCGGGGTGATTTCGGAAAAAGATTTTCTGGAGAAGATGGGGGCGGAGCCCGGGGGCTCGTTCATGAGCGTGATCAGCCAGTGCCTGAAAAACAAAGGATGCGTGGCGCTTCCCATTCGGGGCAAGTTCGCCGGCGATATTATGTCCGCTCCGGCGGTAGCCGTTGATCCTGACCGTCCATTGGCCGATATTTCTCAACTGTTTGCCGAAAAGCGCATCAACCGGGTGCCGGTGGTGGACGAAGGCGGGCGGCTGGTCGGCATCGTCAGCCGCGCGGATATGGTGCACTCTTTTTTTGACGGGATATAAAAAGGGAAAACATGTCATATTTAAAAAAAATGAAAGGCGTCACCACTAGCCCGCCCCGGGTAAGCGTTGCGGAGATGGTTTGGTCGTGGATCGGATCTTTTCTCGGTATCGCGACCGTAGCCATGATTCATGACCGGGTTCTGGCCGAGGCCGACCTGGTTATGATCATCGGGTCTTTCGGGGCCTCGGCGGTATTGATCTACGGTGCCATCAGAAGTCCGCTGGCCCAGCCCAGAAATCTTCTGGGCGGGCACATTATTTCCGCTGTTATCGGCGTGGCCGTCTTCAAACTGCTGGGGGCGGACCTGGCCCTGGCGGCGGCCACGGCCGTGGCCACGGCCATACTGGCCATGCACGCCACCAAAACCCTGCATCCGCCCGGCGGGGCCACCGCCCTGATCGCCGTCATCGGCAGCGAAAAAATTCATGCGCTTGGTTTCTGGTATGTGCTTGTGCCCGCCGGCCTGGGCGCTGCTGTGATGCTGGTCGTGGCCCTGCTGGTCAACAACATCGCCCCCCGCCGTCGTTACCCGGAGTTCTGGCTTTAATTCGGGGGGGCACAACATAAAGACAAGGTGGCTGAACCCATGCAAAACCATCTGCTGACGGCCAACACCATTCTTTACTGCCGGCACTGGGGACAGGCGGTCCGCTTTTACCGGGACTATCTGCGATTGCCCGTTCTTTTCGAAGCCGAATGGTTTGTGGAGTTTGGCCTGACATCCACGGCCCGCTTAAGTATTGCCGATGAAAAACGCGCTTCCGTGAAAAGCGCACGGGGCAAAGGGATCACCCTGGCCATGGAAGTGGATGATATCCGTGCTGTACATGTTTTTTTACAACAAGCGGGCTTGAGGCCGACCGATATTGAGCCGCATGTGTGGCAAGCGCTCTTTTTTTACGTCTTTGATCCTGAGGGGCACCGTCTGGAAATATGGCAAATTCGGAAATGAAAAAAATTTCATCCTGGACGTTGGCGGTAATTATTGCTGCCGTACTGATTATATCCGCTGCTTTGTTGATCCATCAACGCAAAGCACAACTCGCCGATCAGCCTACCCCCGTTTCGCGTTCTATCCCGGTTTATGTTAAATCCGCGCGGTGGGGTAAGCTGGCCGTAACCCAGCACTATCTTGGGACTATCACGCCCGCAGCCGAAGCCGTGCTGTCGGCCCAGACCACTGGCTACCTGACGACCCTTTACAAGGACACGGGCGATCGGGTGCAAAAAGGCGAGATTGTGGCGGAGATCGACATGCGGTTGTCCGCGGCCAGAAAAGGCGCCCTGGCCGCGGACCTGGCCGGGGCGAGGGAGAACCTGGCCATCAAGTCGACCATGCGCAACCGCCGTCGGGAGCTGATTCGGGACCGGGCCGTGTCTCAGGAAGCGCTGGACGAATCCGAACTGGCGGTCAGCCTGGCTGAAAGCCGGGTCCGGCGATTGGAGCAGGAACTGGCCGCGGCCGCGGTGTCCTTGTCTTTTTCCCGTCTGGAATCGTTATTTGATGGGGTCATAACGCAACGAATGAAGGACGCCGGTGATCTGGTTACAACCGGCACACCGGTTTTCCGGGTGGAAGATCCGGCGCGGGGATACAAAATACTGGTCCATGTGCCCCAGGAAACGGGGGCGGTCATCGGGCAGGATGCACCGGCTCGGCTGACCCACGCGGATCAGACCATTGAAACGGTCATTGACCGGGTTCACCCGGCCATTGTGGCCGGTAGTCTGGCTACGGCGGAAATCAAATCCCCGGCCCGCCCGTTTGGCCTGCCCAGCTACGGGATAGTCGGCGTGGATGTGACCGTGGCCGAGCCCGAAGGGTGGCTAGTGGACCAGGACTGCATTCTGGAGACCGATGACAAGACGGTGCTGTTTGTTTTGGAAGATGATATGACGGTTTCTCCGGTGGATGTGACCGTGCTGGGGCGGTCCGGATCAACGGCCGCTGTGGCCGGTTCCCTGATGGCCGGAGCATCGTTGGCGGCCGGTCCGGAATCCCTGCTAATGGGGCTTGGTCCCGGGACCCAGGTGCTGCCGGTCTCCGGAGGTGCTCCATGAACTGGGTGGCCGCCTACCTGAAAAAGCCCCAGGCCGTTATTGCCCTGATCCTTCTTGCCGTGGCGTTCGGCTTGATCGGGTTTAATACCCTGCCGCTGAACCTGTTCCCGGACAGCAATTATCCTCAAGTCTCGGTACTGCTTGTTTGGCCAGGGGCCGCCGCCGAAGACATGGCCGACAAGGTGTCCCGACAGGTGGAAAAAGAAATGGCATCCTTAGATAAGTTCCGCAGTGTCAAGGCGACGATTCGGGATGAAACCGCCGCTGTTCGGGTGGAGTTTGATTATGCCAAATCCCTGGACGCGGCAGTAACAGACGTGAATGCGGCGCTGAACCGCATTTTGCCTGACCTGCCGTCCGATTTGCTGCCACCGAGAATTTTTCGGGTCAGCGACGCTACTGCACCGGTGCTGACACTGGCTGTTTCCCCGTCACCAGATTCCCCGCTGACATTGTCCAAGGTCCGTCAGCTCTGCGATAATGAAATTCAGGAGGCGATGTTGCGGGTCCCGGGCATCGCCGATGTGGAGGTGTTCGGCGGCTATACGCCTGAAATCCGGATGGTTATCAACCGGGATCGCCTGGCCCGTTACGGCCTTTCCGCCGAACAGGTAGCGACGGCGATTTCCGTCCGGAATCGGAATATTCCCAGTGGCATGCTGCTTTCAGGAACTGACGAGAAAGTTATTACCATACGCGGAGAGCGTGACCGGCGCCATGATCTGGCGGACATTGTCCTTGGTCGGGATGAACAAGGGGGGGCGATCTATGTCCGGGACGTTGCGGACATCGACACCGCCGTGGAAGAGCGCTGGTCTTTTTTCCGGGGTAACGGCCGGCCAGCCATTGGTCTGAATATTTTGCGCGGTGAAGGGGGGGCGGTCACGGAAACCCTGTCGGCGTTGGAAAAGGCCCTGCCGGAGATCCAGGCCGCCTTTCCTGAATTGGTTTTTGAAACCGCCGATACCCAGGGCGAACTCATCAAAACGTCGGTATCCAACCTGATCACCGCTCTCCGGGATTCCGTCATACTCACCGTTGCCGTTATTTTCCTGATCCTGGCCCGGACACGCACCACCTTGCTGGCCGCAGTGTCCATTCCCTTCACCTTTTTCATGACCTTTGCCGGTATGAAGCTTATCGGATACGAGCTGAATATCGTTACCATGACCGCCATCATTCTGGCTGTGGGGCTCCTGGTGGATGACGCCATTGTGGTCATTGAGAATATCGATCGCCACGCCGTCCCGGGGAATAAGTCCCTGTTTCAGGCGTCGGTGGACGGCACCCGGGAGATTTTTATGGCGGACTTCGCGGGCACGGCCACCACCTTGGCGGTGCTGGTTCCCATCATGTTTGTGGGCGGCTACTCTCAGAAGATCCTTCGACCGCTGGCGGTGGTGCTGTCTCTGTCACTTTTGTCATCTTATTTTGTTTCGGTGACGGTCATCCCCCTGCTGGCCCCCAGACTGATGAAAACCGGCCATGGGGTCAACCGCGTGGAGCAGTTGATTGAGAAGCTGTCCGCCTTCTGGATGTTGCCGCTGCAACGGTTTTATGTTCACTGTTTTCGCCTGTTCACGGGGAAATGGGGCTGGGCTCTGCCGATATTGCTGCTGGGCCTTCTGCTGGTCAGCCTGCGGCAGATACCCCTGGTCGGACGGGATCTCATGCCGCCTATGGATACGGGGATTGTTAAGATCGATTTTGAAGTCTGGCCCAACAGCACCATTGAACAGACCGAGCAGGTGGTGCAAGACATGGAGCGCATCATTCAAAGCCAGCCGGGTTTCGTCCGCATGGCGACGGTGGTGGGGGCAGAAGCCAATGTCATCAGCTTCGGCGCGGACCGGACCGCTCAGCAAGGGCTTATCACCGTTCATTTTAAAAACCGGTTTGAACGAGAGGCCTCCATTTGGGAAATCGAAGCCGGGTTACGGGAGAAATTTTTTAAAATGCCGGGCCTTAAACAGGTAAACGTTTATGATTACGGCGCCACCCCGCTGTCCTCCATCGCGGCCCCCATTGACGTGATGATTTCCGGGCCGGATCCGCGCCTGCTGGCCCGGCTGGGCGCTGAAGTGGAACATCGTCTTCATTCGGTCCGCGGACTGACTACGGTCAGCCGTTCCTGGGACTGGTCCAAAAAGGAAATCATCATCACCCTGAAAGAGCCCCGGCTGGCCCGGCATGGACTGTCTCCCGGTGACGTCTCCGCCATGTTGAGAACGGCCACGACCGGCCGGACAGTGTCCCGCCACAGTATTGCCGGCCAGGACGGATATAACATCCGCTTACGGTTCAATCAGGCGGACATGACGAGCATCGCTGTTCTTGAGTCGCTTCAGATCGCCGGGCCATATGGGACCGTCCCGCTGGCCGAGGTGGCCGACGTCCGGCAGGTCTTTCGTCAGTCCCGGATCACCCGCCAGGACCTGTTGCCTGTGGTTAATATCCGCGGTTATCGGGCCACAACGGCCATCACCCATCTGCAGGACCAGGTGAAAACCGTGCTGGCGGATATGCGGCTTCCCGCCGGTTACCGGATCTCTCAGGAGGGGGAAATCCGGCAGATGCATGAAAGCTTTGGCGAACTGGGGCTGGCCATGGGCCTGGCCGTGATTTTTCTTTATTTTTCGATGGTGATTACCTTTACCTCTTATCTGCGGCCGCTGATCGTCATGAGCGCCGTCCCCATAGCCTTTATCGGCGTGCCCTGGAGCATGCTTCTGCTGGAGCGTCATTTCTGCATGCCGGCGGCCATGGGGATGGTCCTGCTGGCGGGGATCGTGGTCAACAATTCCATTTTACTGGTGGACTTCATCGAAAAGGCTAGGGCAAACGGAGCGCCGCTGGCAGAGGCCGTTGAAACGGCCATTTTTCGGCGGACCAGGCCTATTTTGATGACGGCCCTGAGTACCACGGCCGGCATGCTGCCCATCGCGGCCCAGTCCGCCGTGGGCCTTGAACGGCTTTCGCCGCTGGCGGTGGTGGCCATCGCCGGTTTACTGGTCTCGACATTTCTGACGCTGGCCTGGGTGCCGACCCTGTATGTGGGTGTTGACCGGCTGAAAGGAAAACTGACCGGCCTGGTTCAGTCGAGATGATATTTTTCCCGCAATGTTTCCGAAAGTTTCTTAACGACGCCAAATCCCTTTTCCACGGTGATGCCGATGTCCGGGTTTACCAGGCAGCAGGTGGCGGGCGAGAGCAGGCTCTGGGCCAGCATCCGGTCCCGGTCCACGCCTTTTTTGATCAGCCGCTGCCAGACATCTTCCAGTCGGGCAATGAGGGTCTCCATGGTCTCGGCGGAAAAGGGTTCCATGTTGGTGGGCACGATTCCCCAGCAGAGAATCCCGCCGCGTTCCAGAAACCGCTTGATGCCCGTGGCCGAAGCGGCCAGGATATCGCCGTTGGTGTAAACATCCATGGACAGGATATCGATATCCAGGCCGAGCAGAAAATCCCAGTCCGGGTTGCCGCAGAGATGGATCCCCCGGGGCCGGTCGATCATGGCGAAAAACGCGTCCAGGTCGGTCTTGGCCTGGATGTCGCCGTATCCCGACATGGCGGAAAACAGGAACTGTAATCCGGGTTCGTCCACGAACATGAAGGCATTGGCATTCTTTTGCCCCAGCCGTTGAAGCTGGACATTGATCCGTTTGGCCATGAATTCAAACATCACCGGTCGCACCGTGTCGTCAAACAGAATGGGCCGGTCGTTTTCGTTGACCACATTAAAACCGAAACTCACAGGCCCTTCCAGCTGCCCCCGAATGGCGGGCCGGTCACGCAGATCCAGCTCGAGAAACCGGTGATAGACCGCCGAATAGTCAGGGCTCACATCAAAGGTTTCCGGATTATCCATGGCGGCCATATACGTGTCCAGCTCGCCCATGAATTTATCCGTGGAAAACGAGAGCTTTCGGTTTTCCACATCCAGGACAATGCCAGGAAAATGCTCCGCAGCCTGGACGTACATGTCCTCGTAATAACTGAGCAACGGCAATTGCGGCCAGAAAGGGATGTCCAGGGACAGGGCATATTCCAGCGCCCGGTCCACCTCGGTATGGGGCATCACCGCCATGGCAGTGGTCAATAGTTTTCCGGGAATCGGCATCCGTAACCCTCCTTTTTGTCAGTTTTGAATAAAATAACATATACCCCATCACCTATGGAACGGCATTCTTCCCCCCAATACCATTGCTTTCCATTCCGGGCGTTTATCGATTTTTTATCAATATGTTCCCCACGATGCTCGCGAAGAATGCGATGTTCCGGCTTTTGGTATATTCTTACTCTTCGCTGATCTGGCTGGCCCGGTCAAACTAAAATCGCATTAATAAAGGGATTGCGCCCCACCCGGCGAAAAGAAAGTTGCTGGAACAGCACGAAAAGTGTTGCGTTCCATGAATTTTGTGGATATCAATAAACGGCTTTTTGAGACTGGGGGTATGACAGGATAACGGATAACAGGAACGGAATATGAGCAGACCATTGTTTTTTGTTCGTATTGTCATCATTGGGTGTTGCTGCATGGCGGCTGCACAGGTGGGGTATGGAAAGGAAAGAACGGGTTCCATACGGGTCAGCGACGAGGTGTACGTGGAATCCGTGTCCGTCAAGGGAGCAGGAAAGGACCGGTCCGTGCTCAATGACGGCATTCATTCCTACAATCTACTTCGAATGCACGCGCACGGGAACACGGATGACCTGCGGTACCGATTCAACCTGGGCGTTCAGATGACGGACAACGAGAAAAAGGACCCCAAGGAGGTCTCCCTGGTCAATCTCGAGGGAAACCTGGCATCGGAGAAACACGAACTGACCGCCGGCGATGTGTTCGGCTCCTTTTCCCGGTATTCCCTGGGCACCTCCCTGAAGGGCGTCAGCTACGGATACGGCGGCCGGGATGCGGACCACCGGGTGGATGTGATCTACGGAATTGCCTATCCCCGGTGGGACAGTTTCTGGGCATCGGAAACAGAAGCCCTGGAGCGGGAGATCTACGGGCTGAACTATGGGGCGCGGATAACGCCTGAAATGAAACTGGATTTTTCCTGGGTCCGGTCCAGCGACAGCGACCCGATATTCGACGATTTTGAGCTTTACGACGTGGATCTGTATACAGCGGCCCTGAATTATAAACCCATCGCGGGATTGACTGTTACCAGTGAATACTCCTATTCGGACAATGCCGCTGGGCCGGACGCCGCCCCCCAGGTGGAAAAAACCGACGGGGCGTTCATGCTCAAGGCGGTGGGCAACCAGAACCCCAGCCGGGTCAGTCTGGAATACGAGCGGGTGGGCACTGATTATATCACCCGCAGCGGCTCGGCCACCCCGGACCGGGAAAAGTTCAAGGCCAACTGGCGATACCGGTATTCCCGCAAAGCCCACGCCATCATGGGCTTCCTCTGGTTCCGCGACAACCTTGACCATCAGAAGAGCGGCACCACCCATACTTACCGGCCGTCCCTGGGGTTCAGTTTCAAGCAACTGATGGACCGCCGGTACGGGGTGCTTGACCTGACCTGGAAACTGAACAACATCAATACAGATACCGCCGATACCACGGACCATTATTTTGATGTCATGTACCGGGACCGGTACGGGGTGATCGACAATACCACCACCGTGGGGTATGCGCTTTATGAGACCGGCGATGATCAGCGCGACCAGGAAGAAGTCAGCGTCAATACGACCTTTTCGGGCCGGATTACCCTGGACGCGGTGATCCTGAAGCCCTCGCTTCATGCCGGCACCACGGATACGGATGACGAGTTGAGCAACAACGACAACCGGCTCTACCAGACCGCGCTGGGGCTGGGCCTGGAAATCCCCAGGGCCCGGATCACCTCCCTGCTCAAGGTCGGCCGGCAAGACACCAACCGGGACGGCGGGGACGATCTGGACCGGAATTTTGCCACATTCAACGTTTACTGGCGCGTGCCCGATCTGGCATCTTTTGCCAATGCGCTTTTTTATATAAAAACCCTGTACAATGATTATAATTATACCACGCAGACGAATAATTTCCGGGAGAACAGCGTAATCCTGGGGCTGCGGGCCACATTCTGAGGTGATAGCGATGAGAAAAATAATGCTGAGTGTGCTGATGATTTTTGCCCTGACCGCCACCCAGGCCCAGGCCAAGTGGTGGATATTCGGCCAGGCCGAGGATGTTGTGGAAATGGAATATCTCTATGTCAACGGTATTTCCTTTGATGATATCGACGGCGAAGTGATGCTTTCCACAGAAAGCCTGGAAAACGGCATGGTCCGGGTGCATGGAAAGGCGTCCGCCGGCCGGGGCACGGTGGGCAAGGTGTCGGTATCAACCGACGGCGGCGATACATGGAACACCGCTGAAATGGCCAAAGACGGGGCATTTGAATACCGGTTTGATGCGGAAACCGGCCGGACCTATGAAATGACGGTCAAGGCCATGGACACCACCGGCAAAAGCAATGAACCCGAGGATATGGCCTTTGAACTGACAGTGACCGCCGAAAGCATGATGGATCTGGTGGAACAGACCCTGTCAAAGCTGAAAACCGCCTATGAAGATGAAAACGACCGGCAGTTCATGCAATATGTGAGCGACGATTTCCGCGGGGACAGCGCCACCCTGGAAATGGCCCTGCGAAAGGATTTTGCCGCGCTGGATGATATCCGTATCGATTTCACCATTGTCAGCGCCGTGTTTCACAACAACCGGTACCATGCGGCCGTTCAGTTCAACCGGAACGTGTTTGCCATGGCCGACGGCATGCCCTACGCGGATCGGGGCATGACCGAATTCACCTTTGTGCGCGGCAAAAAGGGCGCCATGCTGTATGCCATGAAAACCCCTCTGATCTTCGGACTCAGCTATGCCACGGATGTGGCCACCGGCACCACCCGTTCTGCCCAGAACACCGGTGAATTCATCACGGTAAGTGAAGGCGGCGCCGTCACCACCATCGGCTTCGACGTTATCCGTGAGGCCGAAGAAGCCGGCGGCGACACGGGTGGCGAGATGGGCACCAGCGGCACCTTTACCTTCCAGTACGGTGACGGGGACCACACCAATAACGGGTTTGATTTTGTCAATGATACCCTGACCTCTCAGGGAGCAGGGGATATTTACATCGAGATCAATATCGTGTGTGGCAATACCGGGGTGGCTATGCAGGATCTGGGCGTGCTGCCCAACCTGAACAACATTACCGTGCCGGAAACCGGGTATGCCGATATTAGCCCCTTGCTGCAGTTTAATATCGGCGGTGCGTTTGCGGTCAAATTGCCGGATAACACCTACGCGGTCTGCCGGGTGCTGAGCTACCAGGAGATTGATCCGGTGAGACCCACCACCCGTTCCCGTCTGGAATATCGCTACAATCCCGACGGATCGCGTGTGTTTCCCTGACAACCGGTTTGTGGCAATGGTCGATAACGGCTGGTATTTGTTTGCCCTGGAACCGGTCGGTGAGTCGGAAGGACCGAACAGCAACACGTGCCCCGCCCCTTGCAGCGCAGCCGAGCAGGGGCGGTTTTTTCGGAAGACGCGGGCAGATTGTTTGAGCAGACGAGTGTCATGTCAACAGAGAATTGTCATTTATGCCTCCTCGAACCTGGAAGCCTGAAGGCTTCCGCTACACTTGCCGATGGCGGCATAAGAATGCACATGTAGCGGAAGGCTTTAGCCTTCCACCAGGATTTTAGTGACACATGACGATTGACATGATACGAGGCTTAGCGTATCCGCATCAAAGGACAGGCGAGTTTCTGCCCGCGCCGAAAAAACCGTTCCTGCGAGGGTAGCCGAAGGCCAAGCTGCGGGGCGCCCTTTCTTTTGCATACTTTTCTTTGGGCGAGCAAAGAAAAGTATGAAGGAAGAATTTGTTATGTATACGAGTAGTGGTAAGAAAAAGCATTCAGCCTTGCCTGAAAAGGAAGACCTGCCCATGAGAACAATTCTTGCCCCCCTGATAATCGGCATCATATCCTGCCTTGTCTTTACCCCGCTGCTCCATGCAGCCGCTCCCGATGCAGATACCGACCCCTGCATGGATACCTGGGAGCAGATCGACGATCTGGAAAAAGAAAAGCCCGAACTGCGGGAACTGCTTCGGTTTGCCCGGGAACGAAAGAATATAGTCAAGCAAACCCACAAGGAACTGGCGGCATTCAGCATCAAGATGCGGCGGGAGCTGAACAGGAACGTCACCAAGACCCTGATGAAGGGGTGGATCGACCTGTCCCAGGATGTCAATTCCCTGCTCAGCGGCATTAACATCACCGACGATATTGTGTCATGGGTTGCGTCCAAGGGGGCCAGCCTGGTCATGAGCGACAGCGGCAACCCCATCGGCAGGGCATTCGTGGGCGAAGCCTACCGCAAAAAAAAGATGCACCTGATTTCCACGAAGGCAAAAGCCCTGACCCCGGAGCTGGAAAAGCTGGTGCAGCTTAGCAATATGTCCATGGAAGGCATGGCGTCGTGGTTCAACAAGTATGGCAAGCACACGGACGAACTGGCGCCGGGGGATGTGGCCCTGTTCACCAACAAGATGCGGCTGATGAACATTCAGGCCGAAGCCGCCTGCCGGTCCCTTTACCAGCTTTTTCTGACGCTCCGCAATACGGAAAAAGAAACGGAGCGGCAGATGGAGCTGACCGATGCCCGGCTGGAGCGCCTCAAGGCTGAACTTGACCGTTGCCGGGACGAAAAATCACGGAAGACGGAAAAAACCGAGGTTATTGAGCCGGATGTTCCCCCGACGGTTTCCGTCGAACCCTCTGATGCCGGGGATCGGTTCGCCGGCTCCGCACAGGGGTTTGTAGAAGAAAACATCTATAAAGAAGTCATAAGGCTTCACAGCCTTCAGCGGCAGGTGGCCTCCCGTATAAAGACGGCCGCCAGACGCCAGAAAGAACTTTATGAAGCCGTCAACAAATCTGTTCAGGAGGATATCAATGACATTGACGGGGCGCTGAAACAGGCAAAAAAAGATCTGGATGCGGCCCGGAAACAGCTTTACAAGGAGGATTGGGAGCTGGTCTCGGTGAAGGAAATGGAAAGATGTCCGGGGTTGAGCGTTCCTTACAAGACCGCTATTAAAAATAATAAGGAGTTGCATGACGGATATGTGGCCATTAACCGCGCCTATATCGCCGACCTGAAGGCGGCAGCCGGTCTGGCGGCCGAGGCCAAGCAATCTCTGGCACAATCGGAGCAACTGGCCGACCTGGCGAAAATCCAGGGCGAGCTGATTTCTCTGGATAATGCCTATTCGGTAATCATACGGAAAATACGTAAACTAAATAAGAAGCCGTTAACGAACCAGGAAGTGGGACTGTCGGCGTCGGGCTTTACCGTATTTGACGCTGTTGGAAAATTAAACAAATATATCAAGGGGTTTGCCTACGACGTGGCCGACATATTGAAAAAGGCCCAGTCTGAGCAGCATCAGTTGGACCAACAGATCGACCTGTTTAAAAGGTCTCAGCCGTTGCTGAAACCCATGGCCAGAGAATGTGTCATTCGGACTGAGGCTGCCATTGAAGGCCGGATACGGCATGCCAAAGCGGCGATTCCCTTGAGCCGGGAATATGCGCGGGCCGGACGGGCACTGAAAAGCTGGTATGCCGGTCTTCAAGGGCAGGGCATTCTGGAGAAGCGCAAAGACCAGTACATGGATTTCTATGATTTGAGCGAAGCCTGGGTGGAAAATCAGATTGATCCGGATCAAGGCTGCTGCGAAGCCCTGGAATCCATCAGGATGGCGCTTCAGCCCCATGTGGATAAGTTGCGTCAGCTGGAAAGCGACTTCACCGGCACCCGGGACTCCATTGAGGCGGTCGGCACACCGCCCGTCATTCAGAGCAACCCAGTGGCAGCGCAGAATGCACCGGGGCTCAACAGTTCCCTGCTTGCGTTGAAGCCCGAAGCCGAGGCGGCCAGGCGCGATTTTCGAACCGGCGAGGATATCAGAATGGGGACCGGCTCAAGCCTTCTGTCCACCTTTGACCGTATTTCCCGGGGAGCGCTTCAGATTACGGACATCAGGGCATTGAAAACCCTGAACGATCGGCAATTAAAGACAACCCGGGATTTGAAAAAGATGCTGAAATATTTCAATGAAGACCTGGACCGGCTTCTGAAACGCGACCGGATTCATGCGGATGCAAAGAAAAACGCGGAAGCCACCCTGCGGCGCTATCGCGCGGAATTTGAACGGGAACTGGCCTGCCTGGGCAGCGAACATGCCCTGGTGCAGGACGTGGCACCGCTTTTTGACCCCCTGCCGGGAAAAATCGCAAAACTGGGCGGCAAAGACAGGTATGCGGATGCCGGACCGTTGATTCAGAATCTGCGCGATATCAAGAGCGAGCTTGAAGGGCTGGGCATTTCCAACGACAATGCCTACCAGGAACAGGTGAACACGATTGCCCTGAAAATCGAGGCTGCGGAATCCCGGTTTGACGGAATGCGCCCCCGCATGCACAGCGCCGACATCGACACGGTGGGCGGGCTGATGCAAGAGATCGAGGGCTTGTTTGCCCCCCACGGCCAAGAGCGGCAGATGCATCAGGAAGATCAGCGATATGCCGCCGTGGAAAATCTGTACAGAACCTTTGCGGAGCGTTACAGCAATCGGGACCTGGGCGGCGTGATGGCCTGCCTGGACGATGCCTGGCACAGCAGCGGGGACGGCACCACCCTGATGGACCTGGAGGACAACCTGCGCAACAGCTTTTCCATGTTCAACGAGGTTTCCTTTATAATGGAGGACCTGTCCATTCGCCGTTCAGGCTATCAGCATTTCCGGGTGAAATACCTGGTCACCATCAACGGCTACAGTTACGAAACCGACATCACCCACGAAGAAACCTCCACGGTCACCGAGATCGTCAAGGTTGAAAACGACCGCGCCCGCATCGTCGAAACCGTGAACGGCCGGTATTGGATCCGGCGGTAGCGGCTGCCTGCTGATTTTTTATGCACCGCAGGAATGTGAATTGGCCACAGACATACACAGACGGGCACAGACAATGGGGGCGGTAAGCCTTTTTCTCGCGTCCCCCGTTCTCGTCCTCAGAGGCTGTGTCGCAATATGTCACTCCCCCCCCCAGTCCAGCGAAGCAGCTTGTGGCGCCCGTACACCGGCTGTGAAAATTTTCCCGTATTTTTGTAAATACCTCAGCCTGTGTAGCGGAAGCCTTCAGGCTTCCATATAAAAACAGACCAAGTTCCCTGAAGGCGTTTGTCTGTGTCGGTCTGTGTGCGTCTGTGGCCCAAAAAGTTTCACAGCTCTCGTTCCCAGGCTCTTCGTAGGAACGCAAAATGTTCACCTGCTTCCAAGTTTTTCCGCCAGCGCCTCCTGCGCCGCGTATGCTTCGGCAATGACGTTTTGCATCACCGCTTCCACGGAAAGGGTTTCCTGCACAAGACCGCTCACCTGGCCCATGAGAAAAAGCCCCCTGTCCGTGTCCCCATCGTCGATGGCCAGGGTAATGGCCTTGTAGGCATTGGCCATTCGTGCCAGCTGCCGGGACTTGCTGAAACCGGCCAGGAGAATACCGGCTGCGGCCTTTGTCCAGTGGAATCCATAAGCCCTTGCTGCATGCCGGGAATTGACCACCGCCTTGAGCAGATACAGCCGGTCGCGAATCAGCGCCGTGGCGCCGGGCGACACCGCGGCCCGGCAGGGCAGGCCGTCCAGTTTGTCCGTATAGAGGGTGTCGGCGGCTGCGTTTTCATTGGTCATCACTTTCATATTTTCATGGGCCGGGCTTTCTTTGGTATTCATGAACCGCGTGCCCATGGCAATGCCGTCCGCCCCCAAGGCCAGGGCCGCGGCCAGCCCCCTGCCGTCGGCAAACCCGCCTGCGGCGATCACCGGAACGTTCATTTTGTCCGCCATCCATGGGATCAGGACCAGCGATGTAACCTCTCCCCCGTGGGCCGCTGCCTCGTGCCCGGTGACAATGAGCGCGTCCACCCCGCTTTTCTGAGCGGACAGGGCATGGGCCTCGGTGGTGACCGTGGCCACGGTCCGGCCGCCGTATTCGTGCACGGCTTTGATCAACCGGTCACCCTTGCCCAGCGTATAGTTGACCACCGGTACCTTTTCCTCAATCAGGATTTCGGCTTTTTGCTCGGCCCCGGGAATAATCAGGGGAACGTTGGCGCCGAATGGCTTGTCCGTCAGTCTGCGGATTTCCGCAATGGCGTCTCCGGTCTGCTTTGCATTAAGGTCCGCGGTGGCCAGAATACCCAGCCCGCCGGCGTTGCACACGGCCGCCACCAGCTCCGCATTGCTGATACCGGTCATGCCGGACAGGACGATGGGGTAGCGGCAACCGAAAAGTTCTGTGATCCGGGTTCTCATGGAACCTCCTTATTATGTCAACCCATGGGAAGACGTTTCTTCAATGCGGAACCAACCGGGCAAAGGTTTTTAGCCCGAATATTTCATGAAATTTTTTGATTATTTTTTTTAGAACATTATTTTAGTATGTTATGTTGATTTTAGCAGTCATTCCAAAATTACAAATTGTCATTCTGAATTTGCGGAATAAAAGCTATTTTATATCAAAAATTTCACCCTTCGGGCGAGCCGATTTCACCGCATCTGCTTTGTTGCAGCATGTTCGCAGTAGATTGACTACAGCTTCACATGCTGCGCCTCGCATCTGCGGCGAACTCGACTCGTGAAATAATCGGGTTAGACGCATGGAAAAAGAGTTATACAATTGTTTACCAGAAAACGATGTACAAGAAAAGCCTCCGGTAACGGGGGGTGAATTAAGGCTTGCAAAAAACGCCGGTGTTTTTTGACGACTCTCGTTCCCACGCTCCTGCGTGGGAGCGCCTCTTTTTCAACCCCTGCATTTAAAAAAAATTCCGCTTTCACAAAAAAATAATTTGATTTTTAATTTTCCTTTGATATTTATAGGCGTAATTGTAAAGGGGATGCAATTCTAATGATAATCTCCTTGCCAATGACACAGACCCGGATAATGACCCACTGACCATCACCGATTATACCCAGCCCGCAAACGGCACCCTTACCGACAACGGCGACAACTCCTTTACCTATACACCCGGCACGGATTTTACCGGACAGGATACCTTCTCCTACACCGTGACAGACGCAAACGGCGGTGAAGACACAGCTACCGTTACAATCAATGTAACGCCCTCAATCGAAATTTCGGCCGACCCCCAGACCATTGATTCCGGCGAACCCGCCACCCTCACCTGGACAAGTCAATATGCTGATTCCGTGAGCATCGAACCGGATATCGGTGAAGTATCGCCCGAAGGCGCAACCACCGTCAGTCCGTCAGCCAACACCACCTACACCATCACCGCCACAGGCCCCGGCGGAACCGCCACTGACAGTGTGACCATCTCCATCATCACGCCACCGTCCGTCACGCTTGAGGCTTCCCATGAAACCATCGGCATCTATCAGGAAATAACCCTGACCTGGACCTCATCATCTGCCGGTTCCGTTTCCATTGAACCGGATATCGGTGAGGTGGCCCTGAACGGATCAGCCACCGTGTCGCCGGACACAGACACCACCTACACCGCAACAGCCACAGGCCCCGGCGGCACAACCACTGACAGCGTTACCATTACCGTAAAACCCCGGGTCAGCCTGAGCATCACGCCGGAGGTCATCAACTACGGCGAATCCACCACCCTCACCTGGAACGCCGCACCGGCCCAGACCGCCTATTTTAACCAGGATATCGGCGAAGTGGCATCGTCCGGCAGCATGACCCTGACACCGGACTACACCACCACTTATGTACTGACCGCAGTGAATGGTACCATCACCACAGACCATGCCATATCCCTCAAGGTCCTTGGTTCCCCCCCGCCCGAGTCCCAGCCCGAAGGCACGTTTGGCGAACAATACAACGACCTGATAACCGATGACGCCAGCCTTGAATCCTACGATTCGGACCGGTTCATTATGCTCACCGGACTGGTGCAGGATGATAATGCAGCCCCTCTTTCCGGCGTGACCGTGTCTGTCCTGGACCATCCGGAATACGGCACGGTCCTGACCGATGCAAACGGCCGGTTTTCCATTCCCGCCGAAGGCGGCACCCTGACCAAGCTTGTTTATGAAAAAGAGGGCTACCTCACAACCCATCGAAAAACAGATGCCCCGGTAAAAGACGTGGTCACCCTGGATACCGTCACTCTTCTTTCCCGGGACACTGCTGCAACCGAAGTCACTTTTGACGGCAACCCCGATACCGTTATCACCCACAAAAGCACCGATGTCACCGACGAATTCGGCACCCGGGCCTGCACCACAATCTTTACCGGCGACAACACCGCCTATGAACTGGACAAATACGGCAATCGCGTGCGGGAACTCACCACCATCACCGCCCGTGCCACGGAATACACCACACCCGCATCCATGCCCGCCAAACTGCCGCCCACCTCGGCCTATACCTATTGCGCGGAACTGGAAGCAGACGGCATTGATCGCATTGCCTTTGAAAAACCCGTGGTCTCTTTTGTAGACAACTTCCTCGGCTTTGACGTGGGCACCATCGTGCCCGTTGGCTATTACGACCGCGACCGGGCCGTATGGGTGCCATCTGAAAATGGCGTGGTGGTCAAGTTCCTGGATACCGACTCTGATGGTTTTGTGGACGCCCTTGACGCGAAGGGCGACGACCTGCCGGACGATCTGGACGAAGACGGCGCTGTAAACGATGAAATCATTGGCCTGGAGATAGCCGCCTGTCAGCCCGGTACCACTCATTGGCGTTTTGAAACAAAACACTTTTCACCCTGGGACTGTAACTGGCCGTCTGCACCGCCAGGCGATGCCACTGCTCCAAACGCACAAGGCACTGCTTCTGCTGATCAGCAAGACGGCGCACAAGATACTTGTAATGAGGATACCGGTTCACACGTAGAGCATAGAAGCCGGATCATGCATCAGGATATCCCCATCATGGGGACCAACATGACCATTCACTATGCCTCAAACAGGGTGGACGATTATAAAACCATTATCAACGTGCCCGCCAGCGGGGACACGGTCCCCACCAGCCTCAAACGGATTGTCGTCAAATGTGAAATCGCCGGGCGAACCATGGAAACCGCCCTGGCGCCGGCTCCTGACCAGAAAACCCAATTTGTTTGGGATGGCCTGGATTATCAGGGACTAAAGGTAACTACCCCTGTCCCGGCAAACATTCGCATCGGCTTTGTATACAACAATGTCTATTACGCACCTTCCGATAACAGCCAGGATGCCTTTGCCCAGCCAGGGGCTTATTCCACAAACATTCAGGCGAGATCGGAGGTGGTGCGCTGGGAGAAAGACAGGCTCTTAATATCTCCGCCTCAGGCAAAAACGTCAGGTAGCATTGCCGCCGGCTGGACTATTTCCTCCCATCATGTAGTTGAACTGAACAATTTGTCTACTTTATTTAAAGGAAATGGCCTTAAGCTTCAGAACAATATCACAAAGATAATATCTACAATTGCTGGAAATGGAAGCACAGGCTATAACGGAGATGAAATTCTTGCCACGGAAGCAAGTATTAAACCCTATAGCTTAGCGATAGACAACAAAGGGAATTTGTTTTTTTCAGACAAATATAATAACCGTATCCGAAAAATCGACACCAACGGCATAATCACAACAGTTGCAGGAAATGGCCAAAGTGGTCATATTGGAGACGGGGGACCTGCAACAGAGGCAACTCTGTCGTATCCTCGTGGCATTGCGATAGACAGACATAACAACATATTCTTTGCTGACACACAAAATCATTGCGTTCGTAAAATTGACACCAATGGTATTATCACCACCGTAGCAGGAATTGCGCTAAACTATCCAACCGGGTTTTGGCACGGCGGTGGGTACAGTGGAGACAATAATTTGGCAGTTGAGGCCGAACTTAGTAATCCAACCGACGTTGCGTTAGACCAGGATGGCAATCTTTATATTGCAGACGCAAAGAACTGTTGCATTCGAAAAGTAGATACAAATGGTATTATCACTACCCTTACCAGTAACCTTCCCGACCTTCCTTTTGGGATAGAAGTAGACCAACAAGGAAATATTTATTGCACTATTGGTTGGGTTAATACTCATGTTGCAAAGGTATCTACTGATGGCAGTGTGTGCACCATAGCCGGGGTTGGCTACCGTTGCTTCAGCGGTGATGGCGGATTGGCAACTGACGCTGAACTTCATGCACCTTGGGGTATCGATATAGATCGACAGGGTAACATCTTCTTTGCGGATTCTCTTAATTATCGCATCCGCAAAATCGACACAAAAGGTATTATCACGACTGTAGCTGGAACTACGAATAACACTCCCGAGTGTGGGCACAGTGAGTGTTATGATATCGGTTTCAGTGGAGATGGAGGACCAGCTGTTGAAGCTACACTGCAATGCCCCCATGGGATAATCGTCAACAATGATGGGGAACTCTTTATTGCCGACAGAAATAACTATCGGATTCGTAAAATGGAACATCCCGACATGCTTGCTTCTTTAATAACTGAGGAAGAAAGTGCCTTTGCCGATACCAACGGCCTTGCCTACATCATGGACAGCACAGGTAAACATAAAAAAACCATCGACCTGGAAACCGGCAACACCCTTTACACCTTCACCTATGAAACATTTGGCGAACAAACCTGCCTTACCACCATCACCGACCAGTTCAACAACCAGACCACGATCAACCGGTATTCAGACGGCACGCCCTATGCCATTGTATCCCCGGACGGGCTGACAACACTCCTGTCAGTGGATGGCGACAATCTCCTGACCCGGATCACACTGCCGGATAATGGTGCATATGATTTCACATACACTGACGGCGGGCTGCTTACTGAAAAAATCGAACCTGAATCCGGCCATGTTTATAATTATGACTATGACGACAACGGCAGGGTCACAGATACCTATGACAACAATGGCGGCCACTGGCAGTTTGACCGGTTTGCGGACAATGACGGCACCATTCATAGCAGCGTGTTGACCGCCGAAAACAACCTCACCACCTACGAGGATTTCACCGATTCCACCGGCAAATATACATCCACCATCATCGGCCCGGATGGCGGTGAAACATTCTACACCCGGTCCGCTGACGGCCTGGATGTACAAAAAGACACGGCCTGCGGCATGGACCTGGATTTCACCTATGACGTGGACCCGGAATACAAATACCGGTTTGTCAGACAGATGACCGAAGCCACGCTCTCCGGTCGCACCCGGACCACGGACAGGGCCGTCACCTACGAAGACACCGACGAAGACGACGTGCCGGATCTGATCACGCGCACTGTTTCTGTCAACGACAGCACCACCACGCTTGAAAACGATGTCCTTGATGCATCAAAAACTATCACGTCTTCAGAAGGCCGGACACTGACCCGCTATTATGATCCTGACACCCTTGCTACCACAGAAACCGGTATTCCCGGCCTGTCTTCCACCACTTATACCTATTACACCGATGGAAAGCCCGAAACCGTCACAACCGGCACCCGTCAGACATCATTCACCTATGATGCCGACGGGTACCTTGCCTCGGTTACCGATCCTCGAAATCGGACCACCACCTTCACCAATGACAAGGCCGGACGGGTCACCCAGATCGACAGGCCCGATAACACCAGCCTCGGTTTTGTATATGATGCCAATGGCAACATGACCGTGCTCACCAATCCCTCCGGCATTGATCATGCGTTCGGGTACAACGCGGTGGATAAAAATACCGCTTACACCACCCCGCTGAGCGGCACTTATGCATATACCTATGACAAAGACCGGCGGCTCATCCAGAAGGCTTTTCCCTCCGGCCGGACCATCACCTGGGATTATGAAAACCCCGTTGACCCGGACGACAAATCCAGGCTGTGGCAGATCATCACCCCGGAATATAATATCGACTACACCTATCTCTGCGGCTCCAGGGTGGAATCCATCACCAGTGACACGGCGTCTGTCACATACGGATATGACGGCAAGCTCGTCACCGCCGAAACCCTGTCCGGCGCTCTCAGTCAATCTTTGGATTACACCTACAACAACGACTTTAACATCGACACGTTCACCTATGCCGGGGCAACAGAAGATTACACCTACGACAACGACGGCCTGCTCACCGGCGCGGGCAGCTTCACCATCTCCCGGTACAACGACCCCGGCGTCAACGAGACCGGCCTGCCCCATACCGTGACCAGCGAAAACATGGTTTTCAGCCGCACATTCAACACATACGGCGAGACCAACAGCGAAGACATGGATGTCAACGCCGATGACATCTTTACCTGGACCATCACCGATCGTTACCCGGACGGCAAAATCAAAACCAGAACAGAAACCATCAACGGCACTTCCACCACCTATGACTACACCTATGACGAGATGGGCCGCCTGGCAACCGTCACCAAAGACGGCGCCCTGGTGGAAGAATATGCTTACGACAGCCTTCCTTACGGCACCTGCACATATCAGATGAACGACCTGCGGGGGATTGCCGGCCGCAACCTTGAATATGACGACGAAGATCATCTGCTTTCCACCGGTGCGACGGACTATCAATACGATCTTGACGGGTTCCTTGAATCCAAAACCACCGGTAATGAAACAACCTATTATGATTATGCCTCCCGGGGCGAACTCCTCCGCGTTGACCTGCCCGACGGCACCACCATCGAATACATCCACGACCCCCTTGGTCGCCGCATCGCCAAAAAAGTCAACGGCACCATCACCGAGAAATATCTCTGGCAGGGCCTGACCCGCCTACTGGCTGTTTATGACGGTTCCGACAACCTCCTCATGCGCTTCCGGTATGCCGACAGCCGCATGCCCGTTGCAGTAGAAAAAGAAGGTGTGCTATACTACCTCGCATACAATCAGGTGGGATCGCTCCGGGTCGTGGCCGACAGCGCCGGCAACATCGTCAAACAGATCGAATACGATGCCCACGGCTACATTCTGAACGATACAAATCCGGGTTTTGACCTCCCCTTCGGCTTTGCCGGAGGCCTCCATGACCGCGACACCGGCCTGGTCCGCTTCGGCTACCGCGACTACGACCCCGACACCGGCCGCTGGACCGCCAAAGACCCAATCGGGTTTGCCGGCGGGGATAGTGATCTGTATGGGTATGTCCTCAATGATCCGGTTAATCTGGTGGATCCACAAGGATTAATGAGCTCATTACCTAAATGGATGCTTAAAAAAGCATTAAAACAAATTGGCAAAAAAATTGGCAAAGATGGGCCAAGTGGTGGTGAGATCGCTTATCCAGAAGAACAACAGCAAATGGATAAAGATACTGATGGAGATGGCATAAATAATTATTGGGATGAAGATGATGATAATGATGGAAAACCAGATGAACTTGATCCAATGCCTGAAACTCCAACGCATCCTATACCTTGGGATCAAAAAGACAACCCATGCAAATAATCAAAAGCCATATTAGGAGCATTTAAGTGTCTATTTTTATTATAATTTTAACCATCATTATAGTGTATATTATTGATATGTTTTTGGTAGCCCTTGCCTGGCAATGCTTGAGGCAGCGGTTCAAATGGGCTTTCTCACGAATAGTAGATTTTATAATTCTTTTTTTGCTATTTGCGTGCCTTGATGTATATCCTTATCCCGCCGCTTCTATTCTTGATATAACTTATACGATTCACAATGAATCTGTTGTAAATTTTTTATCAATATCACCGAATGGGTCTGTAATGGATTTTTTTGGCTTTGGAATATTTGAGATTGTTTTATACGCAATAGAAGCTCTGCTATCTATTTTTATTGGGAAATTTTTTGCTTATTAAATCCATCACTCACCGCTTTTGTTTTGGGGCGGTGGGCGGGCCCGGCATAAAATCAGCAGCCGCCGCTTATGCCGAGGCCGTCCGCCCTGCCTGGCGGGCCGGCTGCGCCTGATGACATAATCAAAATTATCGGTTTGTTGCCGCCAAAAAGGTTTTTTACGATGACGCAACGACCGATAATTGATGTTTGATTATGTAAGAAGATGCAGGCGGCATGACAGGCAGGAACGAAAAACTGACGCGCGGCGGCTACCGCAAAGGGTGGCGGGGTGGGCATATAAAAAATGACAAGGCTGCCCCCGAAGGATGCCCCGCTATTCAGCGGGGTAAACTTCGCATCGCCGGTCGTTTGGCGGGGCGAAGCCCGAGGCGGCAGCCTTACCTTGTTCTTATTTTTTCAGGAACTCGTCAGGGGTAATATTGGCCTGTTTTAAAATTGCCCGTAACGTGCCTTCGGGCATATCTCCCGGGTGATTGGGCACGGTGGTATAGCGATCCGTCTTGTTATTATACCAAATCTCATGGCTTCCCGCGGCCTGGCGGTCGAATAAAAACCCGTGCGCCTTTAATCGTTTTATGATCTCTCTATATCGAAAACCCGCTAAGCGTCCCATATTATGCGTTCACAATCAGTGGATAATCAAAAGAATCGCCAATTACAGAAAGATTAATCTGGCCGCTTCGTTCCGCTTTTGCTTCAAGCAGTTTACGGGCTACATCCCGTGCGATCTCCAAGGCCTCGGTTGCTGTCCGTCCCTGGGCGACCAACCCGGACACATCCTCGGACGTTGCCAGATAAACGCCTTCCGGCTGCTTCTCAACGTGGATATTGATAAATTTTTCCATAAATCACCTCGATTGTTTATTTGCTGACACCTTTAACAAAAGCATCAATGGTTTGCAAGAGTGCTCTTTGTTGAGACGGCGGAAGTTGCTCGATCTTATTCATTCGTCGTTGGAGCTTGGGGCTTTGCGAACGGCATTTATCCTTGGTAGGCTTAACGCCTAAAAGTTCGTCTGTTGTGACATTCAATGCCTTTGACAGTGGCACAATAAGGTGTGTCGGCGGATATTTGGTCTCACCCTCGTAATATGCGATAACCCTTTTAGAAACGCCGACTTTCTCGCCGAGTTCCGTCTGCGTCAGACCGTTGACCTTCCTCAACGCTGCCAATTTTTTACCGAAATCATTTATGGTGGATAATTTTTTCATAATGACATTTATATCATTGGTTTTGCGTATTCGAATTTTTTCCTTGACACATAGATAGTGCTTGAACGGGAAACCGTAACCTTCCGAAAGGACGAGAGAAATTTTTATAAAATAAAACGAAGATTTTTGGGTGTAATGCATTTTTTACTTGCATTACTAGCTCATTAATGATAGTTATCTTATTGAAATAAAAAGGTAATAAAGAATTTTTCCTCATCTGGAAAATTTTCATAAATGAGTAAAACCCAAAAATCTTCGTGGAAATAATTTATGCGAAAAACGATCGATTTGCAAATGGAATTTTTCAAAAAAGATATTGCCAATTTAACATTTGATCTTACCTGCCGGGATGAGATTCCCAAGGTGTTGCTCGGGTTGCAATACATTTATGCCAATCGCTCCATTCGGGAAAAAGTTTCCAATGAGCTCAGTTCCATTGTCCCGAAAAAAAGCCAGGAAACCGGCCGGCCCGGCATGGATTTATGGAAAATCCTGGTTTTAGGCACATTGCGCCTGAACTGCAATTGGGACTTTGATAAAGTTCATGAGATGGCCAATAATCATTACAAAATACGCCAGATGCTGGGTCATGGCGAAATGGATTTTGAATCCAACTACGCCTTGCAAACCATAAGGGACAATGTCGCCTTGTTAACGCCGCGAATGCTGGACAAGATCAATCAGATTGTTGTCAAAGCCGGACATGATCTTATCGGCCCTTCAGGGCCGTCGGCATTAAAGGGAAGCTGTGATTCTTTTGTCGTGGAAACAGATGTTCATTTTCCGACGGATACCAATTTGCTGTTTGACGCCATGCGTAAAAT
>JAXHVL010000076.1:0-19704 GCA_034189225.1 Thermodesulfobacteriota bacterium
CCCGATTTCTGCGTCAGGCTCAAATTTTAATCCTCAAAATACGCAAAGTATTCCTCCGGTTAAAATTTTCGCCTTCCTTGAACTCGACCAAAATATCTAATTTCTGGACGGACACCAACTATGTTCGTTTACAGATATCCCCGGAATCCGGCCGGCAGAATCAACGCAACATCGGGGGAAAACCGGGATTGACATTCGATCACTGGACCATTATATTACAAAAATACGATATAGGAAATGACCGAAAATATGAAAATTCTGTTTTTATGTACCGGCAACTCCTGCCGCAGCCAGATGGCCGAAGGGTGGGCCAGGAAGCTTAAATCCGATTCCATCGAGGCGTATTCGGCCGGGATCGAAAAACACGGGCTCAACCCGCTGGCCGTAAAAGCCATGGCCGAAGCCGGCGTTGACATCAGCGCCCAGAAGCCTAAAACCATCGATGAACTGCCCGAAAAAAAATTTGATTACGTGATCACCATTTGCGGACATCCCACAGAAATAATGTATTATATTGTCAGCAGCCGGGTGATGTCCGAGGCCGGCAGCGGCGGGGAATAGAAAAATCCCTGTATTTTATCGCATCCATGTTTTTTTAAGAATTCCAGCTGATTTTTATCCTCCACGCCTTCGGCAACAAGTTCCAGATTCAGATTGTGTCCCATGTCTATCATGGTTTTTACTATCATAGCATTACCGGAATCGGTGGCAACATTTCTTATAAATGAAATATCGATTTTTATCGAATCAATGGGTAGTCTTTGCAGATAGTTAAATGATGAATACCCCGTGCCAAAATCATCCAATGAAATTTTTATGCCCGCCTCTTTTAGCTCATACAGATTGTCGATTGCCTTTTCCGGGTTGACCATTATGGTCGTTTCCGTAATTTCAAGTTCAAGATATTCGGGAGATACGCCCGTATTTTTAAGAATTTTCAAAACGTTTTCAACAAAATTGTCCTGACCGAACTGAACACCCGAGACATTAACCGCAATACGGGTCTTTTCCAGGCCCGCGTCCTGCCATTGCTTATTCTGCACACATGCGGCATTTAAAACAAAATTGCCTATCGGTACAATCATCCCGTTTTTTTCGGCCAATGGAATAAATTCTCCCGGAGAGATGAAATCTTCTCCGTTGGGTTGCCATCGTATAAGTGCTTCAAGCCCGGCTGGTTTCATTGTCGCCGTATCCGCTTTAGGCTGATAATGCAACATGAATTCCTGGTTTTCGATAGCCCGCCGGAGATTGTTTTCAATGGTTATCACTTTGAGAGTTTTTTCATTCATGGATTCCGAGTAAAACTGATAGCTGTTTTTACCGCATTTCTTGGCATTAAACAGTGCCATATCAGCATTTTTAATTATAACATCGGCATCTTTGCCGTTATCGGGATATAAACTGATTCCGACGCTTGCATTTATAAAGACCTCGTGGCCATCAACTTCATGCGCCTTCGAAATTTCATCAAGAACACGGCGGGCAACATAGGCGGCGTTCCACCCTTCATCCATCTTATGCAAAAGAACGATAAATTCGTCCCCCCCCATACGGGCTATTGTGGTTTCCGTTGGATCTATCCGGGCCAGGTGATCGCTGTTTCGAAAGATTGTCGCCAGTTTCCCGGCAATCATTTTAAGACAATTATCCCCTATTTTATGTCCGAAAGTGTTGTTGATACGATTGAAGTCGTCCAGATCGAGGAGAAATACGGCAAATTTCTGATTGTAACGATTCGCGTATGCAATGGATTTTTTCAGAAAATCTTTGAAAAAATGCTGATTCGGCAATGTTGTTAAACTGTCATAATAGGCCAGATAATGAATCTCATCTTCAGCTTTTTTATGTTCAACTATTTCGGCCTTTAAATCCTGGTTTGCTTTTGCCAGTTCCCTGGTTCGTTCGTTTACCCTGTTTTCAAGCTCAGCTTTTGATTTTTTGAGAAGGTTTTCATTTAACCGGTTTTTTTTTAACAAATAGCCTATCAGGCCGCAGCCGGAAGCAATCGTGAGCCCCCAGGGAAGCATCTGACCAGAAAAAGAGGCCACGAGCATCCCCCAAAAAGTATGATCCGCATACAGGTTTTCCTGATGCATCAAATGGCCCAATCCCATAAAGGCGGGGTGAACGATGACATATCCTGCAAAAAAGCCTGTGAAAGACCATTTCAACAGCGGACGGGATACCATGAAAGTCCTCAATATAGTCACATGGGGGTTAGAAACTTGAAAGGATGGGAATCAACTTGCTTTTATAAAAATAGCAAAATAGGTCTTTTGTGTCAATGGGAAATCCGGTACCGATATCCCCAAAATCCGGCCGGTGGAATCAACGCAACATAGGGGGAAAACCGGGATTGACATTCGATCACTGAACCATTATATTACAAAAATACGATATAGGAAATGACCGAAAAGATGAAAATTCTGTTTTTATGTACCGGCAACTCCTGCCGCAGCCAGATGGCCGAAGGGTGGGCCAGGAAGCTTAAATCCGATTCCATCGAGGCGTATTCGGCCGGGATCGAAAAACACGGGCTCAACCCGCTGGCCGTAAAAGCCATGGCCGAAGCCGGCGTGGACATCAGCGCCCAGCAGTCTAAAACCATAGATGAACTGCCCGAAAAAAAATTTGATTACGTGATCACCCTTTGCGGACATGCCAATGAAACCTGCCCCGTGTTCATGGGCGCCACCCGGCGTGTGCACGCGGGGTTTGACGACCCCCCGGCCCTGGCACAAAATGCCGCCACCGAAGAGGATGCCCTGCCCCATTACCGCCGGGTCAGGGACGAAATCCGGGCCTTTGTGGAACAGCTCCCGCAATCACTGGCCGACGACAATCAGCCGCGCCATGAATAAAAAAACCTGGCCCAGAGGGCCAGGTTTTATAGACTGAAATATATACTGTTGCAAAATTTCCCAACTTTTACTCACAGCATTTCATACCGATCGATTTCTGATAGAAGCCCGCTCCATCTTTGTCGCGGTCTCTGCTGATCATCATGTGCTTCTTTAGCCAACGTGTTTTAACATCATTTTAAGTTTTCTTTTCAAAACTTTATCAGTTCCACGCGGCGGTTGGCGGCTCGGCCCTTTTCGGTTTCGTTTGAGGCTTCAGGGGCCAGCGGACGAGATATCTTCACTTTGCCAGCGACAAGGCAAAGCATTCGCCCGGCCTGTTAATACCCTAAAAAATCGGCGGCGTATTTCAAGGCGGTAATGACGAGAATCGCCGCGAGCATCCACTTGATTTTTGCTGCCGGCACAAATTTCTGGCACCTGGCACCCAGGTACATGCCGGCCATGCCTCCGGCCCCGAACAAAAGCCCCAGCATCCAGTCCGGCGCAACGGACATGGCCGGGTAAAACGGGGCAATGGCCTGGTAGAAGACCACACCGGCAACCGAGGTCACAAAGGTGCCCATGAGCGCCGCCCCGGCCACGGTGTAAACCGGCAGACCAAAGACGGTTACAAAAAACGGGGCGATTATGGATCCCCCGCCGATGCCGTAGATGCCGCCCACGATGCCCACGATGAAGCTCAGGCTGAAAATGCCCAAGAAGGAAACATCAAAGGATTCATCATAAAAGGTGTAGCCCAGGCGTTTCAGGCTGAAATGGGTTACCTGGACCGGCTTTATGGCGCCCTTGTCCGGGGTTTCCGACCCGCCGGCCGATGCTCCGTGGCGCCGGACCATCTCCTGGAAGCGTTTTTCACTGTCGGCCCGGGCGCCCTGCCCGGAATTTCTGCCCAGCAGCTCCCGGACCATTTTTGCCCCGATATACAGGAGCACGCATGCGGCAAAGAGCTTGAAATGTCTTGGATCCGGCAGCCAGGCCACGCGCACGACAGCCCCGATAAAGACGCCCGGCAGGGTGCCGACAATCACGATCGCGGTAAGAGGCCAGATCATGCGGCCTTCCCGGAAGTAGCGATACACGCCGCTGGGAATGGCCACGACATTGAAAAGCTGGTTTGTGGCGCTCACCGATGGGTTGGTGTAGCCCAGAAACGTCATCTGGAATGGCAGCAGCAGAAAGGCGCCCGAGACACCGCCCATGGAGGTAAAAAAAGAAATTACAAAGGCCACCAGGGGCGGGACCCAGGGAGAGACCTCGATTCCGGCTGTCTGGAAAAACATGGGCACCTCCATAAAAGCATTGACGAATTACTGACACGAAAAATATAATTTTCATGTTAATGTAACATACGGCTCACCGGCAGCACAAGCAAATTATTTTATTTTTGAAAAACAGGCCGGCATCCCGTATGATAAACATGTTGAAAGCAGGCACCAAAAAGGCGGCGGCCATGGGTTCAGATTCAGATCAAAAAAAGCGACGAACGGAGACATCTTCAAGCCGTGTGCCTGCGGACATGCGCCAGGGCCGGCTCGTGTCGGTTCCGGAAAACGGTCAGTGCCTGGACACTGTGGAGCTCGCCAGGCTTGAGGCCGCTTTCCGGAGATGGGCTGAAAGTGCCGTTCGGAAAGATGTTCGCCTTTCCAGGCAACGGGTTCTGCTTGTTTTTCTGATGGTCCGGTACACAGGCGCCAAGCTCAGTGAAGTGCTGGCGCTGGATCCTTTTGCGGACGTGGACCCGGAAGGGCGAACGATTTTTCTGGGCAGGGCCGGCGCCGATGCAAAGGCCGCTCCGAGGCGGGTGCGGATATCCACCACCCTGGCCCGCGAGATCGGCGGCGCGCTTGCCGACCGGCAATTCAGGGATTTCATTTCCGGCGGGTTCGGGGTGGACCCCGGGTTTGTCCGGCGCAAGTTTTACGAACGGGCCCGCGAATGCGGATTTTCCAGCCGCCTGGGCGGCCCGGAGATGATCCGCAGGGCCCGGGCCGTGGAACTGATGCAGGGCAGCCTGCCCCTGCCGGTGGTCCAGATGATGATGGGCCATTCCACGCCGGAGCTTACCTCTTCTTATGTTTCCTTTTCCAAAGAAGAAATCCAGCAGGTGGCCGGTGCCTTCATGGAAAGGGAGGCCGGGCGCAAAACCAGTGCGCGAAACACTTTTTTCGGAAAAATCGATGTCATTGACAGGGGCGATATCCAGGCCCGGGTGGAACTGCTCACCCTGGGCGGGCATCGGATCGCCACGGTTGTCACAAACGGCAGCTTAGAGCTGCTCGGACTGCATCCGGGCGGGCTGATCTCCGCGGAAATCAAGGCTCCCTGGGTCATGCTGCAGGCGGGCGGGACCGGTTCCTCTTGCAGCGCGGAAAACAGGCTGGCAGGCACGGTCGAAAGGATCACTGCCGGCACCGTCAATACCGAGGTAAATGTCCGCCTTTCCGACGGCACCGAAATGTGCGCCCTGGTGTCAACGCAAAGCTCCCGCCGCATGGACCTTCAAACCGGCAACCTGGTATGGGTCCTGTTCAATGCCTATGCCGTTGTCCTGCATGCAGACTGAATGCGATTTTTTGTCAACCGCTTGGTGCCGCGGACTGAGGTGAGCCCTGTTTTCTGGCCTGGATAGTAAAATCGAGCAGCAGCACGCTGTTGTTGATGATGATGATGCCGGCCGGAAAGATCATGTCCATGGCATCTGCTCCGGTTTTCCCTCCACCTGTTCTAAGGGGCTAAGCCACGATAACGCCGTATATCATCCCGGCGATGGTGGATAAAACAACGATTATACCGGCGAAGGTCAGGGTCTTTTTCCAGCCCATGATGCTGCCGATAACGACCAGGTTGGGCAGGGAAAGCGCCGGGCCGGCCAGCAGCATGGTCAGTGCCGGTCCCTGGCCCATGCCCGAGCCGAGCAGTCCTTGCAAAATAGGCACCTCGGTCAGGGTGGCAAAATACATCAGGGCCGAGGCCAGGGCCGCAAACAGGTTGGCCCATAGAGAGTTGCCGCCCACCAGGTCGGCCACGATATGCTCGGGAATCAGGGCCGGATGACCGGGCCGGCCCAGGAAAAATCCGGCAAACAGCACGCCGGCAAAGAGCAGGGGGAATATCTGTTTCATAAACCCCCAGGTGGACTCCACCCATTCGCCGAGTTCCTCGCGCTTAAACCAGGAATAAAGGATGAAGCCGAGGATGATCAGTAGAATACCGGTCACGATCCACTTCATATTGAAGATGGTTTGCCATAGCATGGCCGCGTCGGCCGAGGGTTTGGCAAAGGCCGCGAATATGAGGATCAGGACCAGCACCAGCATGAAAAACGCCTCCTGGGCAAGGGATCGTCCGGTGCCGTCGTCCTCGGGCAGATGCATGGCGCCGGCTGTTCGCTGTTCATCGTCCTTGCGGAAGATAAAATGCATGGAAAGCCCCACCACGGCGGCAAAGATTATGGCGCCGATGGCCCTGGCCAGGCCGAGCTGCCAGCCCAGCACCCGGGCGGTAAAAACAATGGCCAGGACGTTAATGGCCGGGCCGGAATACAGAAACGCCGTAGCCGGGCCGATGCCAGCGCCCCGGGAATAGATGCCGGCAAACAGGGGCAGCACCGTGCAGGAACAGACCGCCAGGATAGTGCCCGACACCGAGGCCACGGAATAGGACAAAAATTTGTTGGCCTGGGCCCCGAAATACTTGATCACCGAGGCCTGGGACACAAACACGGCAATGGCCCCGGCAATGAAAAAGGCCGGGATAAGGCAGGTCAGCACGTGCTGGCGGGCGTATTCCCGGAGCATCATAAAGGCTTCCAGACCGGCCTGGCGGATAACTTCATGGTTCCAGGGCACGTAATAGGCCACCAGGAAAAAGGCGATCAGGAGTAGAAGTTTGTAACGTTCCTTGAGGTTGCTCATTATATTTCACCCCCGCTCGTTTAGACGGTTAAAATTATATTTGAAACACTTTACTCCCGGCAGGTCACGTGGCACACGCCGGTGGGGGTTTCCACGGCATACGGGAAATAATTCCCCTTTAACCGCAGGGCCACGTTGACCAGCGCGATCAGCACCGGCACCTCCACCAGCGGGCCGATGACCGCGGCAAAGGCCACGCCGGAGTTGATGCCGAACACGGCCACGGACACGGCAATGGCCAGCTCGAAGTTGTTGGACGCCGCCGTGAACGACAGGGTGGTGGTCTGCTCATAGGTGGCCTTGAATTTCATGGACATGTAGAAGGTGATCAGGAACATGACCACGAAGTAGACGCACAGCGGAATGGCGATGCGCACCACGTCCAGCGGCAGTTTCACGATGTACTCGCCCTTGAGCGAAAACATGACCAGTATGGTAAACAACAGCGCGATCAGCGTGATGGGGCTGATTTTGGGAATGAATTTTTCCATGTACCAGGCATCGCCCTTGGTTTTTAAGCCGATGAAGCGGGTGATGATGCCGGCGATAAAGGGAATGCCGAGATAGATGAAGACGCTTTCGGCGATCTGGCCGATGGTGACATCCACGGCGGCGCCCTCAAGCCCGAACCATCCCGGCAGGACGGTAATGAAAAACCAGGCGTAAACGGAAAAAAACAGTACCTGGAAGACCGAGTTGAAGGCCACCAGGCCGGCGCAGTATTCGGCGTCACCTTTGGCCAGATCGTTCCAGACCAGGACCATGGCAATGCACCTGGCCAGCCCGATCATGATCAGCCCCACCATATACTCGTGATGGCCGGACAAAAAGGCGATGGCCAGCAGAAACATGAGGATGGGGCCGATGACCCAATTCTGCACCAGGGACAGGGCCAAAATCTTGTAATCCCGAAAAACCTCGCCAAGTTTTTCATAGCGCACCTTGGCCAGGGGCGGATACATCATCAAAATCAGGCCGACTGCGATGGGGATGTTGGTGGTGCCCACGGTGACATGATCCAGCAGGTCAGTGACTCCGGGATAGAAGTAGCCGGACAAGACCCCGATGGCCATGGCCAGAAATATCCACAGGGTCAGAAACCGGTCGAGAAGCGGCAGTTTTTTTGCGGCAGATTCCGTCATGTGGCTGTCTCCTGTCTTTATTCATTAAATTTGGTAAACATATTAATTTCATTTAACTCTTCAGTTTATTGCCATTCTTTGCAGTCTGCCAAAAAAACAGAACAGCTTTTTTGCCACAGACACACACGGACAAACACAGACATTTTTTACCAAAACCTGTCGGCCGTTGTCAGTGTGCGTCTGTGTGGGCCTGTGGCAAATTGCAGTATGATGAATCCCGATAGCTTTGGCACAAGTTACTTGCTGCAAAAATACCGCCGTAGCAGGGGTTGAAAGCTTCCAAGGAACTCGATTCGAAATCGAAATCGGTATCGGTATCGGTATCGAAATCGATAAGTTAAGATTCGATTGCGAAGCCATGGCGCACGTTACTTTCTGCAAAAACGCCGCGCGTGGCGCTGGGCGCTTTTTACGAAGCCGTCAAAAGATAGGTAATCGTAAAATAGACACCTATCCCGATAAAAACAGCGGCGGTCAAACGCCGCAGATAGCGCTCCATGAATGTCAGACCTCTGACGAAACCGGCGGCGTACCGCGTGCCGGAGGCCAGCAAAAGGGCAAAGCCCAAAACCGGCAGGGCCGTTCCGATACCATACCACAGGGGCACCCAGAGGCTTGATTCGAATTTCAGGGCCAGGGGGATGACGCTGCCGAAAAAAAGCGCCGCGGAAACCGGGCAGAAAGACAGCGCAAAAATAAACCCCAGCGAAATTCCCCCGATAACACCGCCGCGGTTCAGGCGGGAAGCAAACCCGGCATTCACCCCGCCCATCTGGGGCAGCCGCAGCGGAATGATGTCTATAATGATCAGCCCGACAACGATCAAAAGCGGCCCCAGCAGTTTATTCATGTATTGCTGTAAAAACATGGACACGCCGGGGATGGAAAACAGTCCCGCCACAATGATAAAACATACCAGCAAATATGCAGCCGCCCGGCCGCCGGTGTAGGCCAGGCCCGCCACGAGCGATCCGTAGCGGGTTTCAATCTGCTTGCCGATAAAGGTGGTGGCCGCGATATTGGTGGCCAGCGGGCACGGCGATATCGAGGTCAAAATGCCGAACCACAGGGCGGAAACAAAGGGAATGGCGGTAACGTCCATTAATCGCTCTCCATGAATTTCCGGGTTTCCAGCGCCACGTAATCAAAATATTTTTCCTTGTCGCGATAAAGACGCCAGACATTCTTGAGATTTTCCCAGCGGGCCGGTTGGCCGTCATCATAATCAGCGATAATCAGTGACTTGGTATAAAGCTTAAAATCTTCAATAAAATGTTTGTTTTCGGGCTTATCCACATTTACGGCCTGCCATTGGAGCTTTCCGGATTTGATCTCATTTTGAAAATTTTGTTCTACGGCCTCGCGGGACCATTGTTCGATCCTTGTGCAGGGACCGCACCGCTTGCTGGTATAAAAATAATAGGCCACGTATTCAGGCCCGCCTTTTGCCGCACGATTTTCCGGCTGCGCATTAACCGCACCCGGTCCCGTGCCCATGAACAGAAAGGCAATCGTCAAGACGCCTGTGATGGCGGTGTTAAAAAGACTTCGTTTCATTTAATCCCCCTTTTTCGTGATCCAGGAAATAACATCTTCCTTTTTGGGGACCTTTCCAACGGACTTGACCTCGCCATCCACCACCACCGCCGGGGTTCCGAAAACCCCGTAACCGGCGATTTTCATCGCATCACTAACTTTTTCCACATCCGCGGCCACGCCGGCGTCCGCTGCCGCATCCTTTACCACCTGCTCCGTCTGCCGGCATTTCGGGCAGCCCGGCCCCAGAACTTTGATATCCATGGTTTACCTCCTTTTTCCTGAACAAGGTTTTGTAAATCCGGTGAACGTCTCACCGGGGTTGCATTTCGCTCAAACAGAATATAACGACGGATGTCATTACCCCGCCTTCCGGCATATCTCCTCGCGCCGGATTTCCGGAAGCCGGCGCAGAATTTCGGCCACTTCCGGATCATCCTCCAGCCAGTGCTTCAGGTTGCCCAGCATGCTGGCTGCATACGGGCTGTCATCGCCGTCAGCCAGAGCGTAGTTTACCCACAGGCCATCCTTCCGATAAATCACCAGTCCGGCCTCTTCAAGTATTTTCAAGTGCTTGCTGGTTGTTGACTGGGCAATCCCCAAAGCCTCCTGGATTTCGCATACACACATCAGCCTGCGCTGCAACATTTTCGCAATCTTCACCCGTGTGGGATCTGACAGGGCCTTCATGACTTTAGTGAATTTTTTCATTTTCTCTTATTCCCGGTTGTTGATCGTGCTGACGGTTCCAGCATTACCACCATATCGTTAAATTGTAATATATAAATAAAGTAAGCTTCTGTCAAGCCTTAACCCGAATAAACGCCGAATAAAACGGATTTGCGCCCGGAATTGTATTGTGATATGTAAACATCCGACCCCAAAGGGGCCGGCTTTGATTACTCCTATAAGGGGATTGTTTACAGTCTGAACTCACCCTTCGTGTCCTTCGTGAACTTTGTGGTTCGATTGTCTGGAGTTGATTACCACGAAGGGCACGAAGATAAATGCATCGCGTTGATGCCCCGGAACACTCCGGTATCTGTTTTGGTCATTGGAACATTTAGTATTCGGATTTGTTTCGAATTTCTAATTTCGTGCTTTGCTCCTTACCGGCATAGCCTTTACTCGCTGACCTGGCCCAGAGGACCAGGTTTTATTGACTGAATAATAAAAAAAGCGGAAAACCCTGTGCTTTTCCGCTTTTTTTATCCCCTTCAAAGCTCATGAATTTGAATATCGGGTTTTTTGAGTTTCTTTACTTCGCTGACAATCTGCCCATGATGGGTAAAAAGAATCACTTGGTTTTTTTTTGATAATTCGGCCAGGGCCTTAAGTGTTGCCCTGGAACGATCATCATCAAAGTTGATTAGAATATCATCCACAATAAAGGGCATGGGTTCATTGCTCTCAAGTCGCCATTCCAGGGTTCCAAGGCGTAAGGCAAGATAAAGTTGATCACGGGTGCCGTCACTCATCCCTTCAATTTTTACCCATGCCCCATCCGGCCGGATACCAACCAGAATTGGATCCCCCTTGTCATCAATATCAGTGCGCAACCCTTCAAAGGCCCCAAGTGTCAACTCGGAAAAATACTTTGAAGCGATTTTTAAGACCGGGTCTTGATGTTCATCCCGGTATCGCTCGATTTCCTGTTGTAAAATCCTGGAGGCCAGTTTTACGCGTAGATATCTTTCGGCCAGCCGCCTGATCCTGGCCAATTCCTGTTCCATCTTTTCTGCGGCCTCAGCCGCCTCGGCGCTGCCATCCATGGCTTTAATCTTTGATTGAATTTCACCAATCGTCTGGGAAACATTGATAATCTCAGGGTTTATCCTGTCATTGATATCCTGTTGCAATGCGTCAATTTGGCCTGGCAATTCATCGGCGCTGACCGCTGCCGCCTGGCGATCAAGCGCTTCTATTGTTGTGCCGGCCCCTATTTTGGTCAGGGTTTCTTCGGTATCGGATATTTTCTTTTTCAGTTGTTTATATTCATTGAACTTAATGATTATCTCGGCCAGGGCTTCCGGTTTTTCACTTTTAGCAATCCGGACGAGTTCATCCATCTGCTCCTCTGCACTTTTCAGGGTTTTTTCAACTTTCGAGATTTCTTTTTCTAATGCGTCTACCTCTTCTGCATATTGTTCATAAAGGGTCTTGTCTTTTTGTGCCTGAGAAAGTCTGGTGCGCAACTGGAGGACAGCCTGTTCCAAATTTATCTCCCCCATGTCCGGATCTGCCTCTTCAATCAGGGTCTTCACCGCTTTCTCAAGTTCTGCCGCATCCCTGTCAATACCGTCAATCCGCTTTTTCAGGTCATCGGCATCTTTTAATTTATTAAAACAATCCTGCAAAGTGTCGATCATACCAGGGGCCTCTGTGGGGGATATCTCATCGGCAAGGCCTAACCCGGACAACGCTTTTTCCCACTGCCCCTGCCACTGGTTCAAATCCTCCTGAGCAACCTTGTGATCATCCCTTGCTTGTTTTAGTGTTTTTTGGGCTTTTTTCTTTTTTTCATTTAATAGTTTAAGGTTTTCTTTATTGGATGAAATCCGATCAAGGACAGTTTCTGCGAAAATCACAACCGGATTCAGTGTTTCCTCAGCAGGAATATCTTCTTCTCCCATACTCTGAAGCTCTTGAAGGAGGCCGTCTTTAAGTTCCTGGCGCCGTTTACGGTCCCGCGCGATTTCCTTTTCCTTTTTAAAAATCTCGCCTGCCTTGTAGCGCAGCTTGTCAATCTCAGCCAACCAGCCGCTCATTTCCTTGGGCGACAGGGGGGTAATCCCCAATGGTTTCCAAACCAGGGACCAGGCGTCATTAAGCTGTTGCGCGCTTGAATCCAGGTCGGCCGTAATTTTATCGTTCTCTGCCAGAAAATTTTCCAAAGTTTCAACCTGGGCCCGCAGGGCAGCCGAATTCGCCACCCGTTCGGCTTCCCGGCGCAGCCGGTCAGCTATATGGTCAGCACGGACAACGTATCCTTCGTAAGCTTCCGGAAGCGATTTTTCAGCGCCATAGGCCTGACTTTCTTCGCATTCTTTTTCACCATCCAGCCACTGCCGGCGGATGAACTGCCACCCCTGCTCTCTTTTTTCACGGATATTTGCAAGTTCTTCTTCTGAAGGCACTTCGCCTGCGTATTCCATTTTTTTAAATTCAGCGGTAGCATCATTGAGTTTTTTCTTTGCCGTTTTTCGCTCCTTTTCCTGGTCCCGCCGTTCCTCCGCAATATCGCTATATCTTTTTTCAAACTGTTGCACTGTTTCAGACAGTGGAAGGGAAAGTTCCATGAGTGCTGGCAAATCCCCGGACCACAAGCCAATACGCTTAAGCTCGGCAAGACAGGTCTTTTTACCCTCCTCAACTTCGCCCATGCTGCTTTGTACCTGTACATCAAGGTTTCCCGCCTTTTGGGCCAGTTTCAAGGCCTGCGAAAGTCCCTCGGCCGCCTTAATCTCCGGCACTTCCGATATGCTTTTCTCTATTTCCTGAAGCTCCTGCTCGGCTGACTTGATTTGTTTCTGCGCCTGGTTGAGCTGCTGGTTGATCCCCTCGTGTTTCGAGCTTAATGCTTGAACGGTTCTTTTTTTGGCAAGTACCGGACGAAGTTCTTCCACCTTCTTCAGGGGCAGGTCCGGCCGGACTTGCTTTAATGATTCGGCAGCTTCTCTGACCAGGCCGATCCGCATACCATCTAATCTGGGTTTATCCTTCATACCTTTGCGGTATTCACCCAGCCGTTGATGAAAATCATCCACCTGTTCGGCACGGTTTAAAAGCGCCTTGTTGATCGATATGGCCTTTTTCTTCTCAGCAATTTTCTTAAGCCGGGCTGCGTCTTTTTCAAGTTGCAGTTTAGCCTCACGGATTTCCTGGCTTACCTGTTGATGTCTGTCTGAAAAATCCGGCGGCAGAAGAATAACGTCACCCAGTTCCTGTAATTGCGCCTGATAATTTTTTAAAGATGCCAGCTCGGGAATAGCCCGGCCTAAGCGCTCTAAACGTTTTAATTCCTTGTTTTTTTCAAGTCGCTCGGCTTCTAATTGATCCAATGAAACTTGAGCATTTTTTAGTTCTTTTTGCTTATCTTTCCATTCTTTGATTGAAAGTGTCAGGCGCTTGGCCTCTTTTTGTAACTCCTTGTATCTTTTAATCGCTTTATTGATCTCGGGCAGTTTTCCTGCTGACTTGAACAGGTCTTTCGCCTCATTTTCAAAATTTTCGATGACATGTCTTAACGAAGAAATCCCTGCCCCGGCCGCAAAAAGGGCCTGGCCCACTTCTCCTTTCTGGGCAAGAATATCCTCCCCTCCCTGGACAAGGGTTTTGTGGTCAATTCCATAAAGGGATTCAAAAATTTCCGGCGCCACACTGCGTAAAAAAGGATATAAATCTTTCGAAGCAAGGGGATTGCCATCCATATCGATGATGTCCGCCTTGCGCTTTTTTCGCCGCTGAAAATGTATCGAGCGGCCATCGCTGGTCTCCAGTAAACCACCAACAAGTAATTTATCATTGGAATGGATGAAATTATCAGGGGTTCGCTCGTCAAACCCATATAATAATGCCTTGAGTGCTCTTAAAGAACTGCTTTTCCCGGACTCATTGGGTCCAAAGATGATATGCAGGCCCGGGGCCTCGGAATCAAACGCCAGGACACGATCTGTAAAGGGGCCAAACGCCTTTAAATCAAAACGCTGAATTCTCATTGGTCGCTCCCGTGTTCCATAAGCTTTGAAATTAATAACTCCCTGACCTCGGTGCGGAGATCCGCTGTTTTTGCCGAAGATATATCAAGAAAGGATTCATCTTCGCTGTATATCTCCGGCGGCAACTTGCTTTTCAGGACTGAAAGTTCGGGCACCAGCTCAAAGAGGCTTTCACCTTCTAATGCCAATCCCGCAATTGACTTTAAAAGGCCGGAAATGGACGTTTCATCGCCAATAACTTCTTTAAGCGCTACATTTCGGCTTGTTTGAAAGGCTACCTTTTCAAGCCAAATATTACCGAGCCCGGCAGCAATGGCCCGGAACTCTTCACGCCATTGCTCAGGCCTGCTCAACAGCTCTGTATGAAAAGCACATTGACCGGTCAAAACCAGGCGCAGGGCCAGGGTTTTGCCATTTGCCGAATCCAGTTCCGCTTCAAAAGCCTGCCGGACAGCATCATGGATTTTATCGGTTGACTCGCATTCAGAAAGATCCACCCGGCAGATAGTCCATCGCAATACATCAAGCCCCAGTGCCTCAACTTCCGAAACAGCGCCATCCTCTATGGTCACCAGGGTAGCCCCCTTGGCACCTGTTTCCTTGATATGTTTTCCCTGGATATTGCCCGGAAAGATAATCCATGGGTCTTCTAAAACTACCTCGCGCTTGTGAATATGACCCAATGCCCAGTAATCATACCCCCTGGATTTAAGGTCATCCAAAGTGCAGGGCGCGTAATCCTCGTGCCCGTCTCGACCGGTTAAAGATGTATGGAGAAGACCAATGTTAAAATAGTTGGGATCGTACGAGGGAAATTGAGCGGCAAGGTTCTCCGTGACCGCCCTTGTTGCGTAACTCTGACCGTGAATAATGACATCAAGATCATCGAGTTTTTCAGATACGGGTTTCTTATGAGAAAAGAGCGTCACATTTTCCGGCAATGGCATTGTCCGGGTGATCTGGTTGGCTGCATCATGATTGCCGGTTACAATAAAGGCCCTGATCCCTTCCTTGCCAAGCCTTCCCATCTGCCTGACAAAGAAAAGGCCGGTATTGTAATCCTTCCAATCCCCATCGTAAAGATCACCGGCGATAAGCACAAATGCAACTTCTTCTTCAATTGCCAGGTCAATCAGATTTTCAAAGGCCCGCCTTGTCGCTCCCCGAATCTCTTCCACCGGCGCATCCTCATGGGCCTCAAGGCCTTTAAGAGGGCTATCAAGATGTATGTCTGCCGCGTGAATAAAACGAAACATGGCGCTATTCTCCACTCATATGATTAACTGGACACCCGCCGATTGGCTGCTTTATTGCTGCAAATAATTATACCACAATATCACATTCGTTACTTTCCATGCCAGGGGGTTGCATTCCCACGCACGGCTAATTTGTTCTAAGCCGTTAACATTCTATTGACGCGCGGCCTGGAAATTTTTTGTCATTTTCAGATAGTCCAGCACCACTCTGGTATTCCTGAACAGTTCTCTCATTTTCTGTGCCACACCATCCGTTTTTTTGGATTTGATCAGACCGATGGCGAATTTTCTGAGCCGCGCCGCATTTTCAGGACCGTATCCTTTTCTTATTCTACATCTGTCCTCGTCGTAGTTCCAATCCAGAATGTAATGGCAGCTGTTTTCAACCGTCCAATGCTTGCGAATGGTTAATTCCGGATAATTCCGGGGACAGTGTATTTATTTCTCTTGACATATAACACGGCCGGGCGTATTTTGTTTTCATGGCTAGAATGGCAAGAGTTGTGGCGGAAGGGATGCCGCACCATATCACGCAGCGCGGGAACAGGCGTCAGCCGACCTTTTTTTCCGATGATGATTATCAGGCCTATATCGACCTGATGGCGGAGTGGTGCGGGACGTATGATGTGGATATATGGGCGTATTGTTTAATGCCCAACCATATCCATCTGATTGCCGTGCCTGAAAAAGCTTAGAACCTCAGGCTTGCCATCGGGGAGGCCCATCGCCGTTATACCCGGCGTATCAATTTCCGTGAAGGGTGGCGCGGTCATTTGTGGCAGGAGCGGTTTTCTTCATTCGTCATGGATGAGCAATACCTGCTGCGTATTCCGGTGCGTATTCCGGGGACAGTTTACTTAATTGGCGGTATTCCGGGGACAGTTTACTTAATTGGCGGGATGATTCAAGCGGCTCCACATGCGTCATCAATTAAGTGAAACTGTTTCCGGAATTGCGCCCCGGAATTGCCGCCCGGAATTGCCTCGGAATTGTCAGGAATTGTCCCGTTAGCAGTTGTAACTGAAATGCCATTTTGATAACAACAAACCGTTTTGTTGCTTGATACGACCTGATGCAACCGGTCAATTCCTGATCAAAATAAAGTTTCGGGGGTATGCAGTTGACTCTCGTCGAATTGTGCTAAGCCCCTGAATTTTAATGATTTTCAACATAATTTTAATATTTCACAGAAAGTCCCAAAAAAGGCTTTAAAATCAAATGGTTGTAATATTTTAACGCGGGTTAAGTGCATACGCCAATAAAGTTTTTCACTACCGCAAGATAGATGCACTCGTAAAAAGTCAATTTTGGGACGGCAAAGTAAAAAGTTCAAGTTCGAGGCGCGCAAATCTCGAGGAATGGAGCGTACTTAGCTGTACGTGACATGACGAGAGATGCAGCGCAACAAAGAAATTGGACTTTTTACGAAGCCGTCAAGATAGTGTATTATAAAAATTAAGATCAGGAGGGTGATATTTTATGCGCGTTGAGGTTAAACCGGAATTGCTGTTATGGGCCTGCGAACGGTCCGGAAAATTCATTGATTCGTTGGCCGAGCGGCGGTCTTTTTATAAACTGCCCGACTGGATTAGCGGAAAGAAGCGCCCGACCTTCAAGCAACTGGAAAACTTTGCCCGCACTACCCATACTCCCTTCGGCTATTTTTTTCTGCCGGCACCACCAGAAGAATTCGTTCCCATACCCGATCTGCGCACGGTCGGCAACCAGCATATCGGGCAGCCCAGCCCAAATCTTTTGGATACCCTGTATATTTGCCAGCAACGGCAGGAGTGGTATCGGGATTTTGCCCGGTCGACGGGTGAAGCCCCCCTGTCGTTTGTCGGCTCTGTCAGCCTTCGACACGAAATCATTGAAGTGGCCCGGAGTATTCGGCAATCCCTTGGTTTTGATTGTGAAAAACGGCGGAAGATGCCTACCTGGACTGAAGCCCTGCGCCATTTCATCCAGCAGGCAGATGCCTTCGGCATCATGGTGATGGTCAGCGGTGTTGTCGGCAGCAATACCCATCGCTCGCTTGATCCCCAGGAGTTTCGTGGCTTTGCCCTGGCAGACCCCTTGGCCCCGCTGGTGTTTATCAATGGCAAAGATACCAAAGCGGCCCAGATGTTCACCCTGGCCCATGAGCTGGCCCATATCTGGCTGGGGGAAACAGCGCTGTCCGATGTCGAGCCGATCACCATGCCTTCGTTTGAAGTGGAAACCTGGTGCAACCAGGTGGCCGCCGAATTGCTCGTTCCCCTGGCTGACCTACAGGCAGCGCATGAAAGCGACAATCCCTTACGGAAGGAACTGGACCGCCTGGCCCGGTGGTTCAAGGTCAGCACCCTGGTCATTTTAAGGCGTCTCCATGACGCCGGCATCATGACATGGGATGAACTGTGGCAGGCATATCATCAGGAGCTGGACAGGCTGAAAGCAATGCCCAAAGGAAGCGGCGGCAACTTTTACCTGACCTTGCCGGCAAAAGTCAGCAGACGATTTGCCCGCGCCCTGGTGGTCAGTACCCTGGAAGGGCAAACCCTCCATCGGGACGCCTTCCGGCTGCTGGGATTTCGCAAACTTTCGACATTCCACGAGCTCGGTTATCAACTAGGGATCTTGTACTGATGGCTTACCTGCTGGACGCGAATGTCTTTATCCAGGCCAAAAATCTCCATTACGGTATGGATTTCTGCCCGGCTTTCTGGGAATGGCTTATTGAGAGCAACGATAGAAAGAAAGTCTTCAGCATTGAAAACGTTTGGGATGAAATCCAGGCCGGTAATGATGAGCTTTCCGAATGGGCGAATCAACGAGGCCAGGCTCTCTTTTTAAAACCGGACCAGGCCATGCTGTCTGCTTTGGGAGATGTCAGCGCCTGGGCCACGGAACAAGGCTATGAACCGGCAGCCGTCAACACCTTTTTCCAGGTGGCGGATTATTACCTGGTGTCTTTTGCGCTGGCACACAAACATACCATCGTCACGCATGAAATCCCTTCTCCATTCACCAAAAAAATCAAGATCCCCAATGCCTGCATTGGCCTTGATATAAAAGTTGTAACACCTTATGAAATGCTGCGCCGGGAAAGAGCGCGTTTTGTTTTGGGGCCAGAATAATAAATACACCGTCCCCCAATTCGCGTCACCGGAATTTGATAGAACAAATAAACGATTTAACTTTAAAAGAGTATCTGGCAAGAATCGACAAAATCAAAAAATCCGTTAAAAGACACTCGGATTATGGCAGAAGGGCCTATTATGAATTTATCAAGGAATATGTCTGACCACCGGGTTTGCGCTGAAAATCCCCAAAAGTAAAGAAGAGGAAAATGCACGCCTTATACGAGCCGGCCCTGGAATTGGCCGCAAAACTCAAAGACGCCAGGCTTCAGGCAGCTTCCTTGTCCCAGGAACTTTTGGAAACCGAATATCAACTCAAAGTTACCAAAGCCGCTGTGGAAAGGGAGCTCATCAAAAAGGTCAAAAACGAAAAAGCGCTGGGCCACACTCTTGAAGATCGCACCCGGATATTTACCCGGGCGCTGGATGCCGATACAAACTATCAAGCCTTGCGCAAAAAGCAGGCGGAACTGTCTCTGAAGGTGGAAGAGGCAAAAATTGAAGTCTCGTATCTGCGGGACAAATTATCGATTACCCTGGCGGCCATGAAAGCGCCGGATGCTGTGGAACCGGAACGCCCCCTTTACCCTGATAAAAGCGCCGGCAGCTCATAAAACGGCACCACGGAGACACTGGTTCGCTGCTGGGGCTGATCGCCGGCGTAAACCAATCCCATTCCCCTGGGAATGTCATCCGGTGGTATGAGAAACCCCGGCATCATTGGCCAGGCTGCTGATATTCAGCAATTGGCCGACGCGGCTGGCACACAAACGGAGAAAACGTTCGAACAGGCTCAGGTCTTTGATGGTCGCCAACTGCCGCAAGTCCCGCTCAATATAGGTTTCAAAATAATCCCCCAGCGCCTGCGAGGACTATGTTAAAAACGAGGGCGCGCCAAAAGACGGCCAACAGCGCCTTTGAATAATAACTTCAAAACCAGGGAGTTGGACCGGGATTCAGTTGTTGCAAAAAAGGCAACAACCGCCTGATGAACCGCCACAGAAATCCCCCCATATTTTTGAGAGCCTTTTAACCCTACAACGCAACTTAAATAATTTTTTCTTGATTTTTTATCTCCTTTCTGTGATACTACGCAATAAAACACAGAAAGGAGCCAAAATATGTTACCAGACATTCGTCAGTCGGATT
>JAXHVL010000077.1:0-23753 GCA_034189225.1 Thermodesulfobacteriota bacterium
AAGTATTCCTCCGGTTAAAATTTTCGCCTTCCTTGAACTCGACCAAAATATCTAATTTCTGGACGGACACTTGTTAACACCCTGATCGGGATAATTGGATAATCCAATACCATTTTCAGGTACTGATCTTCCAAGATTGAAGATAAAATACCAGCTGGCCGGGTTCCGGTAAAGCTTAAAATATTGGCTGTTTTTTTTGACGGCTTCGTAAAAAGTCCAATATCTGTGTTGCGCTGCATCCCTCGTCATTGCGGCGTACGCCAAGTACTCCTCATTCCTCGGGAGTGATAGGGCTGCGCCGTATCTTGAACTTTTTACTTTGCCGTCCCAAATCCGACTTTTTACGGGACTATCTTCTTTGGGCGGGCAAAGAAAAGTATGAATATAGAGTTTCCCAGCATGCCCTTTGCGATCCTGGCGGCTTGGCGAGAGAAAATTTGTACGAATCAACGTGGTTTATAACACATTAAAAAATAATGATTTTTATTTTTTTCTTGACTCTGTATATAAGAGGTGTAAACTTTAGGGAGTAAAGTGGAGTAAAGTGGGGCAAAATGTTCAGAGGCACATCATACCACAAAATAGATCCCAAGGGCCGGATCGTCATCCCCTCCCGATTCCGGGAGGTTGTCGGCGACGAAGGGACCCTTATGGTCACCTATTTTGAGGGGGGATTGTATGCCTATACCCTGGATGAATGGGCCACAATTGAGTCCAGGCTGGTGATGCTGGAAAAAAAGGGCAACCGGATGCGGCGTTTCAGGCGGTTTTTCATCGGCAGAGCATCCGAATGCCAGCCGGACAAGCAGTGGCGTATTCTGATTCCGCCGGAACTCCGGGAGGATGCGGGGCTGGAAGAGGAACTGGTGCTGATCGGCATATCAGATCATTTTGAAATATGGTCACGGGAACGCTGGGAAGAGCAGAAACAACTTCATGAAGACGATATGACGGATGAGGATTTTCAAAATGAGATAGAAAAACTGGGGCTTTAACCATGACGTTTACCCATATCCCCGTAATGCCGCAGGAGACGGTTGAATTCCTCAACTGTGAAAAGGGCAAGGTGATGGCCGATTGCACCCTGGGCGGCGCGGGTCATGCCGCCATGATCGCCGAACGCATCATGCCGGGCGGTACATTGATAGGCATTGACAGGGATGAGGCTGCGTTGGACCATGCAGGTAGGGTACTTGCGCCTTACGGAACCGGCGTGGTGCTGGTGCATGACAATTATGCAAATTTCGTGGAGATTCTGGATGACCTGGGAATCCGGGCCGTGGACGGGGTGTTGCTGGATCTGGGGGTCTCCCTCTATCAGATAATGGAAAGTGGCCGCGGGTTTTCATTCGGAAAGAACGAGCCGCTGGATATGCGCATGGATTCAAGCGGCGGCGAAACCGCGGCCGATATCGTGAACCATGCAAGCGAAGCGGCGTTGTGTCGTATTTTCAGAGAATACGGTGAGGAGCGCTATGCCGCCCGTATTGCACGGCGAATCGTTGCGGAACGCAAGGCCGATGCCATTGCCACCAGCGGACGACTCGCCGATCTTGTGATACGGTCATATCCTCCGGCGGAACGGCATAAGGCGAAGATTCATCCTGCAACACGGGTGTTTATGGCGCTTCGTATTGCGGTAAACGGCGAGCTCGATAACTTAAAGCGGTTTCTGGAGACCGTGATGCCGGTCCTGGCATCCGGGGCCAGGATCTGCATCCTGTCTTTTCATTCGCTGGAAGACAGGTTGGTAAAGCAGTACATGAAGTGGTGGGCGGCCGCATGCGTTTGCGACAAAAATATTCCCGTCTGTGTGTGCGGAAAACAGCAGGAATGCCGGATATTGACAAGAAAGGTGCGGGTGCCGCAAGCAGCGGAGGTCGCGCAAAACCCTCAGGCCAGAAGCACAAAGCTCAGGGTGGCCGAAAAGTTGTAACCCGGCGCAAGAGGGAGCCATCATGGCGAACAAAAAAAAGGCGTCTACAAGAACGGCCGATAACAGAGTGATAGCGCTCTGGATCGTCATTATGCTGATGTTTATCGGCGAGGTGTTTTTTTATGCCTGGTGCCGGGTCCAGTGCGTGCGCTTGCAGTATGATATCGGCAGGCAGACAGCCAGGGTGGAGACGCTTGCGGCCGAACAGAAAGATCTTCGCATCGAGCTGGCCCGGTTGAAATCACCGGCCCGGATCATGACCATTGCTAAAAAGAAACTGGGGTTGATCATGCCGGCATCCGATCAGGTGGTGGTTGTGCCATAGTAAAACCGCCGAAAGTTATACGAAAACGGCAGGGGGCCATGAGATACGGAAAAAAGCAAACCGATGACAAGAAAATAAAACGTCGGATCGTTCTGGTGGGGGTGATTTTTACGTTCCTCTATCTGATCATTGCAGCCCGGGTCGTGCATCTGCAGGTTTTCCAGAGAGACTTTCTTGCCGATAAAGCATCCCGGGAATATAAAAAAACCTATGTGGACACGGGCAAACGGGGCACAATCTATGATCGGAATAAGACGGAAATGGCGGTAAGCATCGATACTGTATCCATCGGGGTGCATCCCCGGCTGATTCAGGAGACGTCGAAGCGGAAGATATCGGATAAAACGGCCGCCATTGCCGAAGTTCTGAATGCCGATTACAACGATATATTGCGGAAATTATCAGCGGATAAAACGTTTCTCTGGTTGAAGCGGGACGCAACACCGGCCGAGGAAGCGGCGATGAAGAAGCTCGGTTTTGACAGAGGAGTGCTGGAGTTTATCCCGGAGCGCAAGCGAGTATATCCCAACAGAACCCTGGCGGCCCAGCTGTTCGGATTTTCCGGCATCGACGGAAACGGGCTTGAAGGCCTTGAATATGCCTGTGACAATATTCTCAAAGGGCCTTCCGTGCAGCGGACCATGGTAAGGGACGCCATCGGCGGAGGATTCAGCACGGATCATCAGGCAGACCCGCCGGCAGCTTCCGACGGCAATAATATCGTTCTCACCATTGATTCGACCATTCAATGTATCACTGAAACGGTACTGGCCGACACCGTCCGTTCTTTTGATGCGATATCCGGCATGGCGGTCGTAATGGCGCCCCATACCGGCGAGGTGCTTGCCATGGCCAATTATCCGTTTTTCAATCCCAATACGTTTGGCCGTTACAATGAATCGGTGTGGCGCAACAGGGTGGTGACGGATTCATTCGAACCCGGCTCCACCATGAAGGTATTTCTGGCCGCCGGCGCCATCGAATCGGGGCTTTGTAAGCCGGGGACCATATTTTTCTGCGAGCAAGGCGCTTACCGTATTCACAGTCATCAGATCCATGACGCCCATTCTTACGGCTGGTTGTCGTTGCGTCAGATCGTCAAATACTCAAGTAACATCGGGGCAGTCAAGGTCAGTGAAATGATCGGGCGCCAGGCCCTTTGGGAAACGCTGAGAGGGTTCGGGTTCGGCACCAAAACCGGCGTGAGATGCCCTGGCGAGACTAACGGTATTCTTTCGTATTATACGCGATGGACGGATATCGATACCGGCTCAATCGCCTTCGGTCAGGGCATATCGGTTTCGGCGATTCAGCTGGTTACGGCCCTTTCCGCCATTGCAAACGGCGGCGTGCTCTTGAAACCGCATGTGGTAAAAAAAGTGGTTGCACCGGATGGTGGTTTGGTTCGGAAAATTGACGTGGAGCGTGTCCGCCGGGTTATCTCCGTCAATACGGCTCGCACCATTCAAAGCATGATGGCCGGGGTGACCAGGGAAGGGGGCACCGGCGAAAGGGCGGCCATTGAGGAGTATACGGTATGCGGGAAAACGGGTACCGCTCAGAAACTGGGCGAACAGGGCGAATACACCGATGATGAATTTATTGCATCGTTCATGGGGTTTGCACCGGCCGCAGACCCGGAGATCGCCGTCCTGGTGGTGGTGGATGCGCCGCAGAAGAGCCATTACGGCGGAACGGTCACCGCCCCGGCATTTCGGCGTATCGCCAGTGAGACATTGAACTATCTGGGGGTGGATCCGAACCACAACAACCGTGACAGTCTGAGGGTGTCCATCGATAAGGAGGTGGGAGGATGAGGCTTTCAGTTCTGCTTCAGCCGGTTTCACCGCAGCGCGTGATCGGCCCCGTCCCAGGAAACGGCGGCGTGGTGACAGATCCGGAGATTACCTCGATTCATTACAGGTCTGACAGGGTTCAGCCAGGTGGTCTTTTTGTGGCAATCCGCGGCGCGGTAAGGGACGGCCATGATTTTATCGCTGATGCACTGGACCGTGGCGCGGTGGCCGTGGTTGTGGATCGCCCCGTGTCCCATCCGGTTATCGTAGCCGAAGTGGCGGACACCAGAGCAGCCCTGGCCCATTTGTCGGCAAGATTTTACGGGTATCCGGCGCGGCGGCTCGTGATGATCGGAGTAACCGGCACCAATGGCAAAACAACCACCGTGGCGCTGATGGAACGTATGCTGACAGCCGCCGGACTGGAAACCGGGGTGATCGGGACGGAAAACTACCGCTACCTGGGCCGGACGCTGAAGAACCCGCTGACAACCCCGGAATCGGCTGATTTACATCGGATACTTAAGGAAATGGCCGATGCGTGCGTCACCCATGTTCTCATGGAAGTGTCGTCCCATGCACTGGATCAGCAACGGGTGGCAGGTGTCTGTTTTGATGTGGGGGTTTTTACCAACCTGACCCGGGATCATCTGGATTATCACGGTGATATGGATGCCTACTGGGCCTGTAAAAAACGGTTGTTCACGGACCATATGGGCACGGACCCGGGTCGGGAAGCCGGTAAGACCGTTATTAACTGTAATGATCCGCATGGGGCCGGGCTGGTCAGGGAAACGCTCAATGCCGTTTGTATTCCTGTCGGGAAAAAACCGGATGGCGTGTATGCCGAGGATGTCCGATATGCACCGGAAGGCTTGAGCGGCCGGATTGTGATGCCGAACGACACGTTTAGCTTTACCTCACCGATGGTGGGGCATTACAGCCTTGAAAACATACTCTGCGCCGTCGGCGGAGCTACGGCGCTCGGTCTGGATGGGGGTGCCATTCAGAAAGGCGTTAACGGGTTTGGCGGCGTGCCGGGCAGGCTTGAGCGGGTGCCCAACCGGGTTCAACGGTTCGTGTTTGTTGATTATGCCCATACGCCCGATGCTCTTGAAAACGTTTTGTCAACCCTGAAGCCCATCAGCAGGGGGCGGCTGATCTGCGTATTCGGCTGCGGCGGTGACCGAGATAGGAGCAAGCGGCCCATAATGGGACAGATCGCGGTGTCCCTGGCGGACAGGGTGGTCGTGACCTCGGACAATCCGCGCAGTGAAGATCCGGGGGCCATAATCCGGGAGATCGAGCAAGGGGTTCGAAAGTACCTGGAGCGGGAAACGGACGCTACGGAAACAAAAACAGCTGACGGCGGTTCAGGTTATTTAATAGAGCCGGACAGGCAGCGGGCGATTCAGGCGGCGGTGCTGGGCTCTGCCAGGGATGATACCATCCTGATCGCCGGTAAGGGCAGTGAGACGTATCAGATATTAGAGGACCGGGCCATTGATTTTGATGACCGGGTGGAGGCAGGCAAGGCATTGCGGGAATTGGAAAAAGACCAGCCCGCGGCCATGTGTGCAATGTAGCGTTTCAGCATAATCAGATAATGGACCGGTGCAGGTGGAATTTCCACCGGGGCACGCTGAAAAACCGGGAAGAAACATGACTTCGCCTTTTTTGTGGACAACGGAAACCATAACAGCTGCAACAGATGGGCAATACCTGTGCGGTCAGGAAAAGGAGTCATTTGCCGGTGTCTTTATTGATTCCCGCCATGTCGGGGACAGTAGTTTGTTCGTGGCAATCAAAGGACAGCATCATGACGGTCATGCCTTTATTCCGGATGTTCTGGAAAAGGGTGTGCGGGGGGTAGTAGCCGAAAAAGCGGCCGTATCGACGGTGATTGACCGCGTCAAGCATGCGGCCGCCGTATGCGTTGCCGTGGAGAATACTGTAGAGGCACTGGGCGATATGGCCCGGTATCAGAGGCGCCGTATCAATGTGCCGGTGGTCGCCATTACCGGAACAAATGGAAAAACCACCACAAAAGAGATGATATCCTTGGTACTTGGTCGCCGTTACAATGTGCATGCCACCACCGGCAATTTGAACAATGAGATCGGTGTCCCGTTGACGCTGTTGAAATTGAACTACAACCATGAAACGGCGGTTATTGAGCTGGGGATGAATGCACCAGGCGAGATAAGGCGACTGACGGGAATATGTGAGCCGAATATCGGGGTGTTGTTGAATGTGGGATCGGGACATCTTGCCGGCGTGGGGTCTATCGACGGCGTGGCCCGTGCGAAAGCGGAGCTCCTGGAAATTCTTGATGCAGACGCTACAGCCGTAATGAATGCGGATGATACCCGGGTGATGAAAATCGCCAAAGAAGCCGGTGGAAAAGTGATGACATACGGTTTTCAAAACGAGGCGGATGTTACTGCCGAAAATATCGTCAAGACGGGGGCAGGGCTGTCATTTAATATCCGGTATGCGGACGGTTACCCCGGTATATCGGTACAACTGCCTCACTTCGGCGATATTATGGTGTCAAACGCTCTTGCCGCAGCCGCTGTCGGGCGGTTGATGGCGGTATCCCATGACGATATAAAGGCGGGGCTGGAGCGTTTTTCCCCGGCGCCTGGCCGCATGAATATTTTAGAAACCCGGAAACAGTTTTATATTATTGATGATACCTACAACGCCAATCCCGGTTCCATGGCGGCGGCGATTTCGGGAATGCAAGCCCTGAAAGGAGAAAACCGGGGCATCATGGTGGTGGGGGACATGTTCGAGCTCGGTGATTATGCGGAAAGTATGCACGAAGAAACCGGCCGGCTGGCGGCGCAGTTCGGTATAAATATGCTCTATGCCACGGGTGAATTTGCGGATGCCGTGGCCCAGGGGGCTATGGCGGCGGGAATGCCCGAGGAATTTGTTTTCACGGGAACCAAAGCGGAGATTACCCGAGACCTGAAGTCAGTGATTCGGGCGGGGGACTGGGTGCTTGTTAAAGGCTCAAGGGGCATGAACATGGAAACCGTTGTGGCGAAAATACAGGCCCACGGCAATACCGTAAAGAGCGAGGGCTAGCGGCGATGTTTTATCATTTACTCTATCCGCTGCATACACAGGTGTCGTTTTTCAACCTGTTTCAGTACATCACCTTCCGCACGATTTATGCCGGGCTGACCGCGTTTCTGATCTGCTTTCTGCTGGGCCCGCCGGTGATCCGGATGTTGACGAGGAAGCAGGTGGGGCAGTATATCCGAAAGCTGGGGCCGGAAAGCCACCATGGTAAAGCAGGGACCCCGACCATGGGGGGGGTGCTCATTGTGATTTCTATACTGGTCGCTTGCCTGCTGTGGGCCAACCTCACAAACCGGTATGTATGGATTGCGCTGCTGGCACTTGTCGGGTATGGGGGCATCGGATTCGCCGACGATTATCTCATGCAAATCAAGAAACGGAACCGGGGGCTTTCCGGGGTTGCCAAGCTGCTGCTGCAGATCGTCATCGCCCTGGTGGTCTGCATGCTGATTATAGCGGAATCGGGTTTTAACACGGTGCTGGTGGTGCCTTTTTTTAAGGAGGTGACACCGGACCTGGGCATTTTTTACCTGTTGTTCGGCGTTTTTATCGTCGTGGGCGCTTCCAACGCCGTGAATCTCACCGACGGCCTGGACGGACTGGTGGCCGGGCCGCTGGTGATGTCGTTTGTATCATATATGGTGTTCGCCTACGTGGCCGGGAATGTGATATTTGCGGAATACCTCCAGGTCCCCAATGTGGCCGGCAGCGGGGAAGTTACGGTTTTCTGCGGCGCCACCACCGGTGCGCTGGTGGGGTTTCTGTGGTTTAATGCCTATCCAGCACAGATATTCATGGGAGATGTGGGGTCCCTGCCTCTCGGTGGCGCTCTGGGAACAGTGGCCGTCATCACCCGGCAGGAGATTATACTTGCCCTGGTGGGCGGAATTTTTGTTTTAGAAACCCTGTCGGTGATAATGCAGGTGTTGTTTTTCAAGGCGACAAACGGCCGGCGGATATTCCGAATGGCGCCGCTCCACCATCATTTTGAATTAAAAGGCTGGGAAGAACCGAAAATTATTGTGCGGTTCTGGATCATCGCGCTGGCATTGGCATTGGTGGCGGTGAGCACCCTGAAGATAAGATAGGCATGTGATGATTGAGATTGAAAACAAACGGTTTCTTGTGGTTGGCCTGGGAAAAACAGGACTTGCTACAGCGAAATTTTTAAAGCGCCGGGGCGGTGTTGTCACTATCAGTGACAACGCGCCGGCCGATGCCTTGGGTGAGTTGCTTGATACGGCGCGGGAGATGGACGTGGCTATCGAAACGGGGGGCCATCAGGCGGAAACAATCGTTGCGGCGGATGCAATTCTGCTGAGTCCCGGGGTGCCACAGACCATGCCGCCCCTGCTGGAAGCCGCTGAAAAGGGCATACCGGTGATGGGAGAAATGGAGCTGGCGGCAAGGTTTATGACAAAGCCTATTGTGGCGGTTACCGGTACCAACGGAAAGACCACGACGACCACATTGATCGGTGAGATACTGAAGGACTCGGGGCTTCACGTGTTTGTGGGCGGCAACATCGGCATGCCCCTGATCAGTTTTGCCGACAAGGGGGAAAATGCCGATATCGCCGTGGTGGAGGTCAGCAGCTTTCAGCTGGATACCATATCCACATTCCGGCCAAGGGTTGCCGTGCTGCTGAATATCGCCGAGGACCATCTTTACCGCTATGACGATTTTGACGCCTATGTCCGATCCAAGGGCAGGATTTTTGAAAATCAGACCAGGGATGATGTGGCAGTTATCAATGTGTCGGATTTTCATGTGTTAAAGGCGGCCAAAGGGGCAAAGAGCAGGCGGCTGTATTATAACGGCGGGCGGAACATAACGGACGGGGCTGTGGCCGATGGGAAACATATCGACATCGTTGCCGACGGTGCTGTTACGGCGGGTGTCGAGGTTACATCGCCGGCCCTGCTGGCCACCCATAACCTGGAAAATCTTTCCGCCGCGGTGCTGGCGTCCCTGGCGGTGGGAGGGACCATCGCCGGCATTCAGACCGCCGTGGATAAGTTCGGCGGACTGGCCCACCGGCTTCAATACGTGGATACTATCGACCAGGTGGCCTATTTCGACGATTCCAAGGCCACAAATCCGGACGCGGTCCGGCGGGCGTTGGCTTTTTTTTTATGCCCGGTCATACTGGTAATGGGCGGTGAAGATAAGGGATGCGATTACGGGGTCTTGAAAAATGCGATCCGGGAACATGCCCGGGCGGTGGTGCTGATCGGCGAGGCAAAAGAGCGGATTCGATCGTGCATCAACGGCGCGGTCCCAATCTGTGAAGCCGAAACCATGGCCGAGGCGGTCCGCCGCGCGCGTCAACTGGCAGAGTCTGGCGATGCGGTGCTTTTATCGCCGGCCTGTTCCAGTTTCGATATGTATGAAAGCTATGCCCGCCGGGGCGAAGATTTTTGTAATGCAGTAAAGGCGATAAAAGAGGCGATGGCATGAGGCTGGCTCAAAAAGAAAAAACCGGTTTTCTATATGTGGATATCAGCCTGCTGTTTCCAGTCCTTCTGCTGGCGGGCATCGGGATTGTTATGGTCTACAGCGCCAGTTCTCACATCGCGGCGGAGCGATTCGCCGACGACGCATATTTTCTCAAGCGTCAGGCGGTTTACCTGGCGCTGGGCATAATGGTGATGATCGTCTGCAGTTGTGTGACCTACCGGATTTTCCGGGTGACGGCCTATCTGCTGCTGGCGGCGGCATTCGCCTGTCTTGGCGCGCTTTATGTGAGCGGCGTAGGCTATTCGGCGGGCGGCGCCACTCGCTGGCTGCATCTGGGGCCGGTGTCTTTTCAGCCATCGGTGTTCGCAAAGCTGGCATTGATCATCTATCTGGCCTATTCGCTGCATAAAAAGCAGGATAAGCTGGCCCGTTTTTCCATCGGGTTTCTGCCGCATATGATCGTGTTCGGGATGTTTTCGATTCTGATTTTTCTTCAGCCGGACTTCGGGTCCGTGGTGATCTTCGGTGCCATTACCTGGACAATGCTCTTTGTGGCGGGGGTTCGGCCGATGCATCTATTTTCATCCTTTATCTTTCTGCTGCCGCTTGTGATTTATTACATGGTCAATGCGGAATACCGGCTCAATCGACTGATCAGTTTTATGGATCCCTGGGCGTTTCGCACCGATGAGGGGTACCAGGTGGTGCACTCCCTCATGGCCTTCGGCACCGGTGGAATATGGGGAACCGGCATCGGCCAGGGGTATCAGAAGCTGTTTTACCTTCCGGAGCCTCACACGGATTTTATTGTTTCCGTGGTGGGGGAAGAACTGGGGCTGCTGGGGGTGCTGGCGGTACTCTGCCTTTATTCGGTCATCCTCTGGCGGGGCATTATGATTTCCAAGAATGCGCGGGATATGTTCGCAAGGCTGGTTGCCCTTGGACTTACCGCGGCTATTTCGTTTCAGGTATTTGTGAATATGGGCGTTGCCGTGGGGATTCTCCCCACCAAAGGGTTAACCCTGCCGTTTCTCAGCTATGGCGGCACTTCCCTCCTTTTTAACATGGCGGCCATCGGTATATTAATGAATATTGGCCAGCGGGGCCAGCAGAAAAACGATGATCGGTAAACGGAAACACAGCGGAACAACCGGTCCCGGCGTGATCGTCACCGGCGGTGGTACGGGCGGCCATCTTTTTCCAGGTATCGCCATTGCCGAACGGCTTCGGGAACGGCAGCCCGGTATGCGGGTCCTGTTCGTGAGCACCGGCACCCCCGTTGAGAAGCGCGTATTGCCCAGGTTGGGGTTCGATTTCGAGCGTATTCCCGCCGAAGGCTTGAAAGGCAGGAGGATGACCGACAGGTTGCGGGCCATTGTCAAGCTGACAACGGGACTCGGCCGGGCCGCCCGGATTCTTGTTCAATTCAAACCCGCCCTGGTGGTGGGCATGGGAGGCTATTCATCGGCGCCAGTGGTGTTGTGCGCATGGTTGTTCGGCATCCGGATCGTGCTGCACGAGCAGAACGCTCTGCCGGGGATCACGAACCGCCTGCTTTGCAGGTTTGCGGATTGCGTTTTCGTGACTTACGAAGAGGCAAGGGACCGGCTGAAGGCCCGGAATATTATTGTAAGCGGTAACCCCCTTCGGCGGGAGATTCTTAATGCCCTCAAAAATGTTGGCACGGCCGTGGATGACGGCATCACGGAAGCGGGGGATAAATTCAGCCTGCTTGTGATCGGCGGCAGCCAGGGCGCGCACAGTCTGAACCAGACCATGATGGACGCAATGAAAAAAGTAACCGGCAGGGGCATATTTTCCGTTGTCCATCAGACGGGCCCGGTGGATGAGGCCATGGTACGGCGGGCCTATGAACAGGCGGGTATCGAATGTACGGTGAAGGCGTTTTTTGATGATATGGCTGGACGTTACATAGAGGCGGACCTGGTTGTGTGCAGGTCCGGGGCCACCACCGTGGCGGAGATTGCGTGTGTTGGGAAACCCGCTATCTTTGTTCCCTTCCCCCATGCGGCGGACAATCATCAGGCATATAACGCCCAGGCGCTGGTGGCGGCCGGTGCGGCGGAGATGGTCGCCGAAGCGGATCTGAGCGGCGACCTCATGGCGGGAAAAATTGATTATTATGTGGCGAGGCGGGACGTGCTCGCCCGGATGGCCGAGCGGGCGAAGCAGGCCGGGCGGCCCGATGCCGGGAATCTCATCGTGGATGAGTGCCTGGCACTGATGGCATCTCCGGCCAATAAAAGAGCGGTATTTCATACATGTATTTAAAAAAGTACCATATTTATTTTGTGGGAATCGGCGGCATTGGTATGAGCGGCATCGCCGAACTCCTGCTGAATCTGGGATACCGGGTTTCTGGATCGGATGTCAGGCAATCGGACATTACGGATCATCTGGCCGAGCTGGGCGGCAATATTTTTTATTCCCACGAAGCCGTCAATATTCAGGGGGCGGACGTGGTGGTGGTGTCCTCGGCCATCGGCATGGAGAACCCCGAGGTCAGGGCGGCACGGGATGCAGGCGTTCCCGTGATTCCCAGGGCCGAAATGCTGGCGGAAATCATGCGGCTGAAATACAGTGTGGTGATCGCCGGGGCCCATGGCAAGACCTCCACCACCTCCATGGTGGCCTCAGTGCTCGGCCAGGGGAAATTGGACCCAACGGTGGTGATCGGCGGGAAGCTGAATAGCATTGGAACCAACGCCGTGCTCGGCGAAGGGGATTTCATCGTGGCGGAGGCAGACGAAAGTGACGGGTCGTTTTTGAAGTTTACGCCGGCCATCGCCGTTGTTACCAATATTGATAGGGAGCACCTGGATTACTATGAGGACCTTGAGGCCATCAAGCGGGTCTTTCTGGAATTTATCGATCGGATACCGTTTTACGGACTGGCGGTGCTGTGCCTGGACAATGAATCGATCCAGGATATCCTGCCGTCGCTGAAAAAGCGGTACATTACATATGGCACGACCCAGCAGGCCGACTTTCAGGCCCGGCACGTGGCGCCGGTGAACGGAAAAACCAGGTTTACCGTGTACCATGGCGAGGAAAAACTCGGCGACATCCTGCTGGGTTTTCCGGGGCTTCACAATGTCCGGAACGCGCTGGCATCGGTGGCCGTAGGGGTGGAACTCGGACTTGCCTTTGATGTGATCAGAACGGCCCTGGAAACCATGGGCGGCGTTCAACGACGCATGGAAAATAAGGGGGAAGTAAACGGGGTGGTGGTACTCGATGACTATGGCCATCATCCCACCGAGATCAAGGCCACGCTGGCTGCTGTGCGTGGGAGCTGGGAAGACCGGCGGGTCGTGGTGGTCTTTCAGCCTCACCGGTATACGCGGACGGGGGCACTGTTCGATGATTTTACGCGGGCGTTTTACCAATGCGACGTGCTGGTCGTTCTTCCGGTTTATGCCGCCGGGGAAACGCCCATCGACGGCGTCAACAGTGAGCGTCTGGCCGATGGTGTCAGCAGGCACGGCCATAAACACGTGTTCTGCGCAGAGAGCCGCGCAGACGCCGTTGCCTGCCTGCAAGGTATACTGAAAAAAGGAGACCTCCTGCTGACACTGGGCGCCGGCGATGTATGGCAGGTGGGAGCGGATGTGCTTGAGGCAGGGAAAGGGGCGCCATCAGGCGGTAGCTGAAAATGATTGATGCGGATTTTAAAAAATGGCTTATCGAGCGCTTCGGGGATGACGTTAAGCTAAATGAACCCATGCATCGGCATACTTCCCTTCGGGTAGGCGGGCCGGCGGATGCCCTGGTGACGGCAGGAGATCAGACGTCGCTTCAGTTGCTTGCCCGGGAATGCGGCCGCCGGCGTGTCCCGTGGATGGTGGTTGCCGGCGGGACCAACCTGCTGGTGAAGGATCGTGGTATCCGTGGCGTGGTAATCGACATGACCAATAAAATGACGGGCATTGAGGTCATTAAGGACAGTGAAGATACGGTCCGGCTCATGGTCCGTGCAGGTACCCGGCTGCCGGCGTTGTGCAATTATGCCATTAACAACGGGTATGCAGGTCTGTCGTTTGCACTGGGGATTCCGGCAACCGTGGGCGGCGCCGTGAAAATGAACGCCGGAACGGCCGGGGGCGCCATGGCTGACGTGGTGGACGGCGTAGAGATCATGACGGCGGACGGCACGATCCGGAAAATACCCCGGGCCGAGCTGTGCTTTTCCTACCGGGGATTCGCCGTTAAGGCGGAAGACCCGGAAATGGTCGATGGGGTTCTGATATTGAAGGTTTTCATGAGCTTGCGCCGCGGCGCGCCTGACGCACTGAGACAGGCGGCGGACAATATTTTAAGGCAGCGAAGCAGGCGACAGCCCACGGAAACATGGAGCGCCGGGTGCTTTTTCCGCAACCCCCCGGACGGACGATCTGCCGGGGCTTTGATAGATGAAGCGGGCCTCAAGGGCTTGACAAAAGGCGGGGCCGCGGTATCCGGGCAACATGCCAATTTTATCATCAACACGGGCGATGCAACCGCCGCGGATATTCTTGAGCTTGTGGGCATGGTGCGGGAAACAGTGGCCGAGCGATTCGGCGTACAACTAGAACCGGAGGTGCAGATTGTCGGTGAATAAACGAGCATCCACTAAACCGTCGGTACGGCGGCCGCCGAAAAAAAACCGGAAAAAAAAGCAGGCCACTACGCCGGCGCAACGGCTTGGCGGATTGAAGCCGGTGGGGTTGATTATGGCCGGCCTCGCGGCGTTGGTCGTGGTGAGTATCGGTTTTACGGAGGCCTATCGGCTGATCGTCGGCTGCGATTACTTACGGGTGACGCATATCGATGTGCAGGGCGCCTGTGTGCTGACCCCGGATGCGGTGGTCCAAAAAGCGGGCATTCGCTACGGCGACAATATTCTTTCAGTGAATCTTTCACGGGTCCGCCGGCAGTTGGTGGCGGAACCATGGATTCTTGAGGCCGAGGTGAGCCGGACGTTGCCATCGGATCTCGTTATCCGGATACGGGAGCGTTCTCCCCTGGCAGTGGTGGATCTGGGGGAATGTTTTTTGGTGGGGCAGGACGGCAGGCTGTTTAAAAAACTGAAGCAGCCTGACGAGACCCTGGCACTACCCGTAATCCATGGCGTTGATTACAGGGACATCGACAATCAGGGCTGTGCAGATGGAAAGGCGTTTTGTGCTGCGATTGCGGCGTTGAAAACGGCTGGCCGCGTTGCCCACCTCATTGACGGTATGAAGATAAAGGCGGTTGCCGTGGACCGGGATACGGGCATTACCATCAGCGGGTTTGAGACGGCTCAAATCGTGCGTCTCGGATACGGCGATTATTTTGATAAGTTTCGGCGATTGAAAAATGTGCTGTGGCGGACGGATAAGACGACCCCTCGCCGCCGTATCGCGGCGGTGGACCTTGAAAATCCTGATCGGGTTGTCGTTAAGATGGCCGTAGATGAAGCAACACAAAAAGGGGGTGAACATGCAGGAACAGGATATAGTCGTCGGTCTTGATATCGGCACGACAAAGATCTGTGCCGTTGTCGGAGAACGCGATGGAGACAAAATCCACATCATCGGGATCGGCACCCATCCGTCCGAGGGACTTCGAAAAGGCGTGGTGGTGAATATTGAATCCACGGTCACTTCTATTAAAAAGGCGGTGGAAGAGGCTGAACTGATGGCCGGTTGCGAGATTTCCAATGTTTATGTGGGTATTGCCGGCGGTCATATCAACAGTTTCAACAGCCGCGGGGTGATCGCCATCAAGGGACGGGAAATCACCCAGACCGATGTAAGCCGGGTCATCGACGCGGCCAGTGCCGTGGCGATTCCAATGGACCGGGAGATCATTCATATTCTGCCCCAGGAGTATATTGTGGACGACGAGCCGGGGATTCAGAATCCTATCGGGATGACCGGCGTTCGGTTGGAGGTCAAGGTCCATATCGTGACCGGGGCCGTGGCATCGGCCCATAATATCGTCAAATGTGCCAACCGGGCTGGCCTGGATGTATGCGATATCGTGCTGGAATCTTTGGCCTCGGGCGAGGCGGTCCTTACGGATGAAGAAAAAACCCTGGGCGCGGGCCTGATCGATCTGGGCGGCGGTACCACCGATCTGGCGGTTTTCTATGGCGGCAACATCCGGCATACATTCGTTCTGGCTTTGGGTGGCAATAATCTGACCAATGATATCGCCATCGGCCTGCGGACGCCTCATACCGAGGCTGAAAAGATTAAAAAACGGTATGCCACCTCCATGGGCAACGGCAGTGATAATGATGAGATCGAGGTGAAGAGCACCGGTGGACGGGAGCCCAAGAAGCTTCCGCGGCAGATTCTGGGAGAAATCGTGACCCCCCGGCTTGAGGAGATATTTACCCTTGTCAACCGGGAGATTTACAGCAAGAACGCAGAGGAGTTGATATCGTCCGGGGTTGTGCTTACCGGCGGAACGGCGCTGCTTGAGGGAATATGCGATGTGGCCGAGTCCATTGTCAATCAGCCCACCCGGTTGGGGCGGCCCGGCGGCATCACAGGACTCGTGGATGTGGTCAATAATCCCATGTATGCCACCGGCGTGGGTCTGGTGATATATGGGGTGAACAATGATTCGGAAAAGAAGTTCCGAATTCGGGATTCCAATATTTTCAACCGGCTGATCAGCCGCATGAAAAAGTGGTTTCAGGATGTTGTGTGATGACGAGAGATGCGGCGGCTTGCCGGATCCGAATTGAATATCAAGAAGCAGGGAAACATTGTAAAGGAGGGCGCATATGGCTTTCTCGTATGTTGAAAGTGAACATTCAGCCAAGATCAAGGTGATTGGTGTCGGCGGTGCAGGCGGCAACGCCGTCAACAACATGATTGACGCCAATCTCCAGGGCGTGGAGTTCATCGTGGCCAACACGGATGCTCAGGCCCTGGAAACGTCCAAGGCGGCAATCAAGATTCAAATCGGCAGCGGCGTCACCGGGGGACTCGGCGCTGGTGCAAATCCGGAAACCGGCCGGGAGGCGGCGATGGAAAGCGTGGGCGAGATCCGTGATGCGCTGGAAGGGTCCCACATGGTGTTTATTACCGAAGGCTGCGGCGGTGGTACCGGCACCGGGGCTTCGCCCGTGGTGGCGGAAATCTGCAAGGAGCTGGGCATTCTTACGGTGGCCGTGGTCACCAAGCCGTTTTCATTTGAAGGGAAAAAGCGTAGTCGTGCGGCGGAAGAAGGTATCGGCGCGTTGAAAGATTTCGCGGATACGGTCATCGTTATCCCCAACGACCGTCTGCGGTCCATCGCCTCCAAGAATGCGAAAATGGTGGACATGTTCCGCAAGGCGGACGAAGTCCTTCACCACTCGGTTCGGGGCATCTCCGACCTGATCATGGTGCCCGGGCTCGTGAATCTTGACTTTGCCGATGTGAAAACAGTGATGTCCAAGGCCGGCATGGCCCTGATGGGCATCGGCATCGCTCACGGCGAGGACCGGGCCGTGGAGGCGGCCGAGCGCGCAATCTCCCATCCGCTGCTGGAGGATTTTTCCGTGTCCGGCGCCCGCGGCGTGTTGATGAATATCACCAGCACCAGCGAGCTCACCTTTGAGGAGATGACCGAAGCCTCAGACCGCATTCACAGTGAAGTGGGCGATGACACCGAGATTATCTGGGGCCAGACCATTGACGAGACCCTGGGCGATGAGATGCGGATCACCGTGATCGCCACCGGTATCGGCACCGAGGCCGAATCGGTGGTGGATATCAAGCGCGGCCGGATCCGGGATGTCACCGCCGCGGACCTGGAGGGCAATTCCAATTTTGAACAGCCTACTTTCAAGCGCCGCCAGGAAGCCTCCGGCGAGGCATCCGGCGCCGCCTACCGGGGGTACAAGGGAATCGTCTACAGTGAGGATGATCTGGATGTGCCCACGTTTCTGCGGAAAAAGGCCGACTAGTGCCCATCCATAAATTGCTATTTTGCCCGATTTCTGCGTCAGGCTCAAATTTTAATCCTCAAAATACGCAAAGTATTCCTCCGGTTAAAATTTTCGCCTTCCTTGAACTCGACCAAAATATCTAATTTCTGGACGGACACTGACTAGGTTTAAGGGTGCTGAAGGGTGCCGGCAATCGACGATTTTTTCCTCAAGACACTGTGCGGCGGGAAAGCAGCACCATTACCTCCCGCTGACCGGTTCGTCCAAGACTTAATGCGTCGGCGATGCAATGATAGGCACACAGACCGCAGCCGATGCAGCGGGCTTCGCCGATATGGGTCACTTCATCGGCCATTGAAACGCCTTGGGCACCAGTCCGTCGTTTTCCGCTTTTTACCAGCACCTCAGAAACTGTAGCGGACCATGGCATAGACGTTGCTGTTTTTTTCTAATTGGCCGAAAAAGGTGTGGTCTTTGTCACCCTTAAAAATGTTGCCGCCGGCCCCGATCTGCCAGTCGTCTGTGAGCTTGTAGTCGATCCGGGGCCGCAGGTACCCGTCTTCGTCGCTGGGCGAATAGTAGGCGAACAGCGACAGGGTCAGGGTCTGCTGCATCAACAGCTTGGTGATCCGGGTGGTGATCACGTGGCGGTTTTCGTCTTTTTTCGGCATACCGGCCGGCAGCGTGGCTTCATAATCATCATAATCATCCATGCGTTCCAGGTAATACTGCACCCCCATTGTTAGGTCATCTGAGATAATGGTCAGGTCTTTTTCATACCCCGCCAGAAACCGCCATTCGCTGTTGCGTACCAGGGGATTGCGGCCCTCGTCGTCGTCCCTGGAATCCTTGTAGCCGACTTCGATGTTGCCGATGCCGCCGAGCACCACGCCCCGCGCACTGCCGCCGATGACCGTGAGACCGGGAAAGGCGGCTTTTCCGAAAACTGTCTGCCCGGCCGGGCTTTTCCAGAACCCGTGGTAATAATAAAGGGCCAGTTCATAGCCGCCGATGGTGCGGTAAAGCCGGGCCGCCACCTCTTCGTCGTCAAATACTTCGTCCGGCCGGTCCGTCTCCACCACCGCATCCCTGCCGGCCAGCCGTCCGAACCCGGTATTGTAGTAGGACAGGCGTTCGCCGCTGATATATCGGTCAGGGTCAAATTGCGGGGTGTAGACCAGGTCGAGGTTTACCAGATCAGTGAACACCGATGCCTTGACCGCGTCCGACGGGGCCTTGAGATATTCCGTGTCCCTTCCGATAAAAAACGACACCCAGTCCTTGGGAAAGTTGTCGTTGATAAACAGCAGGTCACCGGTACCCCATGTGAGAATCTGCCGGCCCAGCTTCATATCCATGAAGGGCAGCGGCGTAAACGCCACGTTGGCCTGGCGAAGGTCGATCCAGCCCTTGCCCTGATTAAGGAATATGTCGTTGTCGTCGGCCACCGAATCAAAAACTCCGTCAATGGTCAGGTTGACGGATGTATTGCCATATCTGCGGGTGCCGTCAAGCTGAAGACGAATTTCGCCGATGGATGTATCCTGCTGCCAGGGATCTTCATGAAACCGCCGGCCGCCGCGGGCTTCCCAGAACCCGACGCCGGAAAAAGGGAATTTTTCTTCATCCGCCTTGTCCCTGTCGGTTGCGGCGGCGTTATTTCCGCCGGCTTCCCCGCCCAGGCCCGCCGGCAGGGCTGGCTCGCCGCCTGTTTCTTTCTGCCTTTTTTCACCGTCGTCCAGGCCCTGCGGAAGGGCGGGTTCATCGCTTTGGCTGCTGCTGTCTTCCAGCCCGGGGGGCAGAGCGGGTTCTTCTGCATGTAAAGCCGCGGGGAAGGCTGCCAGGAACAGGGCGATCGTTATCATCTGTATCATCCGTTTTGTCATACCTCAGGCTCCTTAGGGTTCGTCACAAAATAATTTGACCATTTGGCTTGTTCTTTTTCCCGTCTTCTTTGTTGCTTCGTCGGTCAAATAGCTTGCTATTTTCCCTCCTCGCGTCTCGAAGACGGAAAAAATTCTGGCGCCAAATTTGACGGCTTCGTAAAAAGTCCAATATCTGTGTTGCGCTGCATCCCTCGTCATTGCGGCGTACGCCAAGTACGCCTCATTCCTCGGGAGTGATAGGGTTGCGCCGTATCTTGAACTTTTTACTTTGCCGTCCCAAAATTGACTTTTTACGGGACCGCCAAATTTGCCCAACTTATTTTGTGACGAACCCTTATCGCATATACTGTATCGGCGGTTTGCGCAAATATCGTTCTGTGAAGATGTTGTCGGGCAGGCCGGTGTTATATGTCACGTTGTTGTAATCGATGATGGTGTGGCCGCCCATTCGCTCGTCGGTCATCTTCGACCGGGTCACCGTTGGAAAGCCCTGGATTTGCTCGACGTTCAGGGCCTTGTATTCCCGGTAGACCTTGTCGCTGCTGTCGTAGTACTTGGTCTGGGTGACCACGAAGGATGTCTTGTGAATCCACATCTTGTAATAGGCGAATTCAACATTACCCGGGTTTTTCGGCGTGCTCTTGAGCACGTAAAAGTTGTCAGTGGTGTCCACCAGTTCGTGGGTGTCTTCATTTTTGTTCCGGCCGGATACGTCCTCGTAGAAAAAGTGGGACCCCACGAAACTGGTGCGCTCTTCGGAAGAAGCGATGCGCTTGACCAGGTCCAGGTCGGGCAGGTAGAGCCACCGGTCGTCATCCGAATCCGTGTGTTTCCAGACCATGAAGGCCATGCCGCGCACGTCGGCCGGCCGCCGGAAATAGACGTAGAACTTCTGGTCCCCGAGAAAGGTGTCGTCCGTGTCCGTTTCCGACACCATGTCCCGCCGCAGAATGATCATGCTTCGGTTGCGTTCTCGGCCCTGTTTGTCCTTTATGGTCATCTCCACGGATGCCCGGCCGTCTTCGCCGTTGTAATAATTGACCCGAAGGGCCTTGTCCACGATGGTGTCCACCGGGGGCGTTTCCGCGGTGGCGCAGACAGGTATTGTACAGCAGATAGCGAGGGCCGTGAGGGCTATCGCCAAGCGTATTCTCAACTTCTTAACGGGTAATCGAAGGGGTATCATGTCGAATGTGCCTCCCTTTTATGGGCTGTTACGGATTATTTGATAACCGGAATCATGATTTGTTTTCCATGGGCGCCTGGATGCGGCAGTCTCTTGACTTGCCGGAGAAGTAGCAGATATTGGCCATCATCACGATGATGATCAGGCTGCCCCATGTCATGGCGGTCCATCCCATGTCCAGAAAATTGTTCAGGTTCACATAAAGGGCCCCCAGCAGCGTGATTGCAGATATAATGCATGTGGCCACGTTGCAGATGACGCCCCATCGCCGGGTCTTCGGAAACAGGGGCTTTTCCAGAAGCGTGATCAAAGACGGCAGGATCAGCAATGAGGAAAGTCCGGCCACCACCAGGATCGCGGCAATGAAAATCCCAACGGTCTTATACGGAACCAGTGGCGCCGCCAGAAGTGGCAGAAACCCGACGCCGATGACGATGGCGTTCCGGGATATGGCGAGGGCCGGTTCTCCAAATACCGGTCCGCATGCGGATTCCCATGACCCGTGTTCCAGGTAAAGCATGCGGCTGCGGGTGAGAAAATGGATGGCATAATCGACGGCAAGGCCCAGGCTCAGGGCGGACAGCACCGCCACGGGCATGTCGTAGTCCTTGCCGATCCAGCCGATGATGCCGTAGATAAACAGGATGGTCACGGTCAGGGGAATCATGGACAGAAGCCCCCACAGGGCGGACCGGTACAGGATTGTCATCATCAGAAACACCACCAGAAAACTGCCCATAAATGCATTTAGCATGCCGTTGACCATTTTCTGCTGCCAGATCACGTTGATATAAGTGAGGCCGAACCAGTCGTGGTGCAGCCGGATACCGGCAGGTGCTTCGGCCGACGCCATGTAGGACTTTACCGCATCCACAACCTTCTGCATCTTGATGTTGTCCCCGCTGGTGAGCTGTACCCACATCACTGATTTGGTGTAATCCGGTGTGACCAGGTGCCATAGATCCTGGGGACGATGGCTGTTCTGGTATTGCAGCAGGGCCTGGGCTACCCCGTTCACGCTGTCCGGCACCGTAAAATCGGCGGGTTTGCCAGAGACCAGCTCCCGCCGGACGGTTTTTACGATATCGGTAAGGGAATTGGATTTGCCCACCACACCGGTCTTCAGCAGGTAGGACTGGAGGTCGGCGATAAACCGCAGCACCTCGGGCTGTTTAAAGGGCTGGCCGCGGCCTTTCTGAGCCGCCACCACGTCCATGGCCGCTTCCCAGGCGTCATACTGATCCATGGGCGCGGTAAAAAGCTTGTCATCCACAAATGCCTCCAGCTGGTCCAGAGCTTTGGGGCGGGTATCCACTGTTTTGGACACCTGTTCGGCCTTGGTCAGCAGGGCTTTCGAGATGGTGTCAAAGGCCGCCAGTCCGGGTGTCGCCGTTTTCTTTTCGGCCAGGTCCGTTTTCAGAGAATTGACGAAGGCGGTTTCCGAATACTCCGGAACGTCGGCTTCCAGCGTCAGGTAGGCCATGTAGGTGCCCCCGAAATGCTCATTCAGTACACGGTCCGCCACGCGGATGGGGTGGGACTTGGTGAACCACTTTATGGGGTTGTCGTTGATCCGGATCAGAGTGATGCCGTAGATCGCCCCGGCGGTCAGCACGGCAATGCCGATCATGATCAGGCCGGCATGTCTGAAGGTCATGCGGCCGGTGGCAAAAAGGATGCGGGACAGGGTGGAGCCTTCGCCTTCTGTACTGTTGGTGCCGAAATTTTCAAGGGTTTCGGGCCGGATGAACATGATATAGGCCGGCACAAAGGTGATGGTCCACAGCCAGGCCATGATAACACCGAAGACCACGAATATGCCGAATACCTGCACCGGCGGAATAGGCACCAGCGCCAGGGAGCCGAAGCCCACGGCCGTGGTTATGGTGGTATACAGCATGGGCATGAACAGGGTGTTCATGACCTCGATGATGGTTTTCCGCCGGTCTTTCGTCTCCTGGTACCGGTCAAAGAACTCGGACAGGATATGCACGGCGTCCAGCACCGCGATGGGCATGATAAAGATGGGGATCATGGAACTCATGATATGAATGGTGTTGCCGGTTGCCACCAGCAGCCCCATGGTCATGATCACGCATACCAAGGCCACTATCATGGGCGAAAGCACCAGTACGAGATTCCGGAAAAACAACAGCATCAGCAGAAATATCACCACCATGGCGATGGGCGCGGAAATCGCCATCTGCTTGAACATCTCCGCGCCGAACACATCTTCAGCCACCGGCAGGCCGGTGATGTGATATTCCTCGGGGCCTTCGAAGGTATCGATTTTATCCTGCAAGTGGGCGTATACCTTGCTGCTCATGTCCTTGGAGGTCAGGGGAAGATAGAGGCAAATTGCCTTGCCGTCCTCGGAGACCAGCGTGCCGTCCAGAAACGGAATGCGCTTGGCCCGTTCACGAACGGCCAGCGCGCCTTCGGGCGTTTCCGGGGGCGCTTTCATGAGCCATTCAAAATTGACCACGCCGGGCCGGTCGCCCTGTTCGATATTGTCCACTGTTGAGGGAGCGATCATGTCCGCTTCAATAACGCCCACGGTTTGCTCCGGATTGTCCGGGTCCGGCCATTGAAGGGTTTTGGCGTATTGCGTCAGTTCATAAATTTTTTTCAGGGAGGCCGGGTTGAACACCCCGTCCGGATGTTCCTCGTTGACGATCCCCAACACCACCATGTCATAAAGGGCCATCTCTTTTTTCATGTTGTCGTGGAAGACCCTTACCGGCGCGTCATGGGGCAGCATGTTTTCCGGGTCGGTATCCACGTGCAGCGGGTTCAGTCCGGAAAAGGTTCCCGGCCAGAAGGTGGGCAGAATCGCCAGGAGGGCAATAATGAGGGTGATCTGCAGCATCAGCGTGGTGACGAGTTTCGGACGCGCGGTTGAAAATTCCGTCAGGGCTGTTCCCGGGGTCATGACCACCTCCTTTATTCAGTCAATAAAACCTGGTCCTCTGGGCCAGGTCAGCGATAAAAGGCTATGCCCGTAAGGAGCAAAGCACGAAATTCGAAACAAATCCGAATATCAAATGTTCCAATGATCAAAACAGATACCGGAGTGTTCCGGGGCAATGCGATGCATCTATCTTCGTGACCTTCGTGCTCTTCGTGGTAATCAACGCC
>JAXHVL010000078.1:0-2091 GCA_034189225.1 Thermodesulfobacteriota bacterium
CCGGTCTGCCGCAGTATCCGGGTCACCGGCCAGCAGCCGGTTTTCGGCCAGGTAAAGATATGTCGGCGCATGATGAGGGTGATCGGCAATAAATTGCGCCAGGTGCCGGCGGCCTTTTTCAAACGATCCGGCGAATGTGGCGGTTACCCCCAGGTTCAGGTCGACCGTGGCATTGTCCCGGTCGTGGCGAAGGGTTTGCAGAAATGCGTTTCGGGCGCCCTCGTATTCCCCCCGGTGCAGTGCCAGCATTCCTTTTAAATTGTATAGCTTGGCGAGGGAACCAGGGTCTTTTGCAAATTTGACGGCACGGTCGATGGTTTCGCCGGCAAGGTCCGGCCGGGTATGGCCGTATATTTTGCTTAAAAGCAGAATATATTTTTTTTCTTTGATTTTATATATGGCGTCCGCATCGCCGGTAACCTTCTCGGCGAGGGCTGCGGCGCGCTCCAGGGCAGCTTCGGCCCTTTGATAATCCTGCCCTTGATAATAAAGTCGCGCCATGTTGCCCAGGGTGAGGATTTTTTTAAGTTTCCAATCATGATCGCGCTTGGTCAGGGCGATCTCATAGGTATCCAGGGCTTTCTGCACCGCTCCCTGCCGCTGGTAATAATAGCCAAGGTTGTGATAGGGCCGGGTAATGTCGGGATACTTTCGGGTGGCGTCCTTCCAGAGGGTTTCCGGGGAGCGCCAGTCGTAATTGCGGACGTGGGTGCACATGCCGATAAAGATAAAGGTGCAGGTGGTCACCATGGCGATGACATAATAGATAAATCGGCTACGGCCGGCATAAAACATCAGCAGGCGGTTGATGGCCAGGGCCACGGGCAGAGACAAAAAGAGCGAGGGCAGGTAGTTTCTGTGTTCAAATACGAGCTGCAGCGGCAGAAAGGTAGATTCCACTGCATGGTGGGACAGGAAGAACAGCACGGCAAAACAGACCAGTGGCAGCCGTTTGCGTAGCCCGATGGCAACACCCGTGGCGGCAATGATGCCGATAATGGCAAATAGGGTGGCGGTTGGGGTCAGCAGATCCGTGGATTTGGGAAAGGCATGGTCGATGCAGTAATATTCCGGCATCAGGGCCAGTATCTGGTAGAGATGAAAGAAAATAACCCGCGGCTGGGTGAGCAGCCGCTCCGTCAATGTGAAGGGCTTGTTGTCATAGCTTTCAAAAAGGGTGGTCACGTCAATGCTGTAGGCAGAAAGCACAGCGATTACTGCTACTCCGAATGCCAGTACCGTAACTACCACCAAGCCCTTTCTGAAAGGCTTCTCCGGCTGTTGCATCCCCGAGAGCACCAGCCATTCCAGCAGCAGAATCCCCACAGGGAACATCACCGCGTTCTGCTTGGACAGAATGGCCATGGCCGCCATTAATCCGGAAATTACAAGGAAACCATAGCGCCGGTTGCCGCTCATCCTGAAGCGCAGCCAGGCCCAGAATCCCAGTATGTAAAACATGGCCGCAAGAGACGCCATGCGCTGCACGATGTAGGTCACCGCCTGTATCTGAATGGGGTGAATGGCCCACAGCATGGCGGCGATGCCGGCGATGAGCAGGCGCTCGTTTTCTGAATACAGGTTTTTCCGGGTGGCCAGGATCAATATCAGGGTTTTAAACAAAAAGATGGCTGTTGTTATGTGGATTGCCAGGTTGACAAGATGGTACCCCGTGACATTGAAGCCGCCGATGTAAAAGTTCAGGGCGAAGGAGAGGTTGCTCACGGGCCGGTGCAGGGTCTCTTCCCCGCCGCTGCCCATGGTGAACGTGTCAAGCACGGTATCGATGGTCAACTGCCGGAGGTGAAGGTCTGTCCGCTCGACGATGTTGGACAGGTCATCAAAGACAAAGGGAACATGCAGTGTGTTGCTGTAGATAATCAGCGTAAAAACGATCAGGCCGCCGATGATCAGCCGGTTTGGGCCATTCAGGCGGTTTCCCCGGGTCGGGTTTTCTGTGTTCGGTGCGTCTTTCATGATCTGCCGATTATACAATATCTTGCGGCAATGATCAAAGCCGATGGCTTCGTAAAAACCTTCCAATCCCGCCGCGGTGTTTTTGCAGTAACTCAACAACCACCCCGGTCTTTG
>JAXHVL010000079.1:0-14060 GCA_034189225.1 Thermodesulfobacteriota bacterium
GGCATAGTAAGTCTATGTCGCAAGGAGCGCAACGCCGCTGGACGGGATGAAGCGGCAACCGAATGTAACAGTTATTTTTTGACAGACCCTTAATATTGAGTACCATTTTGAACCTGAGAAAGATGGTAATTTCAAGACGGAGCATTAACGGGTCTGTAGACCCGTATCCCGGCTTTCAGCCGTTTTTTTCAACCCATCCCGCCACAAAGGCCGGGGTGGTTGTTGAGTAAATATTCTTATAACTTAACGCATAATCGTGCTGCGTCAAGCATGATTGATGACAGGAGAGCCGACAATGATTATAAGCAATCAGGATAATTATCATATTGTCCGGCTGGTGTAAAGAAAAAACCGTTAATCTACCGGTGTTCTCATTCACTATCCGGTTAATCGATCAGGATAACCCGTTAATATACAGACGCTATGCAGATTTTTTCTTGACATGCATGAGCATTGTTCATATTATAGAGCTTAGTTCATATTTATTTAAGAAAAATTCTGACAGCCAAAAACAGGAGGTCTTTTCCATGTATGATTTTATGTTAACACCCGAAGAACGGGAATTGAAAAAAGAGATACGCGCGTTCGTGCGGGAGGAGGTCTCAAGTGATTTTCTTCGCCGCATGGACAAGAATGAAATCACCTATCCCCGTGAGTTCGTGGAGAAGCTGGCCGAGCGAAAGCTGATCGGTGTCCGGTTTCCCGAAGAATACGGCGGCCGGGGAATGGGCTGGGTCGCGGAAATGATGGCGTTGGAAGAGGTGGGATGCCTCGGCATCGCCCTGGGATGCGCCTATTCCATGCCCTCCATTGTGGGGGAAGCCCTTAACTGTTTCGGTACCGAAGAGCAGAAGCAGACGTATCTCAAACCTTACCTTGAAGGCAGGCTGATTGCCGCCGAGGCACTGACCGAACCACGGGGCGGGTCCGACTTTTTCGGGGCCATGACCCGGGCCGACCTGGAAGGGGATCATTTTATTTTAAACGGTCAGAAGCGGTTTGTGGTGGGTGCCGAAGGGGCCGATTTTTTTATCGTCTACTGCAAGACCAACTTTGATCCGGATGCCCATAAGTACCAGCGCCTGAGTCTGCTGCTGGTGGACAAGGGGCCGGGTGTTGAAACCGAGTATCTCTATGGCCTCATGGGGTGCCGCGGCGGGGGAACCGGCCGGCTGGTGTTCCGGAATGCCAGAGTACCCAGGGAAAATTTGATCGGTGAACTGCACGGCGGGGCCTTGTGTTTTAACCAGATGATGATTCCCGAACGCATGACCTCGGCCGGTGGCAGTCTGAGCATGTGGGCCGCCCTGGATCTGGCGGTACGGTATTCCAACAAGCGCCGGGCGTTCGGTCAGGAGATCCGCAAGTATCAGGGCGTAAGTTTTCTGGTGGCCGATTCCATCATGCAGCTTGATGCCGCCCGCGGATTGTGCTATATGGCGGCCAAGGCCATTGACGAGGGATATCCCAATGTGCGCCGGCTGGTGAGCGAAGCCAAGCGGTTTTCCACGGAAACCGCCTGGGAGGTGGTGAATAAGGCCATGCAGATCATGGGCGGCATCGGTTACACAGAGGTGTATCCCATTGAACGGGCGCTGCGGGACACGCGGCTGGCCATGATATGGACCGGCACCAACGAGATCATGAACCTGATGATTCAGCACGAATACTATAAGGAAGTCCTGGGCCCGGGGTACGATAAACGCCAGATGGAAAACGACGCCACCAGCCCGGACATCACGGAGCGATGCTATACGGATGATGATATGATGCGGATTCACGAGGCCGGTCCGGATTCGTCGGCGGAATAGCCGAATGGCCGGTCCTTAAGGGGGCACGGCCAATGTGTGCAAAAGGGGGCATCGGCATGTCTTTGAATACGCTTAAAACATTGAGGAAAAAAGAGCGGGACGCCCGGCGGCATCTGATACTGGAGGCTGCCCGGGCGCTTTTCGCCGAACGCGATTTCAAGCATGTGACCGTGCGGGAAATCGCCAAAAAGGCGGGCATGGCGGTGGGCACCATCTACAACTACTATGCCAGTCTGGATGAGTTGTTTCTGGAGATTTTTCTGGACAGTACGGATGCCGTGATCCACCAGATAAGCCGGCAGGCCGAAGCAGAGACCTTTACGCTGGAGGCGGCCTGCCGGTTTTATATCGATTTTCTGAATAACAACCTGACTTTTTATCAGATCATGAGTCATTTCATGCTGGGCGGGGATCTTTCTGAGGCGTCGACCCGGAAACTGAACGATGCCATGCGGGTGTTGATGGATCATCTGGAATCGGTGGTTGTTCGTAAAACCGGCATGGCGGGAAATACGCGCATCGTCACCCATGCACTGTTTGCCGCGTTAAACGGGATCATGATCAGTTACGCGCGCTATCCCGGTCGGACGGATGCGGAAATTCACGCCCACGCCCGGCGGTTGGCCGATATTATCGCCGCCGTGTTCGCCAATGCAAAAGATGTGCGGTTGATGTCAGTTTAAGGCTTTCTCTCGCCAAGCCGCCAAGATCGCCAAGGGTATTCTTTTCATGAATAAATGTCACTTCCCTGTTGACATGACACTGGAAAGCCTGATCCTCTGGGCCAGGATTTCCTACTTTCCATTGGCCGGGGCGAGCAGCTCGCTGATCTTGGCGGCGCGTCGTTTTTCAACGTATGAGAGGATTTCACCCACCTGTTCGCCCTTCATGCGGGAGAAGAGCTTGAGGGTGACCTCAAGATCCATGTTGTTGATGAGTTCGGCCGCGGTTCTGGCCTTCATGCTGGTGTAGACCTTGACCAGCTGGCGCAGCTTGGCTTCTTCGGTGGCCTGGCGGGCCTGTTCTTCTTCTGTCAGTTCCTGTTCCTTCCGGGCCAGGCTGGCCTCGATGGACTTGTTGATGTCGGCGAGTTTTTCTATTTTTTGAGTGATTTCCTGCTTGAGCTCCTCAAGGTCCTGGCGCTTTTTCTCGATCTTTTTTTCTTCGGCTTTAAGACGAAGCCGCTTGTCTTCGAGGCTCTTCAGGGTGGATTTCACTTCTGACGGGGAGGCCACAGTGGCTGTGTCATTTTTCTGGCCATCGGCCGTGGCGTCGCCTGCACCTTCGGTCTCCTGGGCCACTGCAATGCCGGTCGTGGAAAACCACTCGGTCATGTCCATGGTGCTGCCCAGGTAAATGAGCATGCCCGACAGCTTTATGACCAGCAGGCCGGCCAGCAGCAGTTTGATGCGTTTTGAAAATTGAAACGTCATCCTGTTTTCCTTCCCGCCTGTTTCATGGCCGTCAGGTCGTCCAGTTCCTTCTGTTCGGTGCGGCGGACCATCTCATTATATTCGGCCCTTTTCCGTTCCTTGAGTTTCTCGATGGCCTTTTTATCGGTCATCTTCCGGGCCAGTTCCTGCTGTCGCTGCCGGAGAATGTTAAACAGCTGTTGTTTGTTCTGGGTTTCGGCCTGAATGCTGTTCTCAATGCCCTGAAGGTAGGCGGTGTGCATATGGTAATGATAGGCATCGAGTCCGGTCTGTGCCCGTTTTGCCAGGTGCTTTGCCGATTGCGAAAAATTATCCTTGTAGATGGCAATCTGGTTTTCGCTCCGGGCGAGGTCGGCCTGAACCTTTGCCACTTTCAGCTTGGCCAGGTGCTCCAGGTGGGCGCGGTATTTGAGGGCGGCTTCCTGCCGGAATTTGAATTTCTTCATTTAAATATGGCCTCCAGCGTTTTCAGGCTCTCCCCGTAAGGCTTTTTTTCGCTGATGTCCTGCCGCAGCAGGTTGTTGATTTTCGGCATCAGGTCGATGGCCCGGTCGATGCGGGCATCGGTCCCCTTGCCATAGGCCCCGATGGCGATCATGTCTTCGGCGTCCGTGTAAGTGGCCATCACATCCACGGCCAGGCCCCGCAGGCGGATGTGATCTTCACTGACCACGTCCCGCATGACCCGGCTTACGCTTTCCAGAACGCTGATGGCCGGGTAATGGTTCCGGTTGGCGAGGTTTCTGGAAAGCACGATGTGGCCGTCCACGATGGACCGGATGGTGTCGCCCACCGGATCGTTCATGTCGTCGGCTTCCACCAGGACGGTGTAGATGCCGGTGATGCTTCCCTTGCCGCTGACATTGCCGGCGCGTTCCAGCAGCACGGGGATCTGGGAAAAAAATGAAGGGGTATATCCCTTTGTGGTGGGCGGTTCTCCGGCGGACAGGCCAACTTCCCGGGACGCCATGGCAAACCGGGTGACCGAATCCATGATCAGCAGGACATTGCGGCCGCGGTCCCGGAAGTACTCGGCCAGCGTGGTGGCCAGATAGGCGCCCCGCATTTTTACAAGCGGCGGGGAGTCGGAGGTGGCCCCCACGACCACGGCCTTTTTCATGCCTTCCTCGCCGAGGTTGCTTTTGACAAAGTCCAGTACTTCCCGGCCGCGCTCGCCGATAAGGCCCATGACCACCACATCTGCGGCGGTGAATTTGGCCATCATGCCCATGAGAATACTTTTGCCCACGCCGGAACCCGACATGATCGCGATGCGCTGGCCCATGCCGATGGTGACCATGGTGTTAATGGCACCGACGCCTACATCCATGAGATCCCTGATAGGCGCGCGTTCCATGGGGTTTATGGGGTGGCCGTACAACGGATATTCGGCATCGGCGGGGATGTCGCCATGGCCGTCCAGGGGTCGGCCCAGCCCGTCAACCACACGGCCGATAAATCCTTCGCCCACCGGCGTGGTGGGACTGGTCCGGGTAAGGGTGATGCGGCTGCCCGGTCGGATACCGCGGGTGCTGCCGTAGGGCATGAGCAGGGCCTTCTCGTCCCTGAATCCCACCACCTCCGCAGGGATGACAGCATCCCCCATGGTATGGATGGCGCACAGGCTGCCTATGTCAAGGCCCAGTCCCTGACCTTCGGCGGTCAGGCCCACTACCTTGGTGACCTTGCCGGCCATGCGGACGGGTCGGCACCGGTCCAGGGCCGTCTTATACTTTTCCCATTTTATCTCAAGTGGTTGTGATGACATCATATACCGCCTGCTTTACGGCTTCCAGCCGCGTTTCGACCCGGGCGTCCACAGCGCCGGCCACGCTCTCAATTTTGCAGCCCCCGGCCTTGACGGCGGGATCCGAGACCACGGCGATGTTTTTCAGGTCGGTCGCGGCGCTGAAGAAATCGTCTTTTACCGTTTCGATGTATTCATAGTCATCCGGGCTGATGGTGATGGTGATGTCCACAGGGTCCGGTATGAGTTCGAAGGCGGTCAGGATGCTCTGCTTCACCGTTTCCTCATCGCCGTCGATCCGTCCCAGGGCGGCCTTTTCCGCGGTACGGCAGACCATGTCCAATATCTGCCGCTCGTTGGCCGTGATCATGTTTTTCCATAATGATTCGATCTCCGACAGCACCTTTTCAATTCGGCCCACCGTGGCCTCCCCCTTCTTAAACGCCTTGTCGAATCCGTCTTTTTCGCCTTTTGCAAATCCTTCGGCATAGGCTTTTTCCGCTTCCTGTTTTTTACGGTCCGCCTTGTCCGGAGTGGTGAACAAGGGGGAAAAATCGTCATTATCCTTCCCTTCGGCGTACAGGGACTGAAAGTCCGTGCTTTCCCGCTTGCGATCCGTCGATTTATCGCGCTGCTGTTCCGGCACCAGGGGCTGCCACCCCTGATCGTCGTGGGCATGATTAGACAAGGACATCCTCCTTTCCGCCGCCCAGGGTGATGGTGCCTTCGGCTTCGAGTTCCTTGGCCGCGTTGACGATCTGCTGCTGGGCCGCTTCCACGGAGGAAAGTTTAACCGGGCCCATGACCTCCAGGTCTTCCATCAGCATTTCCACGGCACGGGAAGAAAGATTTGAGGTGATCTTCTGCTTGAGTTCTTCGCTGCATGTCTTGAGCGCCAGGGTGAGCTGGGAACTTTCCACCTTCTTGAGAATTTCCCGGATGGCCCGGTCATCCACGCTGGCCAGGTCTTCAAATACGAACATCATCTGGCGGATTTCTTCGGCCATGTCCCCGTGCTCTTCCTCCATGAATTCCATGACGGATTCCTCGCTGGCCTTGCCCGCGGAGTTCAGAATATCGGCGATGAGCTGCATACCGCCTGCCTTGCTGCTTTTAGCGCCGGTTTCCATAAGTTCCAGCCGCATGGCGTCATCCACGTTCCGGATGACATCTTCGGGCACCTGGCCGAGCCTGGCGATGCGGACCGCGATGTCGCCCTTCTGGTTTTCCGGCAGCATGGAAAAAATATCAGATGAGATCTCTACCGGCAGATAGGCGAGAATCATGGAGATGGTCTGGGGGTGTTCGTTTTTGATATACCCCACCATGTTTTCCAGGTTGACGTTCCGGGTCCAGGAAAAGGGCTTGTCCCGCCTGGCTTCTTCAATTTCTTTAAACACTTCCTGGGCCTTTTTCTTGTCCAGGCTGTTTTCAATGACATTGGAGAGAAATTTGTCGGATTTGATGATGGTGGTTTCCTTTTCCTGAAAGGAGGAGAGAAATTCTTCAGCCACCTGGGTGCTCTCCGACGGGTCCACCTGGTCGATGTCCGCCATGGCAGCGGCGATTCTCTTGATTTCTTCATTGCTGAGCTTTTTGAAAACTTTTGAGGCGTAATCTTCGCCCATCATCAGCAAAAAGATGGCGGCCTTTTTCGCCCCCGATAGTTTTTCACGCCCTTCCTTGTTTTTGCTAGGACTCACTTGCCCATGACCTCATTAAGCTTGCGGTTTGATCAACATTGCCACTGGCCAGCTGAACGGCCTGAGCCTTGGGAGTGCCGCCGGCGGGGGCTGACAGGGCCTGGCGTTCTTCTCCGTCCTCGAGGGCTCCCTGGGCGCCACCGCTTCCCGGGGCCGGGAGGGACTGCATGGCCGTGGTCCGGATGGTTTTCAGGGAACGCAACAGGGGAATGATGATAAAGAGGAAAACCAGAAGGATCAGCAGACCGTTGGCCGCGCTTCGGCCGTATTCCGCCATCAGTTCCTGCCAGAGGGGCGCTGCCGGGGCCTCGGTCTGATCCATTTCCTGCATGTAAGAAAATGGAAAGGATTTCACGGTGATCTGGTCGTTTCTGTCCACGCTGTAGCCCATCGCGTTTTTCACGATGTTTTCGAAATTGGTCAGTTCTTCGTCGGTGCGGGGCACAAATTTGCGGCTGGTGTTTCCCTCCTCGTCGGTGACTGTTTCGTATTTCCCATCCAGCACGGCGGCAACGGAAACCCGGGTCACCTCGCCGGCAGAACTGACGGTGCGACGCATGGTCCGGCTGAGTTCGTAATTAATGGTCTCGCTTTTCTGGTTGTTGCTGGCGCCGCCGGACTGCATACCGGTTTGGCCGGTCGTTTCCGGGGTTACCGGATTGACGCTTGATATCTGCCCCTCGGTGCCGGGTTTCTGTGAGCTGCTGGTGGTTACCTGGCGGCTTCGAATGGCTTTTTCCATGGGGTCGTAAGTTTCCTCGGAAAGATCCACCCGGTCGAAATCCATGTCAGCCGTTACCCGCACGATGGCCTTGCCGGTGCCCACGATGGCCTCAAGCATGGACTGTATCCGGGAAGCTAGATTTTTTTCAAACGCCATTTTGTATTCCAGTTTCGTGTCGGCGCCCACAAAATCATCTGCCTCTCGTTTTTTGGAGAGGATTTTGCCCTTGGTGTCCACCACCGTGATCTGGTTGGTGGAGAGATTCTCCACGGAGCTGGCCACCAGGTTTTCAATGGCGGCGATTTTTTCTTTTGAGATGGAACCGTTCAGTTCCAGCAGCACGGAAGCGGAGGCGGGTTTGGATTCTTCGATGAACACCGATTCCTTGGGCAGTACAACCATGACCCGGGCGCTTACAACTTCCTGAATTTCCGAGATGGTGCGGGCGAGTTCGCCCTGAAGGGCACGTTTGTAGTTCAGGTTCTGGACGAATTTGGTGGTGCCGAATTCAGATTTGTCGAAAATTTCGAACCCCACGCCGCCGCCCTTGGGCAGGCCCGATCCCGCCAGGGTCAGCCGAACGTCGTATACCATGTCCGCGGGCACCTGAATTTTGCTGCCGTTGTTCAGCAGTTTGTAAGGGATATTCTGCTCTTTGAGTACACTTGTGATTTCAGAGGCATCATTGGCGCTCAGGTCTGAATAAAGGGTTTGATAAACCGTCTGGTTGGCCAGAAAAAACATCACGGCAAAACCGCCGGCCACAATAAGCGTGACCACCGCCAGCACCAGTTTTCGGGAAAAGGGCATATCCCTGTAGAAGTTGAACAATTGCTGAACCGCCGGATCCATGAATGGGCTGCTCCTGTAATTTTTTTGAGTTAAAAATGCTTGTTATTGTCGGTTTAGCGGCTATGAAATTGGCAATAGCTGGTAAGCCCGGATTTCTAATTTCTAATATCCAATTTTTTCCTCTCTCTCATTCCCACGCTCAGCGTGGGAACGAGGTGTTTGGTGTGGACGAATGTCCGTCCAGAAATTTGATATTTTGGTCGAGTTCAAGGAAGGCGAAAATTTTAACCGGAGGAATACTTGTCGTATTTCGAGGATTAAAATTTGAGCCAGACGAAGAAATCGGGCAAAATAGCAATTTCTGGACGGACATTACACCGGCATGCGCATAATCTCCTTATACGCCTCCAACGCTTTGCTTCGAACCTTGAGCATGGCCCGGAGCGAGATGTCGGCTTCGGCCAGGGACAGCATGCCTTCGTGAATACCGATCTCCCCCTTGACCACCTGGGTTACGGCCTTGTCAGCCGATTTCTGCTGGTCATTGACATTTTTGACCGCATCGGTCAGAAATTCGCCAAACCCGGATTCCTGTTTTTTTTCGGATTCGGCCTTGTTGAACATCACCGGCGGCTGGGTTTCGCCCACAGGATTGATCGGGCTCATGGTCTATCTCCTTTACTTCCCTATTTTGAGGGCATCCAGAATCATACTCTTTGTATTTTCAATAACCGTGGCATTGGCGCCGTATGCCCGCCGCGCCACCATCATATCCGACAGTTCCACCAGCGGGTCGATATTGGGCATGGTTACGTATCCATCCTCATCGGCATCCGGGTGATGCGGATTGTAAACCGTTTTATAGTTGTTTTTCGGGGCCATCACCTCGGCCACTTCCACGCCGCCGCCGGGGTTTTTTTCTTCGGCGGACAGGGCGTCCTGGAAGGTTTCCGTGCCGATGGTTTCCTTCAGGATAACCATTTTCCGGTTGTAGGGCGTGCCGTCCGCCGTGCGGGTGGTTTCCGCATTAGCGATATTTTCCGCAATTACGTTGATTTTGCTGCGCTGGGCTGTCAATCCGGATGCGCTGATTTTAAAGGCATTCAAGAAATCCATTATCGGCCTCCTTCTGCAATGACATTCCGCAGTTTGGAAATTTTGCGAAGCATCAGTTCCACGCTGGTTTTGTATTTAATGTTGTTTTCCACAAGGTTGGTCATTTCCTCATCAATACTCACGGAGTCGAGCAACTGCCCGTTGGGACCTGTTTTTTTGTGCGGGGCCGCTTCATCGCCCTCGGGTGAGTGGGCGTAATGATCCGGGTGAGTGGCTGTAAGCGCATTGCCCTGCGCGTTCATTTCCTGTTGAAGGGCCGCTTTAAAGTCGATGTCGCTGGGGGTGTAGCCCACAGAATTGATATTGGCGATATTGCCGGTGATAACTCTGTGACGCCGTGCCGTAATGTCGATGGCCTTTTCCAGCAGCCGGCTTGTCTGGTCAACAAAGAAGGAATCTGTCATGGTAGGGGTTCCTGCTTATGGTTCCGGTTAATGTTTGTTTAAAATAAAAAGCAAATTTTGTGCCGTGAGCGATCATTCTAACTGGGTTTGTTATTATTTAATCATTTGAGTTGGTGGCATTTTTGTAAAAGAAGTTTGAAATTAGAAATTGGAAATTTGGGGCCATGATCCAATTTCGAATTTCAAACATCGCGGTCTCCTCCCGGTAATGCCATTAATTCGCATATTTCATCAGACACTATTCACTTTCGCTACTATCTTCATTTTCTTTGTATTCATTGAGTTTGTTTCGCAATGTCCGGACGCTGATGCCCAGGGTCTGGGCGGCGCGGGTCCGGTTGCCGTTGGTTTTGTCAAGGGTTTGAAAAATTGTCTTTTTTTCTACATCTTTCAGCGTTCCGCCGTCGCCTTCGGCCGAAAGAAGCACGTCCTCCTGGCGACCGTGGCCGGTCCTGCCGCCGACCGCTGTGGCGAGCATCAGGTTGCCTTCCGTGATGGTTTTTCCGTCAGATAGAAGTATTGCCCTGTGGATTATGTTTTCAAGCTCGCGGACATTGCCGTTGAAAGGATAACGTTCCAGGCAGATCAGGGCGGCGTCTGACAATTTTTTGACATTCCGGTTGTCGAGCCGGTTGTATTTGTCGATAAAATATTCGCTGAGCAGCTTGATATCCTCCCGCCGTTGCCGAAGCGGTGGAATGGACAGGGGGATGGTGGCGATGCGGTAGAAAAGGTCTTCGCGGAAATCGCCCTGCCTGACGGCGGTGTCGATGTCCCGGTTCGTGGTGGCGATGATCCGGACATCCACGGATACGGGCTGAACCCCGCCCACCCGGTCAATCTGGTTTTCCTGGATGGCCCTAAGCAGCTTGGATTGAAGACGGACATCCATTTCCGTGATTTCATCCAGCAGCAGGGTCCCCTGGTGGGCCAGTTCAAATTTGCCGGGCTTGCGGGCGATGGCGCCGGTAAACGCCCCTTTTTCATGGCCGAAGAGTTCGCTTTCGAGCAGGGTCTCCGGCAGCGCAGAGCAGTTTACCGCCACAAACGGCCGTTCGGCGCGACCACTCTTGTTATGGATCAGCCTGGCAAACAGTTCCTTGCCAGTCCCGCTTTCGCCCTGTACCAGCACCGAGGCGCAGCTGTCGGCCACCTGGCCGGCCATTTTAAGCAGCTTTTCCATTTCCCGGTTTCCGGTAATGATGTGGCATTCCGGTGTCTCTGCGCCGGTCCGCCGGGGTGGGGGGGCGGCGGATTGGCCGTTTCCGTTAAAGACTTTTTCGGTGATGTATCGCAGCTGGGTCAGGTCCACGGGCTTGGTGAAAAAGTCGAGGGCTCCGGCCTTGATGGCGCTCACTGCATCTTCAATGGCGGGCGCTTCTGAGGTGAAAAGCACCTGGGCGGTTTCATTTTTCTGACGGATGTGTTCGAGCAGGGATAACCCGTTGATGCCGTTCGGCTTGAATTCACTGATAATAAAAGGGATGTTTTTGTCCACAGAGAGTTTTGCAGCTTCGTCGCCGTCGGCGGCGATGAAGACCTCATACCCCCATGCTTCAATGCTGTTTCGCAATTGTGTCCGTTGTCGGGTATTGTTTTCAATCAGCAGAATTCTGTTTCCCATAATATTACTTTTATGCTCCTGTTTCAATGGGTAGCCTGGTCATGCGTGTTTTCAGTTCAATGGTGCGGATTTCTTCCGCGGCGATACTCGTTAAAAATTCGTTGCCCGCGGTCATCGCCTGCCTGTATGCCTGTATAGCCTTTTCCCGGTGGCCTGCCCCCTGGTGAAGGTCTCCCAGCCACAAATGAATTTCAGCGGTTGTTTCATCGTCTTCGGCGAATTTCAGGGCCATGGTGTAGGCATCCACCGCCTGGTCATACCGCTTCATTTTTTTGTAAATAGCCCCCAGTCGCGTATAGCCGCGGGTGATGGCGGCATACTGGTTTTCCGGAACCGATGAATACAGGTTGATGGCCCTGACCAGCAGTTGCCGTCCTGTTTTCAGGTCGCCTGTGGCCTGCCGGGCCTTCGCCTCTTCCATACAGACCATGGCTTTGTCCGTGGCATGAATTTTCTGGCCCCTGGCCATCTGGAACTGTTCGATGGCGGCCTCATATTTTTCCGCGGCGGCCAGAATTTCGCCGGCACGGCGATGGCTGTCGGCAAGTTTTTCGGGAGTTTTTTCCGCCGCTTTGCTGAGGGTGTAGTTGGTCAGCATGGTGAGAGCGAGGCTGTTCTTCTCGGATTCATGGGCGGATATGCCCAGACGGTACATCAGTTCCGGGGGTTTGTCCATGCCGCTGAAGACCTGGTATGCTTTTTCATAAACATCCGTGGCCGCAGTGTAAAGCCGGCCCTGAAAATAGGCGTTGCCGATCTGAAAAAACAATTCCGGGTGTTCGGCGTTATTAACAAAAGATTTTTCAGCCTCGTAACGGGCGATCACCTGGGGATAATTGTCCTTTTGCATCAGCTGGTTGACAATGGCCAGAAAGGCCCGGCCCAGCACCTGGTATGCCTCTTTCTCGAGTGCTGTGGGTTGTTTGGCGAACAGGGTCTTGAGGCTTTCAATACTTTTTTCTTGTTCCCCGGCTTTTTGGCGGAGGTCTGACAGGCGAAGCAGGGCCAGTTTGGCCACCGGGTTTTGCGGGTATCCAGTCGCGATGCGGTTATAAATTTCCTGTTTTTCTTTCTTGTCCTCAAGGTATTCGGCATATCGCATGGCGCTCAGCACGAATCCGTTGGTGCCGGGATGATTGTCCATCACATACCGGTATATGGCCTTTGCTTTGTCATCTCTTCCCTGATCGGCGTAGGAGTCACCGATCCGGGTCAGCAGGGTGGGGTTTTCTTCGGATTCCGGAAACAGGTTGTAGGCCTTGGAGAGAAACCGCCTTGATTTATCATAGGCCTCTGCATGATAATAGCTGTTGCCGATGTTCTGAAGCAGACGCGGGGATTGATAAATACGTTTGGGGTCGGCGGCCAGGATTTCCTTGAGCACCTCCAGGGATTCGGCAAAGTGGTTCATTCCAAACAGGGTGTTGCCAAGGGCGTATTTTGCCTCCATGACAAGGTCAGAATCCGGATAGTGGGCGATGATGCGGCGAAAAATTTCAATGGCCTGATCATTGTCGCCACGCCTGGCGTGCAGTTTGCCGTTTTCAAAGACGACCTGGGGAATGCCCCGGTAGTCCTGAAAATCGGAAAGAATGATGTCGAAATATCCCTGGGCTTCCACGTAGTTGCCCAGCCGGAAGTGGGTCATGCCCATGCCGGCGTATGCATAGGCCAGGTAATCGGATTCCGGAAACCGGCTGATTGCTTCCTGAAAGGCGTCAAGGGGGGTCAGGCCGGCCAGCCCTTCCATGGACTCGGTGATTTTATAGGTACAATAGGCAATCAGAAACAGGGCATCCTCGACACAGGGAGATTGTGGAGAATTTTTGACGAATGCGTCAAATTTATTGATAGCCGAGCGCCAGTTGCCGTCCCTGCAGAAACCGATGGCGTTATAAAATTGGATGTTATCCGTACAGGGGGGCTGGTCCGCCTTCAGTATAATATCGTCAATGGTTCCGCTTCCTTTCTGCATCGGGGCCCTGTCAAAATAGCTGGGTACGGGACTGGCGGGCGGTGCCAGCGACGGATCGGTCCGGGGAGCAGATATATCGGATTGTGCCGGCGAGGCGGGGGGGCTGGTTTGTTCCGGCGTTTTATCGGGGGCAGGTTGTTCCCTGGTCCGGGTTTTCAGGCCGGTTTTTACCGGCGGCGTCCCGCCGGACCCGGGTTCCGAAAATCGGATAAATATCACCAGCCGGGTGGGATTCCGGCGCCATTGGACCTGCGTACCGGTTACGTTCCGTTTTGTCAGGATATTGATTCCTGCCACATTATTCGGGAGCTGTTCCGATTGAACGGTCTGAATAAGCGGCGCAGCGGAAGACTGATAGATTTTTGCTTCCGCCCGGGTCGCCTTCAGTCCGATCAGCACTTCCCGGGGTTCGATTCTGGCAACGGTATAAGGGGCCTGTTCGGTGAGCACCAGTATCACCCGGTACGGATCTTCGGCAAGCCGCACGTTTATGATACTGCTATCCGCCGCAGCTTCTTTGACGGGGAACAGGATCGCCATAAGCATTACAACAAAGGCAATGGCGCGGTTTTTAACAGTTGGTAACATATGTTGTTGCTCAAAGGTATGGCGGCTTCGTAAAAAGTCCAATAGCAGCAAAGCGATGCATCTCTCGTCATGTCACGTACCGCCAAGTACGCTCCATTCCTCGAGATACATCGACGCCTTGCTCTTGAACTTTTTACTTTGCC
>JAXHVL010000008.1:0-14234 GCA_034189225.1 Thermodesulfobacteriota bacterium
TACCACGAAGAGCACGAAGGTCACGAAGATAGATGCATCGCATTGCCCCGGAACACTCCGGTATCTGTTTTGATCATTGGAACATTTGATATTCGGATTTGTTTCGAATTTCTAATTTCGCGCTTTGCTCCTTACCGGCATAGCCTTTTATCGCTGATCTGGCCCATAGGACCAGGTTTTATTGACTGAATAAACACGGAAGACATAAATGGACACGAATCCTCACGAATAATCACCACTACATTTTACACCGCGTCAAACTACAGCATATCCCCCATTGTAACCTTCCCTATCTCTTATTAGGATTAATTTAAAAACCATAGGAGGTTATCATGAAACTACGCAGCAATGCTTTTGAACATGAAGGGAAAATTCCATCCCAGTACACCTGTGATGGCAAGAACATCAATCCGCAGATTGTTCTGGAGGATGTGCCGGCAGAGGCCCAAAGCCTTGCCCTGATCATGGACGACCCGGATGTGCCGCCCCACATTCGGGAAGACGGCATGTGGGATCACTGGGTGGTTTTCAATATTCCGCCGGATGTCCGGGATCTGCCCGAAGGCAAAACCCCGCCGGGCAAGGAAGGCATGGGAACCCACGGCGACAGCGGTTATTTCGGCCCCTGCCCGCCGGACCGGGAACACCGGTATTTTTTCAAGGCTTATGCCCTTGACACCATGCTGGACTTGCCGGAAAAAATGGACAAACTGACCTTGGAAAAGGCCATGACCGACCATGTGCTGGACAAGTGCGTGCTCATGGGACGATACGAAAGAACGGGGGACAAACATGCGTGACGCCATGCTGTATGAGCGCCGGCCGGACCAGGAGGTGCAGTGCCATCTGTGTCCGCACCGGTGCCGCATAACGGCATCGGGTTTCGGGACCTGCGGCATGCGCCAGAACCTGGAAGGCCAGCTTTACACCCACGCCTACGGGGAAGTGATTGCGGCCAACGCGGATCCCATTGAAAAAAACCGTTGTATCATTTTTTGCCGGGATCCCAATCCTTTTCCATTGCCACGGCGGGATGCAATTTTAAATGCGGGTTCTGCCAGAACTGGCAGATTTCCCAGGCCAATAAAAAAGCCAATGATTCGGAAACAGAGCTCCGGGGCATCGCCGAATTTTTGGCCAGCATCGACACCGGTATGCCCTGGCATATCAGCCGCTTTTTCCCGGGGTATCAATACACCGACCATGCCCCCACCCCGGTGGAAACCATGAACACGGCCTATGAGATCGGCAGAAGCGCCGGCCTTTCCCACGTCTACATGGGCAATATGGCCGGTTTTTCCAACGACACCCTTTGTCCCGAGTGCGGCCGTATCCTGATCCGGCGCGGAGGCATGGGGGCGGACATCCACCTTGACAGACACGTCCGGTGCCCGCAATGCTTCCATCAACCGGCGGGGGTTTTCGATATTTAGTGCCCATCCATAAATTGCTATTTTGCCCGATTTCTGCGTCAGGCTCAAATTTTAATCCTCAAAATACGCAAAGTATTCCTCCGGTTAAAATTTTCGCCTTCCTTGAACTCGACCAAAATATCTAATTTCTGGACGGACACTATTTAACCCTGATGGTCCCGTAAAAAGTCAATTTTGGGACGGCAAAGTAAAAAGTTCAAGATACGGCGCAACCCTATCACTCCCGAGGAATGAGGCGTACTTGGCGTACGCCGCAATGACGAGGGATGCAGCGCAACACAGATATTGGACTTTTTACGAAGCCGTCAACCCTGAATGGATAGAAATAGATAGTGTTTCTGCCATAAAGGAGGCCATGATGAAAGCGAATTTCGGCGAGAACAGGGAAATTGAAACCGAATCCCATCATTACGCATAAAGAGACCGGCCTTCGCCCCTTTTTCAACGAACAATGCCGGTCAGCCGGATGACCACATCCGGGCTGCCCGGCGGGCCGGTGGGAGTTTCGCATTTGATGAGCATGCCATCGTCCTTCTTGAACCAGTATTGGCAGCTCCAGAGAGCGGCCAGCATTCCGCCGGGCGAAATTTTCACCTTCTGCACCGGCACCGACGTCCCCAGAACATCCCGGTTTTCCACCCACTCCTTTGTCGCCACGAGCTTGTAAGGTTTCAGGCTGCCGGGCCGCAAAACCCAGAACTCAGCCCTTTCCTGCGCCGAGAGCACAAACGCGCGAAGGGAAAGGGTCGTGGCCTGATACCAGGGGGAGTCGTCTATCCGCATCACCCGATCCACGGATTTGCCTTCCAGCATTCCCTTGAGATGAATCGTGTTGCCTTGCCGTTCGGCCCTGATGTCCGTACCCTCCGCCGCATTCTCACAATGCCATCGCAACGTGGCAAAATCATGATCCGTCTCGGTGACCGCCTTGATCCTGGATGTATGATAATTCAGCGTATAGCCGTCTTCTTTTTCCAGCAGCCATTTTACGGGAATCTGCTTTCCCGATTCTTCGCGCACATATTGGTAATGTTCCAGCACCGCCGCCCGGGCGGGTAGAAATAAAATTATCAAAATCCAAAGGGTTGCCACTACCGTACCCGTTAACAGAACCGCTCGCCTGCCCATTGCCATGCTGTCGCACTCCTTTTCCATATGGTTCCGGCCCGTATATTTCAACACAATCCTGACGCCACCGGCCGGCGCTGTGCCGCTGCCAGACATGATTTACTTGTGTTATAAGTTATTCCATAAGGGTTTGTCAACACCAGGTCGGATAACCCCGATATTACTCTGTCATCAGCATTAGATGCTGCTCAGGGGCCTGGATCGAATTTTCCAAATTGAGGTTTTTTCTCGTTCCAACGCTCAGCGTGGGAACGCAGCTGAAAAAACCGCTCCTGCGAGGATAGCCGAAGGCCCCAAAATATCAAATAGACGCGGGGCGCCCTTTCTTTTGCATGCTTTTCTTTGACGGCTTCGTAAAAAGTACCATAAAGAGATATTTTTATTTCAACCATGAAGAACATGAAGAGCATGAAGCTGAAATTATTGTTAATTTTTTATTTCTTCATGATCTTCATGCGCTTCATGGTCAAAAAATCAGACTTTTTACGAGTGCATCTTCTTTGGGCGAGCAAAGAAAAGTATGAATAAAAAATGGGTTGTTTAAAGCAACCGCGGTAAAAACTCGATCCAAGCGCACGTTACTTACTGCAAAACACCGCAAAGCGGGGTAAGCCGCTTTTTACGAAGCCGTCGGTATTGATCCGTATGTCTGCAATCAGGCCGTGCAAGCAATAGCTTGACAGGACCTGTTCTTTTGCATACAATATGGTAAACACTGTTTCTAACCAAATCTGAACAGCATGATCATCGTTTTCTGACATGCCGCCCCTAATCTTTGTAACATCGCATGCTGTTCTATGATTAAAGGCCGGTTGCCATTACCGTTGATGCTTTCATCCAACCAAAAGAAAATTTTCGTCCTTGACACCAACGTAATCCTTTACGATTACCAGTGCATCTATTCTTTCAAGGACCACCACGTGGTCATTCCCATCACCCTGCTGGAAGAGATCGACCGGTTCAAGCGGGGCAATGAAACCATCAATTACAACGCCCGTGAATTTTCACGGGAACTTGACACCCTTATCGGCGATCACCTGCTCCATGAAGGGGTACGGCTAGAATCAGGGGGTACGATCATCGTCAAGGCAGACCTTCGGAAGGACAGTTATTTCAAGACCTTGTTCTGGGAGGACAAACCCGATCACCGCATCCTGTCCATTGCCTACAATCTGGCAAAAGAATTCAGCCATGAAAGGGTAGTGCTGGTCTCAAAAGACATCAATCTGCGGATGAAGGCGAAAAGCATCGCCATTTACGCCGAGGATTATGAAACCGGCAAAATCAAAAATATCGATGATCTGTATACCGGCAAAAACCTGATCGAAGAAGTCGCACACGGAGTTATTGACCGTATTTACAAGGAAGGCGGCATTCCCCTTGAAGAGACCGACCTGATGCTCGACCCCATGCCCAACGAAAACTTCATTCTCCGCAATTGCAAACAGAGCATCCTCACCATCTGCCACCGGGACAAAGGCATGCTTAACCTGGTGGAAAAAAAGCGGGCCTACGGGATCATGCCACGGAACGCGGAACAGATATTTGCGCTGAACGCGCTCATGGACCCCCGCATCTCTCTGGTCACCCTTTCCGGCAAGGCAGGCACCGGCAAGACACTCATGGCACTGGCCGCCTCGCTTGAAGTCCGGAAAAATTACAAACAGGTTTTTCTGGCGCGCCCCGTGATCCCCCTGGGCAACCGGGACATAGGCTATCTTCCCGGAGATGTGGATGAAAAAATCGACCCCTACATGCAGCCCCTGTTTGACAACCTGTCCGTGATTCAGAACCAGTATGCGGAAACCGCAGCGGAATACAACCGCATCGACGAAATGATCAAAAAGCGGAAACTGCTGATCACCGCCCTTGCCTACATCCGGGGCCGCAGCCTGCCGTCCATCTACTTTATCGTGGACGAAGCCCAGAACCTCACGCCCCACGAGGTCAAAACTATCATCACCCGGGCCGGTGAGGGCACCAAAATCGTCTTCACCGGCGACCCCCATCAGATCGATACCCCCTACCTGGATTCCCGGAGCAACGGCCTGACCTACCTCATCGACAAGATGAAAGGCCAGGAAATGTACGCCCACATCACCATGGAAAAGGGGGAGCGGTCAGCCCTTGCCGAAATCGCATCCAACCTTTTATGATGGCTTTGAAGATTTTTCGTCTTGTTTATTCATACTTTTCTTTGCTCGCCCAAAGAAGATGCACTCGTAAAAAATCGGATTTGGGACGGCAAAGTAAAAAGTTCAAGATGTGGCGTGTCTATATTAGTCTCGAGGAATGGTTCGCCCCTACAATCTATGTGACATGACGAGAGATACAGCGCACCCCAACCCCGTAAGCGGACATTGGACTTCCAAGGCACTTAATCTGCCAATTTATTGTAAACATTTCAATTTTTTGGATTTTTCATTTTATTGCCAGGTTTTTCAGTTTGCCGAAACAACTGAACAGCAACACGTACCCAGCCCCTTGCAGCGCAGCCGAGCAGGGGCGGTTTTCTCGGGTAAAGGGGTCTAAAGGGGTCTAAAGGGGTCTTATAAAGGGGATTAAAGGGGTCATGTTAATAAAGGGGTCAAGTGTTAATAAAGGGGTCATAAAGGGGTCAAGTCTGCTTTTGACTCTTTATGAATTTTGAACTAAGGCAGAACACCATGTCAAGACCATTACGCATAGAATATCCCGGTGCATGGTATCATGTGATGAACCGCGGCAGGCGGCGGATAATATATTTGCCGGCAAGAAGGATTATCAGTGCTTTGTGGCGCTTTTGCAAGAGACATCAGAAATGTGGGGGATCCGGATCGCTGCCTATTGCCTGATGCCCAATCACTATCATCTGCTGGTTCATACGCCCCATGCCAATTTATCGCAAAGCATGCGGCATGTGAATGGCATCTACACCCAGCGTTACAACCGGCGCCACGGGTGTGACGGGCAGTTGTTCCGGGGCCGGTACAAGGCGATTGTAGTTGAGGAAGACAGCTATCTCCTGCAGCTTGTGTGGTATATTCACAAAAACCCGGTAAAGGCCGGGGTTGTGGAATCACCGGACGATTATCCGTGGAGCAGCCATAACGCATATATGTCGGGGGCAAAAAAATGGGATGAAGGAGAGAGGCAGGCCGATGCCTGCCCCTCTCCTTCGAAGCATTTAAAGGGGTCAAGTCTGCTTTTGACTCTTTATGAATTTTGAACTAAGGCAGAACACCATGTCAAGACCATTACGCATAGAATATCCCGGTGCATGGTATCATGTGATGAACCGCGGCAGGCGGCGGATAATATATTTGCCGGCAAGAAGGATTATCAGTGCTTTGTGGCGCTTTTGCAAGAGACATCAGAAATGTGGGGGATCCGGATCGCTGCCTATTGCCTGATGCCCAATCACTATCATCTGCTGGTTCATACGCCCCATGCCAATTTATCGCAAAGCATGCGGCATGTGAATGGCATCTACACCCAGCGTTACAACCGGCGCCACGGGTGTGACGGGCAGTTGTTCCGGGGCCGGTACAAGGCGATTGTAGTTGAGGAAGACAGCTATCTCCTGCAGCTTGTGTGGTATATTCACAAAAACCCGGTAAAGGCCGGGGTTGTGGAATCACCGGACGATTATCCGTGGAGCAGCCATAACGCATATATGTCGGGGGCAAAAAAATGGGATGAAGGAGAGAGGCAGGCCGATGCCTGCCCCTCTCCTTCGAAGCATTATTCAATGCTCCCCGCATCCAGCTATTTGCAAAAGCAGCTCATTATTTAAAGGGGCATTCTCGGAATTCCGGGGTGTCAGGGCTGCTGGTTGGATGCCCGGTGGCACTCCCCGGCTCTACATAGATAATTTTGCCGTTTTCCCAAACAGGTAGTTTATAGTTGTTTCTCCTGGCGTTTTCAGATACTTTGGCTGAAGCACGATGCAGCGCTTGAAGCCCTAATAGCGAATATTTACTATGTCGCTTCATGATTTGTCCTCCGACTCCTCAATAATTACCGGGATTTTCCCTGAAGTATCAAACACTGTCCAGGAGTCTGCTAATTGTCTATATGTTTGTTGGAAGTTTTCCCAACTCCTGTCATAGCGTCGTCTAATAACATCCTTCGGTACATTATGCCCACCCTGTGAAACTCTTAACCGGACACGTTCAATTGCCATATTAACGGATGGAAGCTTAAGATAGTAAATGATGATTGCGTATCCCTTGGATCTCCAGTCTTTTATCTTCTGCGCATATCCCTTGCCGCTAAATGTTGTTTCAAAGGCAAACGACTCATTGTTTGATACAAATTCATCCATTTGACGAAGCATTATTCTTCCTGCTTCAATAGCCACTTTTTCCGGCTGAAAAGGAGACAGGCCGCCGGCGATTAAATCAGCGTTAATGAAATTAAGACACCCGGCTTCAATGGGAAGAAATTCATTTGCAAATGTTGTTTTCCCAGCCCCATTAGGCCCAGCTATAATATAACATTTTTTTTTCATTTCGTCCCAACATCCGATGTATTATGAATATTCATAAAAATCATATTTTTCTGAAAAAGGCAATTGCTTATGTGTGATTTTCCAAATTCACATCATACTTTTTGCCGAATTATTCATCATAAGATTTGGGCGATTTTTTAACGTTTTGCCGAAGATAAAGTCAAGGGTCAAGGGGTCAAGTCTGCTTTTGACTCTTTAGCTCTTTATAAATTTTGAGCTAAAGCAGAACGCCATGTCAAGACCATTTCGCATAGAATATCCCGGTGCATGGTATTATGTAATGAACCGCGGCAGGCGGGCGGATGATATATTTGCCGGCAAGAAGGATTATCAGGGCTTTGTGGATCTTTTGCAAGAGACATCAGAGGGGCAAAAAATGGCCGTCATTTTTAGAGTCTGCCGGTTTTGCGGAGTGGATCAAGTCGCAGTTTTATCCATGAAAACAGATTACGAGGTGCCTCAGGCAAAGGACCGGGTGCCGGATCTTGTGATCCCAAGATGTACAAGATTCCAGATCAGGTCCGGAATGACAGGTTCACGTTCTTTTAGAGGGAATAATAGAAAAGGAGGCCAAAATGACAAAAAAAATGACACGATGGGGGGTAGGACCGAAATTTGTTTTTCTATCAATATGTTATACAATATTTATTGCATCGGTGGCTAAATTATGATGAAATAGTTACAGCTGACAAGGCCGGGCTTTTTGTCAATATTTTTGAGGTCACTACATGCTTACGAGCGGTTTGGGGCGGGTTCGGCGGGTCGTTATTGCGGGTCTCCCACAGGCTCAGGTACTGCAATATCTGCTTGATAACGACCTGTTCTTCTATAAAACTGATGATCTTCATTTGCCCTTGGCACTTGGGGAATAGCAACGGATCAACCTCATATATCTTCTGGCGTTGTCGCTTTTTACATATCATCCAGCCCCAGGGTGCCGCCGGGATTCATGATGTTGCGGGGGTCCATGTGCTGTTTGATCGCGCGAAGGATGGCCACCTGCTCCCCGCCGAGGTGGCGCTCCATCCAGGGGCCCATCATCTTCCCCACCCCGTGATGATGGCTCAGGGAGCCGCCGTGCCTGACGATCTCGTCAATGATGCCACGCTGAAACCCCCGGAATTCCTCCAGATCGGTCATCGGCGTCAGGAAGATAAAATAAAGATTGGTGCCCTGGGGATAAAAGTGGGATGCATGGGTCATGCAGATGGTCGGCGAATGCTGCTTGATATAGGCCCGGACGCCCTGGTGAAGGCGATGAAGATTATCCCAGGTAACGGAGGACTCCAGGGTGTCGATGAGGACACCGAAATCATTGAGATCCTCCCGCATATAGGGGTCGCTGAAACGTCCGTGCTCCCACTTTTTGACGGGCTGGCCGGTGAGGTACATGCCGCCGTAATGCCGGGCGATCCGCTTCACGTTTTTCTTGACGTTTCTGGCGAACCCTTTCTCTCCGTCGGCCTGGCCGATGAACAGGCAGCGACTGCCGGGTTTCAGCCCTTTGAACATCATCAGCCGGTCCATGGGGGTGCCGGCAATGCCGTGCATCTTCAGGCCCAGGTCGGTCTCCTCGGGGTCGGAAATCCGCATCACCGAGGGCATGCCGAATTGACCCTGGCTGATCTCCCGCACCGCGTTCACGCCGGATTCCCAGTCCGGAAACATGAAGGCAAATTGCTGCCGGTTTTCCGGCCGGAACCTGAAGATTTTCATGGTCACGGCCACCAGCACGCCGAAGCAGCCTTCGCTGCCCTTCATGATATCGTTCACCTTGGGGCCTGTGGCGGTGCCGGGGTAATCCAGGGTCTTAAAGGTGCCGACCGGGGTGACGTATTCCTGGCTGATGACCAGGTCATAGGCATCGCCGTAATAGGACGAGGCCTGGCCGGCGCCCAGGGTCACCACCCATCCGCCCACGGACGAATATTCAAACGACTGGGGAAAATGGCCGCCGGTGTAACGGCCGACGGCGCTCAGCTTTTCCGGCGCGTTGTTGAGCAGATATTCATACGCAGGCCCCATCATGCCGGGTTCCACGGTAATGGTCTGATTGGTTTCGTTGAATGCCAGCATCCGGTTCATGTGGGTGTTCATCACCAGGGTCACGCCCCCGCGACTGCATTCAAGCCCCAGGGTCACGGAGCTGCCTCCGCCATAAATATAAACCGGGATCTGCTTTTCATGACAGAAGGCTACGATTTTCTGCACATCCGCTTTGTCCCGTGGGTGAACCACGCCATCGGGAAGGTTTTCCGCGGTGTGCGCCCGAAGCTTGAGAATATCTTCCATGGCCTTGCCCGTGGAATATTTCAAGCGGGCATAATCGGAAAAGGAAATGTTCTCCTCGCCCACGATGGCGGCAAGGGCGGCCACATCCTCGCCGGTCAGTGCCGACGGCATGTCGTGGGCAACCGGTTCCTGACCGGTCTCCCGCTTTTCTTTAAAATGGGCGTCGTTGAGGCCCAGCGCATCCTTGACCACGGAAAGAAAGCCGCTGTTGGGATGCTGGAACCCGTCCGGCGCCCCCCATTTGAAGATGGAGCGATATGTGCCGGGTTCCGGCGGCGTGTCGATCCAGTCCGGTGTCTGTGTATTATTGTCTTTGCTCATCTTTTCCTCCAGAAAAATTGTAAAGCTGACTATTCCGGATAGCCGGTAATGGTTCGAATCTCTTTGTAAAGCGGCTCAAGGGCCCTGAACATCCGCTGGTAAACCCGGTCATACAGGGCGCGATAGATGGCGGCATTGGCCGGGTCCGGCTCAAAAACGGTATCCTGCCGGACCATGCCCGTGATAGCGTCTTCAAAGGACGGGTAGATGCCCAGGCCCGCTGCGGTCACAACGGCAGCGCCCAGCCCCGACGTTTCGTGGGTCTGGCCCTTGACCATGGGAAGGTTGAAAATATCCGCCGTGATCCGGCAGATTTCTTCGCTCTGGGAGGCCCCGCCGGAAACGGCCGCTTTTTCCGCCTTGACCTTTCCGGCTTTCTCCATCTTGTGAAGCCCTTCCAGCAGGCCGAACCCAAGGCCCTCGATGATCGACCGGTAGATATGCGCCTTGGTGTGGACATCCCCGAACCCGATCATCGCCCCTTTGGCCGAGGGATGACGCAAGCCCGGACTCCAGTATGGCTGCACCACCAGCCCCATGGATCCGGGAGCGGTGCGGCGCAGGTGCCGGTTGAGCACTTCCTCGGCGGGGATGCCCTTTTCCCGGGCTTCCTGCACCTCCTCGTGGGCGAACTCGTTTTTAAACCAGGTGATCATCCAGTAGCCCCGGAATATCTCCACCTCCGGGTTATACCGGTTGGGGATGGGCGCCGGGTATGGGGGCATGAACCGAATGAGTTCAAAGTATTTTTCGGTGGTGGTCTGAACGGTGGCGGTGGTGCCGAAACTGAGGCTGACCATGCGCTGATCAATAACCCCCGCCCCGATGGTTTCACACCCCTTGTCCGATCCGCAGGCCACCACCGGGGTGTCCGCCGGGATCTCCGTGGCGGCTGCCGCCACAGCCGAGACGGTGCCCAGGACCTCGCCCGGGGGGACCAGCCGGGGCAGTTTTTCCCGCTCCACGGGGAACAGCAGGGCGGGCAAGTCATATTTTTTCGCCCAGGCCATTTTTTTGTAATTAAACGGCAGGTGGCCGATCTGGGAGGCCACCGAATCGGCAAATTCACCGGTGAGGCGATAATTCAGAAAACCGGAGACCTGAAGATACCGGGCGGTGGCCTCCCAGATTTCGGGCTGGTTCTGGCGGATCCAGCTGCACTTGCCCTCCGCCTGAATTTCTTCGACAGCCTTGTCCATCTGAACCGCCTTCAGCACCAACCGGACGGGCGCCGGCGGCTTGAACCGGGGAACGGCCTTGCGCTGGTCCAGCCAGATAATGGCCGGCCGAAGCGGCTGTCCGTTCTTGTCCACGTTGATCATGCTGGCCCGCTGGGAGGTCACCCCCACCCCGGCGATGCCGGCAAACGCTGCCGGCGCATCTGCCTTTAACTGCCGGCAGGCCCGGCAAAGACTGTTCCAGTAAATTTCCGGGTCCTGCTCGGCCCAGCCGGGCCGGGGACTGACATAGGGTTCGTATTCGATCTGGACCCTGCCCCTCAGCTCCCCGGTTTCGGAGAACAACAGGGCCCGAAGACTCTGCGTGCCGCAGTCGACGGCCAGTACGGTTTTTTCAGCCACGGCGCCTCTCCCTGTTTTTCGATTAAATGCCCAGCACATGCGGCGGTGCATAAGCGTCCCGCCACTCTCTTAAATAATGTTCCTTCTCCCTCTCCCACCTGGCCTCATCCCAGGAAAGCAAAGGCCTGCAGATGGCGTCCACCCTGTCCAGGTGCGCCGCCGCTCCGTCGGGCAGCAGTATTCCCACCCTTACCCGGCGCAGCAGCAGATCGGTCAGGTGCCGCACCTGCTCATGGGCCGCGGCATAAGCCAGCTCGGCCCACAGGGTCTCGGTGCCCGGGACGGGTGAAAGCAGTTGCGCATCGCCGTCTTCCGCCACCTGCACCGCGGCATTGCCATAGCGCCCGGTTAACCGCTGCCGAACATCCGGTGCCATCGGGGGCATCCGGGTCCCGGAATCCTGCGGTGAATCAAACACCGGCGCCCGGGATGACGGAAGGTCAATAGACGGAAGATAATGTTTTGCCTTTTTCAGTGCATCCCGGGCCAGCAGCCGGAAGGTGGTGAGCTTGCCGCCGGTGACCGTCACCAGCCCCTTATCCTCCCATACCACATGCTCCCTGGACTCATGGGAGGCCGAAGCTTTTCCCCGGCTGAGAACGGGCCGTATTCCGGCCATGGAGGCGATGCAGTCCTGCTCGGACAACGGCAGGCCCGGCATGATAAAGGCCATGGCCGCCATGAGGTAGTCGATTTCGGTCCGGCTGATCACCGGCTCCGCGTAAAGGTCCCCCGAATGGTCGATATCCGTTGTCCCCAGCACGGCGCACCCTTCCCAGGGAAACATGAACACGGGCCGTTCATCTTCCGGGTGCATGAAGCTGACCACGTCGTTCACCGGGAACACCGACCGCGGGAATATCAGGTGACTGCCCCGCAGCGGACGGATATGCAGGCCTTTTTCCGGTGACGGGTGAAGGAATTCCGCCCATACGCCGCCGGCATTGATCACCACCCCCGCTTTCAGCTCGACGGCGGCCTCTGTCTCTGCATCCTGTGCCGTTACCCCGGCCACCCGGCCGCTGCTGTCCCGGTGAATATCATGCACCCGCGTATAATTCAGCGCTTTCCCGCCATTGGCCACCCCTTCCTGAATCAGACGCAGCACCAGCCGGGCATCGTCCACCTGGGCATCTTTAAAATAAAATCCGCCGGCCAGGTTTTCCGTCCGCAGATGCGGCACCCGTTTCTGCATGGCCGCCGGGCCGTAGCCGGTGTATTGTTTTTCAAGGGCCATAAGGCTGTAAACCGCCAGCCCCGCGCCCATCATCATTCGGGAAGGCCCTATATCCTTAAAAATCGGCATGAGAAAACCCAGCGGGTCCACCAGACCGGGCGCTTCGGAAAGCAGTCGCTCCCGCTCCCCCACCGACGCCCGGGTCAACATAAGTTTCCCTTCTTTTAAATACCGGAGCCCGCCGTGAACCATCTTGGAAGACCGGCTGGAGGTCCCCCAGGCAAAATCGTTCTGTTCCAGCAAAAGGGTGCGAAGTCCCATGCGCACAGCTTCCCGGAACACTGCGCCGCCGGTAACCCCGCCGCCAACCACGATCACATCCCATGTGGCATCAGCCGTGGGGATATCAGCCAGGGTAGTATCAGATTGATCAATCATTGTTTTGGTCATGTGTTTTGTCCCTGTAATTCATCCCAGATTTCGATACTTTCCACCATGGCCTGTGCCACCACCGGGTGCACGGGCCTTTTCTTCATCACCGCATCCAGCAGCCGGGTATAATACGCCGCCGAGGCCGCGCGGGCCTTTTCCATGGTAAAATATTGTTCGCCCATCACCCTGAACACCGGCGCAAAGTCGTTGAGCATCAAGGGGTACACCATGTTGCCGCTGTGGTTGACCATTTTCTCCTGAAGCTCCCAGTCATAGGCGGCCACGGTTTCGGGATCATCGGCTGCGGTCACCCTGTTTTCAAGAAACGCCCGGAACATCGGCCGGTTATTGGAAACGGACGGGCCGGCACATTCGGGCATGAATACCACCCGGGCATGAAGCAAATGACGGATGAATTGGGACGGCAGATATTCAGGGTACTTTACCACGGTGGCCAGCATCCCCATTCCGCCTTCCCGCCAGTAGTCATTGACCTGCGTGGGCTTGCCGTGCCGGACGGTGATCCAGCGTTCCCTGGTGAGCCGTTGCAGGGCTTCCCGAAGCGTGGGCCGGGTCACCCCCATTTCTCCGGCCAGGGTTCGTTCCCCGGGCAGCACACTGCCCGGGGGGTAAGTCCCGTTTAATATCGATGTGACCAGATAATACTCGGCATGCTGAATGGGCCGCATCACCGGTGTATCGGTTGTAAACATAAAATATTTCCTTTCTGGTTAGAGGTCTTACCAGTTGGCAATATATTTGTCAAGAAAATTCGGACTCATTTTTATCAGTATCGGGATCGCTATCGAAATCGATCGGACTTCAAATTTGACGGCTTCGTAAAAAGCTTCCAACCCCGCCGCGGTGTTTTTGCAGTAAGTAACTTATGGAGGTCTAAAGACCTCCGCTACACAAACCGAGACAATATCCCCTGATTCGATAATGGCCTCAATTTATGTAACGGAAGGCTTTAGCCTTCCCAAAAAAAACAAGTTCCTTGGAAGTCCAATATCTGCGTTGCGATGCATCCCTCATCATGTCACGTACGGTGTAGGGGCGAACACAAGGTTCGCCCCTACAGATCATTCCTCGAGAGCAAGATAGACACGCCGCATCTTGAGCTTTTTACTTTGCCGTCCGCAAACGACTTCCAAGGAACTTCATCTGCCAATTTGTTGTAAACGATTAAATTTTTATTTAATTTTTCAGTTTATTGCCAGGTTTTTCAGTTTGCCGTAACAACTGAACAGCAACACGTGCCCAGCCCCTTGCAGCGCAGCCGAGCAGGGGCGGTTTTTTCGGAAGACGCGGGCAGACATTGTAGGGGCGGCCCCCTGTGGCCGCCCGACTGATGGGCAACCACAGGGGGTTGCCCCTAC
>JAXHVL010000080.1:0-14123 GCA_034189225.1 Thermodesulfobacteriota bacterium
AACCATTTATCAAATTCTTGCAACGTTCGGGGATAATCCACGCCGCCTGTCGGGTGATTGGGAAATTGGCTTGTCATGGGCCGATTCTATCACAGGGTTAGCGAAGTGGATACCCCCTATTTTTTAATTTACATTAGATTACATTTAAGGAAAAACACGGACACGCAATTTACCGACGCCAACCGCAGTTGAAATTGCCACGCAACAGATAGAGGCGCGTCAGTCTTTTAAGCAAAATCCTTTTTTTCAGACATAGAAGCTCAGCAGAATTGGCGCCAGCCCTTATCTGACCTTTTATGGGAGGGCTGTCATCAGTCATTTTTCAATGGACGCCCTCTTATGGTTTGACCGAGCCCGTAAAAATTGCGGTTGTCGAGAGCCACTCCTTAAAAACAATTTCTGCTTTATCTTCATTGATACATTTCGTATATTGGAAGAATTCGAAAATGGGCCAGGATTCCAGAAGTTGGGAAATACCTGCAGGTTATTCTGCTTGGAGATGACGAAACGGTTCATAATGCATTTTTTGATCGATCTTACCGGAAGGCAGAAAAATGAGAGCAAATATTTTTCAGGTACCGACACCGCCCATGTGGAATTTACGGATAACAATATTCATGAAACCAGAGAAATCAGTGAAAACATATATATCGACATTGATGAAAACGGCCATATCGTCAGCATGACCATCAAACATGCCAGAAACAGCGCCGGCATATGGGAATTTTCCTACCAGGCAATCCCCCGCCACTCTGCCTGACAACCGTCTGTGCCTGTCTGTGTGCGTCTGTGGCGAAAATAAAAAATGGAAAAACATGGCGGACGCAAGCACACAAACCGCAGCAATTATCCTCTTTGTCAAGGCTCCGGTAAGCGGACAGGTCAAGACCCGGCTGGCCGCAACCCTGGGCGATGACACCGCCCTGGACCTTTATCAATGCTTTGTGACCGACATGCTGGCCATGGTGGAAAGCCTCAGCCACCCCCTGCGTATCTATTATCATCCCCCCGATGCCGGGCCGGCAGTCCAGCGATGGCTGGGAGATAGATATGCCCTTTTCCCCCAGCAAGGCCAGACCCTGGGCGACAAAATGCAGCATGCATTTTCCCAGACCTTTGATGACGGCATTGAAAAGGCCGTGCTCATGGGTAGCGACTTCCCGGACCTGCCGGCCACCATTGTCACCGAGGCCATGGCCGCGCTGGACACTGCGCCGGCGGTCATCGGTCCGGCCACAGACGGGGGCTATTACCTGATCGGTTTCACGGCCGCCGGATTTTCGCCCGGCGTCTTTTCGGATATACCCTGGAGCACGGATGCCGTGCTTGCCAGCACCTGCAAACGCTTTCAGGCATCCGGCATTCGCCCTTACATTCTGCCCCCATGGCTGGACATCGACACGGAAAACGATCTCAAACAATTCATTGCCAATTGCCGACAAACCCCCGGCCTGGCGCCACACACCATGCAATATCTGAAAGAATAAAACCACGGCATGCAGCCAGATCAACGATACATCAACCACCCGGAAACCGTAACCCCTTCATGATCTTCATGCGCTTCATGGTTAAAAAATTGCTGCAAACTGCCTGTGTCCGTCCGTGTGGTTCTGTGGCGGAATAAAAATCGCAGGTCAAGGCCGGGCACAAAGTTTCCCCGAAAAAGACCTCCCTCCAAAATCCCGGGCCGGCAATAATCCTGGTCAAACGGTTGCTCAAGTGGTAGCGGTGCCCCCTGCTGACAAGAAAGGCGATGACGGAACTTGCCGCGGTGCTTTTGCAGAACGGAACTTGCGCGGTAGCGCAACAGCAGCGCCGGCTCCTACGCAGGAGCGTGAGAACCGGAGGGTAAACCGTTTTTCTCGATCCCACGCTCCTGCGTGGGATCGCACAGGTTCCCTGGAAGTCCAATAGCAGCAAAGTGCTTTGCCCGTGTATCACCATCAAAACCTGCTCTAAATATTTGCTTGACGTATTATGGAATCCGTAATATGCTCAACGTATGATTAAGTCTTTTGCCTGCAAAGATACTGAAGAACTTTTTAACGATCGGCGGGTGCGCCGATTTCAGTCCTTTGAAAGACAGACACGAAAACGACTGATGGTTCTCAATGCTGCACCAAGCCTGGATGCGTTGATGTTAAATCCCGGGAATATGTTCCACGCGTTAAAAGGCAAAAGGCAAGGGCAATATGCAATAAGCATCAACAAACAATGGCGCGTCTGCTTTGAATGGCATGATGGTAATGCCTATAAGGTCGCCATCATCGATTATCATTGAGGTGAAAACATGAGTAAAAACAATTTTCTCGATCCCATTACGCCCGGCGAAATTCTGCGTGAAGATTTCCTTGCCCCCTTGGGCATAAGCTTAAACAAGTTGTCTCGGGACATTGCGGTTCCCCCAAACAGAATAAGCGAGATCGTAAACGGCAAAAGGGGTATTTCCGCGGACACTGCGCTCAGGCTGGAACGGTATTTTGGCGTGGAGGCCCAGTTCTGGCTGAACCTTCAGTCGGAATATGACCTGCGCATAATGAAACGAAAAATCGGGCCGGATATTGAACAGCGGATTATTCCGGTTAATAAGCCGGCATCCCGCGCTGTGCCGGCCGGGGGATAATCGCCAATGCATTAGGCTTTGTAAAAAGACCCCAACCCCGCCACGGTGTTTTTGCAGAACGTAACGTACGAAAGACTTGGTTTTTTACCACTATTTATTTTATACGACCCATTTTTTCTTTCATACTTTTCTTTGCTCGCCCAAAGAAGATAGTCCCGTAAAAAGTTAGATTTGGGACGGCAAAGTAAAAAGTTAAAGATACGGCGCAGCCCTATCACTCCCGAGGAATGAGGCGTACTCGACGTACGCCGCAGTGACGAGGGATGCAATAAAACCCCACAAAAATCCGTTCGTGTCCATTCGCGTCAATTCCTGGGCCTCTGCCTCTTTTTCTTTCCGCCCACGAATCTTCACGAATCCACACGAATTTATCCCTCGTTCCTCAATACTGCGTAGGTTGGGTTGAGCGCAAGCGAAACCCAACCTACCGGACAACCACAGGAACCACGGAATAGACGGAATACACGGAAGGGCAACGCCGACAGCTCCTTTCCGTGCCCTTCCGTGTCTTTCCGTGGTTATAGAAAAGACCGGCGTTACCACAAAAACCGCGAGAAACTCGATCCAAGCGCACGTTACTTGCTGCAAAAACACCGCGGCGGGGTTGAAAGCTTTTTACGAAGCCGTCTTTTAAGGCCGGACAAAAATTTTCTTTTGACCTTATAATTTTTTCACTATACAATTCATCTATATAAATATAAAAAATAATTTCAGTAAAAAGGGCGATCCATGGAAAATTTCTATCATTTAGAGCCGCTTTTTATCACAAACGCGGAGGGCAGGAAACAATCTGTCATCCTGTCCATCCAGGACTTTGAAGCATTAATGGAAGATATTGAAGACCTGGCGGCGGTTGCGGAAAGAAGGGCGGACGCCACGATATCCCACGAAGAACTTCTGGCCGGACTGAAGGAAAATGGCCTTTTATAGCATTGTCTGGAAACAATCCGCGCAAAAAGAACTGCAGAAAGTCAATAAAAAAGCCATTCCCAAAATCATCCAAGCAGTTGAAGCCTTGTCGTTGGAGCCCCATCCGGCCGGCAGCCGCAAGCTGCACGGTGCCGACCATACCTACCGACTCCGCACCGGTTCTTACAGGATTGTTTATTCCGTATACCCTGACATTATCACCATCGAAATCATCCGGGTCGGACATCGCAAAGATATATATCGAAACCTCCCCAGACGATAAACCATTCCCCCGCGTTCACAATATAAAAAAAACCCCACAAAAATCCGTTCGTGTCCATTCGCGTCAATTCCTGGGCCTCTGCCTCTTTTTCTTTCCGCCCACGAATCTTCACGAATCCACACGAATTTATCCCTCGTTCCTCAATACTGCGTAGGTTGGGTTGAGCGCAAGCGAAACCCAACCTACCGGACAACCACAGGAACCACGGAATAGACGGAATACACGGAAGGGCAACGCCGACAGCTCCTTTCCGTGCGCTTCCGTGTCTTTCCGTGGTTATAAAAAAGACCGGCGTTACCACAAAAACCGCGAAAAACCCGGGCAAATCTCCGGCGCAATGGTAAGCCAGGAAGAACCAGGAAGAAAACGAAAAGAGAGATAAATATATATACTGTCCCCGAAATTTCCCCGAAATTTCGCTGCCCGGAATTTCGTGTGGCAGGATTTATATTTGTCAGCGTTCATTTGCTTATGCGACTTGCTTTGACAGCTGCAATAACTTTGCTTGCGTTGATTCCAGAATCGAGTCTCTTAAGAATGAACTTGCGCCTATTATCTCAATACCGATGAGTTCCCCTTTCTCATTTAATTCAGCAGTAATGTTGGGGCTGATTTCTACGCTGCCGAACTCTTTTTCATCTGATATTGATAAGTGTAGAATGTCTTCTTTTTCAAAATAAGACAGTTTGGAATCATTCATTTTGAAATCTCCCGCTTTTAATTCTGTAGTTTATTTGCTGACGGCTCGTGGCATGTATAGTGACAGGTGTAACGGTATCGTCTTCATCAATTTCATGTGGAATCATGACCATAATATTTGCGTCTTTGCCAACAACCACTAATCGGTCTGTGGCTGTGTCATAATATCTTTCTGTACCATATCTGATTATCTGTTCAACGGCTGAGAGACTGAAGCCACGAAGCTCAACTCTATATTTGAAATAATCGGTCCAAATAATTCGTTTCATATATTCAAATAATAGAGAAAAAATTCATAAAAATCAAGCAAAGCGTAATTACGAATTATATCTTGGGGACGCCCTTCATATTGAACGCCGGAGAATAAAAAGCATACGGGATACGGCCGCAACAATGCCATCAAGCGGCACGCCTTTTGAAACCAGTGAATCAATGTGAAAATATGAAGGGCGTCCCCCAAAATCCCCGCACAAAAATCCGTTCGTGCCCATTCACGTCAATTCCTGGGCCTCTGCCCCTTCTTCTTTCCGCCCACGAATCTTCACGAATCCGCACGAATTTATCCCTCGTTCCTCAATACTGCGTAGGTTGGGTTGAGCGCAAGCGAAACCCAACCTGCCGGACAACCACAGGAACCACGGAATACACACGGAAGGGAAACGCCAGCAACTCCTTTCCGTGCCCTTCCGTGTCTTTCCGTGGTTATAAAAAAGACCGGCGTTACCACAAAAACCGCGAAAAACCCGGGCAAATCTCCGGCGCAATGGTAAGCCAGGAAGAACCAGGAAGAAAACGAAAAGAGAGATAAATATATATACTGTCCCCAGAATTCCTTTCTTATTTGGTTATTATACCGTTGGTATGTTAAAATGAGGCTATCAATCAACTTCATAAAAAGGAGAATGGCCATGAATGAACACATTTTAATGGACCCTCAGGTCTGTCACGGCCAAGCCTGCATCAAAGGGACCAGAATCCCCGTACATCAGATTATCCGCATGCTGGCCGGCGGAGATCAAATCGAAGATTTGCTTGGGGAGTACCCATCCTTAAAAAAAGAAGACATCTATGCCTGTCTTGATTATGCCGCGATGCTTGCGGAAGAACAGATCACGCCTGTTGAAAATGCTATATGAAAATTTTTGCGGACGAAAACATCCCCCTAATAACCGTCAATCAATTGCGTGAACAAGGCCATGATGTCATCGACATCCGTGGTACCGCCGAACAAGGCATAACCGACGAAGACCTTTGGCAAAAAGCCCAAGCCGAAGAATGCCTTTTAATTACAACTGATAAAGGATTTGTAAGCTACCGGGAAAAAACCCATTACGGTATTTTAATCATCCGTCTTAAGCAGCCCACGCGAATGAAAATACACAACCACATCATTCAAACCTTAAAAAAATATCCGCCAATGGAATGGTCTGGGCTGATGGTTGTTGTGAGAGATGTTGTTCAAAGCAGTTGGAAGTCTCATAACAGAAAAATATAATCCCCAACTCCAGAAATTCTTTGTGACCCTATCCTGTCAATAAAAAAGTAAGATGGATGTCCCCGAATTTTTGCATCAATGATCAATGGCGTATCTGTTTTGAGTGGAAAAATGAAGCGCCCTGCAATGTTATCATAACGGATTATCACTGAGGAGGTGTCTGAAAATGGCACGAACACCAATACATCCGGGGGAAGTTTTATCGGACGAACTTGCGGAACTGGGGATATCCGCCACTCAGCTGGCTAAGGCGCTGGGTGTTCCCCCGAACCGGGTTACCCAGATCATCGCCGGCAAGCGCGCAATTACGGCCGACACGGCGCTGAGACTGGGCAAATGGTTTAAAACCGGCCCCCGTTTATGGCTGAATCTTCAGCAGTCCTACGATCTTGATACCACAGAACAGGCGATCAAAACCGATCTCAAAAGCATAAAACCGCGGCATGCAGCCTGATCAACCATACCTCAATCACCCGGACAAACGGCGGGGACGATTTTTTCAACCGGTCGCCTGCCTTCCCGGGTGAAGTGTTTTCTCCGATCATTCCGGCATAATGCGAAGATCACAAAAGCATCAATAGAAAGCATACGGGATACGGCCGAAACAATGTCATCAAGCGGCACGCCTTTTGAAAACAGTGAATCAATGTGAAAACATGAAGGGCGTCCCCCAAAATCCCCGCACAAAAATCCATTCGTGCCCATTCGAGTTCAATTCGTGGGCCTCTGCCTCTTTTTCTTTCCGCCCACGAATCTTCACGAATCCGCACGAATTTATCCCTCGTTCCTCAATACTGCGTAGGTTGGGTTGAGCGCAAGCGAAACCCCACCCACCGGCCAACCACAGGAACCACGGAATACACGGAAGGGCAACGCCGACAGCTCCTTTCCGTGCGCTTCCGTGTCTTTCCGTGGTTATAGAAAAGACCGGCGTTACCACAAAAACCGCGAAAAACCCGGGCAAATCTCTGGAGCAATGGTAAGCCAGGAAGAAAACGAAAAGAGAGATAAATATATACTGTCCCCGGAATTATTCAATAGCGGGATAAAACCAAGCCTTGCGGAAGCTAATGCCTGCAAAAACACCGCGGCGGGGTTGGGCTTCCAAGGAATTTAATCTGCCAATTTGAGAAAAAGTTGCCTCTCGCAAAGCCGCAAAGATCGCAGAGAATGAAAAGAATATTCTTGGCGATCTTTGCGGCTTTGCGAGAGGATAACTAATATAAAGTGCGGATATTCAATCAATAATCAAGAAGCAATGACGGCAAAAAATGATGCCGCCGGCCCGAAGTTCCTTTCTGCATTAATACCACCGCGGCGGGGTTGGAAGCTCTTTACGAAGCCGTCAATTTTATAATAGGTATAAATCCCTATTTGAGGGTTTTGTTGATGAACTTCAGATCGGAGAGGCCTTCCTGAATGGCAAACTTTGTGAGACCGGAGATGGTTTTAATGCTGGTTTTTTCCATTATTCTGGCGCGGTGATTGTCCACGGTTTTTTTGCTGACATACAGTTTTTGAGAGATTTCCAGGCTGGTATACCCTTCTGCGATTAATTGCAGCACTTCTTTTTCGCGGGCGGACAAGGCCATGATTTCCGCTGTTGTCTTGCCGTTTCGGTTCAGGGTTGTGTTAAAACCGGCGGCGCCTGAATGAAGTTGTTGCAGGTAATTGCCATGTTGTTTTTTCTGTTCATGTCGTCCACGAGCCATTGGATGGCCGGTGCAAGCCCTAAATCATACAACATGGGCGGACTGATCTGAAATGTCAGCGATCGCAGTTCATGGTAAACGCGTTCAGATAGGTGTTTTTGTTCTGGATAAGCCTGAAAACAACGTGTCCTTTTTCAAGCGTATCGATCACCATCTCTTTTGTTCGATTGAATTTTTTGACCTCTTTAGGGCCCCGTTTTAGCAGCCTATACGGCCCCATCAGCGGAATGCCGATGGCGGTCTTGAGGAGGGGTTGGGATCGGTAGACTGTCTTTCCCACCTTGTAGGCCAGTGCCGGGTCCGGTATACGTTTCTGAAGTTTCTCATAAAAGAACATGACAAAATCATTGGATAACCAGTAGTGGGAATTTTTTAAGTGCGCCACCGACACCTTTTCTGTTTTGCCGGTGGCCAGGTTTTCAATGTAATAGGGATGCCCTTGTGCTTCATTCATCTGGTCGATCACATGGTCGAAATCCACCTCCGTATAGTGCTCATTGATATAATCGATAAACCAGAATGTGTTTAATGCCGATATCTCTTTTTTCATGGGCTGTTTTGCATATGTTTTCATCGGCCAATGCTTCCGCAACAATTGGGGGCTGGAATTATGCTTAAGCGGTTTTATTTCTATTTGACGGCTTCGTAAAAAGTCCAATATCTGTGTTGCGCTGCATCCCTCGTCACTGCGGCGTACGCCAAGTACGCCTCATTCCTAGGGATTTGCGCGCCTTGATCTTGAACTTTTTACTTTGCCGTCCCAAAATTGACTTTTTACGAGACCATCCTATTTGATTTTCCGTGAAAAACCATTGTTCTGTCAACTGTCAATTTTGACAGGGAGGGTTGTTTCAAAGGGATGACTCAATAATGAAAATGGGTTAAAACCGGGCTGCAATTCTGGTATTTACAGTGTTTATGGGAGATCAGCGATACAAACAGCAGGCGGCGGACGTGATTCTGGAACTGGCTTCTCTTTTCGGGGATTTTAACAATTTCAAGGACTTTCCGGCTGGCCTGGACGGGGTCCTGCAGAAATACCTTCCCCTTGACTGGCTCTCCATGCACCAGGTTTCCGAGGATTCCGGCGTTTCTATCAACACCAGCCCTTCACTGCCCTGCAACTGGGAGGAGCTTTACCAGGAGATCGCGCCGCTTGATCATTTCTGTGCGGCCAGTCTGCGCCTGGCGCCGGGAGATGCGCTGGTATACAGTGAGCTGCATGATCCTTCCGATGAAATCGAAAATTATTGCCATGAGTTTGCCAAAAAATATACCGATACGGCGGATTTCATGACCATGGCCACCAAACAGTTTTTTCAGGATGTGTTTTTCGATCAGAACATGGGCAGTCTGCCCGACCCCATCAGCCGTTATATCCATCACACCTTGGCAGGCATGCGTCGCCAGTCGATCCCGGTTTCGCCGCTTTCTCATAAAATTGCATTGTCCCGCGGGGCTTTGGTTGTTTATACATATAAGATTGAAACCTATTTTTTGATGAAATTTGTTTTTCAGCATGATGACGGCGGCAAGACCCTTCCCCTGACCCCGATGGAAAACCAGGTTGTCCAGCTTTTGAAACAAGGCTTCATCGTCAAAGAGATCGCCCACCAACTGAACCTCTCCGAGCGGGGGGTGAATTTCCACAAATACAATATCGTGAAAAACTCCGGTGCGCTAATATTGTGGAGGCCATTGCCGTGCTGGGCGATATGGGGCTTTAACCCGCAAAATAGACAGATCGTCAGCAGCCAATCGAAGATAATTTGTGTTTGTTCATAGGAAAACCGCGGGCGAAACATTGAAACGATGGCCCAGGCGCTTTATCTGCCGGACATTGAGTTGCCGTTTTTTCGACAGAATCTCTGAGACCACCCCTTGGGAACCGATTTCTTTTAATTCCGACTGCTTCACACGGTGATCGGCCATAAGGTGCTTCAGAACGGCAATGGGATCGCCCAGGGGCTCCGGAACATGTTGTGCCTCATAAGCCTCAACAAGGCTTCCAATCGTTTCCATTAAGGATGCCAGCGGATGGTTTTCATCCTCCCCGACTTCATCCGTAACGCTGTCCAGAAGCGACACCAGCCGTTCATAGTCATCTCCGGTATGCGGCACCGATATCATATCCTGTATGTCCGGCCAGACCCTGGCCAATCGCTGAAGGTTTGAATCCATTGCTTACGTATCCTTCCATTTGCCTTTGTCATATTGATGGTGCGTCAGTACATGCCGTATATAAATTCTTCTGGTATGGTAATGTACGGCCGTAATTAACCGGACTTTATTGCCGCCGATATTGAACACCGTGTATCTGCCGACTTTGTCCGCACCTGGAAATGTCTGCCGCAACTTCCCGAATGAGCGAAAATCGGTGTGTTTGACGATCCTGTACCAGGCATCAAGGGCGCTGGCACAGTCCGGATGCGTTTCAGCAAAGTCCAGCAGCCGTTTCCTCGTAATTATGTGCATATATTATGATAATCTCATTCTGAGATTATGTCAAATAAAAAGTGCCTTTTTTACCATGAAGCGAACGAAGGACATGAAGAGAGAAAAGGATTGAATATGATTGCAGCTCCATGCGCTTCATATTATCTTCATGGGTATAATTCAACGATATTGATCTTCAACTTTTTTCGAACGCATCATAAAAGGAGATGCCATGAGCATTCATTGGAAAAACAGAGCGGCGGTCGTGCCGATCGTCATGCTGATACTACTGATGGCATTTACCGGGGCACCGGCTGTGGCCCAGGCCCAGGAAACGCTGCCGGTGGGGCTTTTTTCACGGGCAGATTCCGGCACAGACAGCCTGCCGCCGGCCTGGGAGCCGCTTACATTCGATGATATTGAGCAGCATACCCGGTATGATCTGGTTCAGGACGGTGATACCGCTGTTGTCCGCGCCCGAAGCAATGCATCGGCATCCGGCATGATCCGTAAAATGAAGATTGATCCCCGAAAATTTCCCGTTATCCAGTGGCGATGGAAAATTACGGATGTCCTGAAAAAAGGCGATGTGACCAGAAAAAGCGGGGACGATTATCCGGCGCGCATCTACATCGCTTTTGAGTATGATCCGGATCAGGTGGGGTTCTGGGAAAGGACGAAATTCGGGGCCATCAAGGCCCTGTACGGGGAATATCCGCCCGTGGCGGCCATCAACTATATCTGGGGCAGCAATGCGCCCAAAGGTACGCGTGTTGCCAACCCCTACACCGACCGGGTGATGATGATTGTGGTGGAAAACGGCGCGGCAGAAAAAAACACATGGGTTACCGAAACCCGGAATATCTACGAGGATTATAAGGCCGCATTTGGCGAAGAACCGCCCATGATTTCCGGGGTGGCCATCATGACGGACACGGACAACACCGGTGAATCCGCGGTGAGCTATTACGGGGATATTGTGTTTAAGGCTGGAGAATAATGGGTATGGTCCCCCTGCTGTCGATTATCATACCGGTGTTTCACGAAGCCGCCGGCATCAACCGGACGCTTGATGCCATTGACCCTGTAGCCAAGGATGTGCGCACAGAAATCATTGTTGTTGATGGGGCGCCTGACGGTGACACACTGGCCGCTGTCAGCGACCGGGATGTTCTGAAAATCCTCTCCGCCCCCGGCCGGGGGACCCAGATGAACGCCGGCGCAGCAAAAGCAAGCGGGGATGTTCTTGTGTTTCTCCATGCAGACACCCGATTGCCGGTAAATGCGGGACAGCTTATTCTTAATGCCTGCAAGGATGATGCGGTTGCCGGCGGCGCTTTTGACCTTGGCATTGATTCGCCCCGGCCGGTTTTCCGGATGATCGAAAAAATCGCCAGTCTTCGTTCCCGGTTGACGCGCATTGCCTATGGCGATCAGGCGATCTTTATCAAGGCCGCAGTATTCCGGGCATTGGGCGGGTTCCGCCCCATTCCGATCATGGAAGACATCGACCTGATGCAGCGGCTGAAACGACAGGGTCATCGGATTCGATTGCTCCGACCGTCGGTGCGCACATCGGCCCGCCGATGGGGAAAAGAAGGGGTCTGTTATACCACCCTTCGCAATATCTGCCTGTCCACGCTGTTTTACATGGGGGTTTCGCCGGAACGGCTCAAACGGTTTTATCAATAATTTTTTTGGATACAACGATAAGGCCGGCAACTGGATTGTTTTCTTCCAATTCAGCATGATTGCCAGGGAAGATGTCGACATAAGGCATTCTGCCGGAGTATCACTTTTGACGGCCTCGTAAACAGCCCCCAGCGTCACGCGCGGCGTTTTTGCAGAAAGTAACGTGGGCTTGTCGAGTTTTTACCGTGATTGCTCTAAGCAACCAATTTTTCATTCATACTTTTCTTTGCTCGCCCAAAGAAGATACACTCGTAAAAAGTCGAATTTGGGATGGCAAAGTAAAAAGTTCAAGATCGAGGCGCGCAAATCTCGAGGAATGGAGCGTACTTAGTCGTACGTGACATGACGAGAAATGCAGCGCAACAAAGATATTGGACTTTTTACGAAGCCATCAAAGAAAAGTATGCAAAAGAAAGGGCGCCCCGCAGCTGGGCCTTCGGCTACCCTCGCAGGAGCGGTTTTTTCGGCGCGGGCAGAAACTCGCCTGTCTTGTCGTGCAGGTGCGCTCAACCTCGTCTGCTCAGACAGTCTGCCCGCGTCTTCCGAAAAAACCGCCCCTGCTCGGCTGCGCTGCAAGGGGCTGGGCACGTGTTATTGTTCAGTTGTTACGGCAAACTGAAAAGCTTGGCAATAAACTGAAAAATTGAATAAATTGATATGTTTATAATAAATTGGCAGATTAAGTTCCTTGGAAGTCCAATTTCTTTATTTCTCACGGAAATTCATGGGCATATTCGTGCATGAATGAACACGAATCAGGCAGCAGAGACCTGTTCAACGGGTGGCAAGGGCGAAACGCAGCTTTCCATTATTTTTTGCCGATCAGTCCTTAACTTATGGTAAAAATGAATTTCTTTGGTGGGCACCATGTATCTTGCCAGAAAGCGTATAAATAAAAAAATCCATTATATCATCCGGGAAAGTGTGGCCGACGGCGATACGTTCAAAAGCCGGGACCTGGTGGAGCTGGGCACTGCCCCGGAGAACTGGATTGTTTACCCGGATAACGGGTATGCGTTTTATTTTGACGAGGCCCTGTGCGACGCGCTCGAAGCAAAAGGGATGGAACCGAATAATGAAGCACTGGAACAGGTGCTCTGGCCGTTTATTGACCCGGAATCCCGCCGGGTCATTGAAGGCTTTTCCCGGCCGCCGGCCGGGCGTCAAACGCTTCGCCGAAAGCAGAAACAACGCTGTCAGACCGAAGCGTTCCATATGTTTGATAAGCGCCGCATGCACTACCTTCGATTCGGCGAGATGGACCAGTCACGGCTCCACCGGGCGCCGAAAACCCTCTACCGTAGACTGCTGGAAAAATCCCGGGACGAAATCGAGCAGCAGTTTATGGAGATGGAGCAGGTCTTGCAGGCCCATGAAAAAAAGAGCTATGCCTTTGTTATCTTCAACTTGGCGGGCAACTTTTCCAGTGAGATCGCCCGGCAGTTTCCCCAAGCCCTGCCCCAGGAAAAAGTGGATGACTGCTTTTTAGACGCGGTGTGCCGCCTCAATGCCGATCCATCCTTCTGGGCCGACCTGGAAACCGGCGATGCCCTGAACGAATACCTGGCCCGGTATGTGTGCTGGTTCTTTGACGGCGATTTTGACGGCGGGCGCTATCTCGTGGATTTGATCTGGCAGTTCAAGCGGCGGCATCACGGTTTCCAGCCGCCACCGCCCCGGGAAACCATGTCCATGGAAGAGGGCGAGGCGGTATCATACGCGCAGGGGTTAACGCTAATACCGATCCGAATTTACTTCTTTCAGAAAACCGCTGGCATATTTGTGCAGGACACTGCCGATGAGTGTCTGGTAGGGAATCCCTTCCCGGGCCGCACGGCGCTGAATGGCGGAAAGGTCGTTGTCGGTAATCCGAATGTTAATTTTACGGTCTTTTTTCATGGTCTGCCTGGCGATTGCCTGATAATCCGGCTGTGATGCCGATGGTTTCAACCGGCCATCTTCATACGCTTCCAGAATTTCTTTTTCATAATCGTCAAGCACGATTGTTTTTTCACTATTTTCCATGCTTTCCTCCAAAATATTGCCGGGTCGCCTTTCTCCTACGTCCCACAATATCTGACCTCAAGAATCCCAGAATAATTGACACTGGAATGAGTTGACCGTATGCGGTCAACTCATTCCAAATTAGCACGATAAACAGGTCATGAGAAGGATTTGAGCAAATCCGGCATCATGGCTGCCAGGGCATCTCGCCTTTCAGCTTGCTTGTGAGGTTCAAAGGCCTTCAAGTATTCCACCGCCTCCGGGAAATTA
>JAXHVL010000081.1:0-10129 GCA_034189225.1 Thermodesulfobacteriota bacterium
AAATCCTTCTCATGACCTGTTTATTGTGCTAATTTGGAATGAGTTGACCGCATACGGTCAACTCATTCCAGGGTCAATTATTCTGGGATTCTTGAGGTCAGATATTGTGGGACGTAGGACGTATGCGAGTGGTGGGCTGACGGTTTTTTTGCCCAACAGCCATAAGGAAAGAGATCAATTTTATGGTCAAAAAAACGCCAAAACCCTGGAACCATGCGGAGGAGATCAATCAGATGGGTTCCAGGGGTTTTGCCCTTTTTACGCCGCACCCGTAAAAAGCGCACCCCATTCTGCCGACCAACCTCGATTTGTACCGTGCGGGCATGGCAGGGCCTGGGGGCCGCTCTTCATATTTTCACATTTGCCTTCTGTGATCGTGTGCGAGTGTAATCTGGGACGGACCAGGGCAACCGACTGAATAAGGAATAAATACAACAGAAACAGGTCACAAGAAGTCCTTAAATGCTCGTTTTGGGCCTGAAGCAGAGCGGTTTGAGGGCCGGCAACAAAGGACGATCCTTGTTTGAACTGCCCGGAAACATAGTGTCAAACAATTTTTTAACCATGAAGGACATGAAGCGCATGAAGGATAAACACTTACTATAATTTCAACTTCATGATCTTCATGGTAGCCGGGTCCCCGTGGTTTACGGACGGCAAAAACCGTGTTTGGCAGGAGTGGGCGCTTTTGGAAACGGGGTTATGGGAAATATTGATGTTGTTGGGTTTCGCATACGCTCAACCCAACCTACATGGATTGAGAGGCGCTTTCGTTGATGACATTGAATTGAAACAAGGAAAAAAGAACGTAAAGAGCAGCCACAAAAAGTCTTTAAAGGTCCGTTCTGGGGCTGAAAAAGTGATTTAAAAAAGGGGGGCAACTCTAACGATGCAACGCATATTCGAAAAAACCGGTTTCATTTGCCTGACGCTGATGCTGTCACTGGTCTGGGCATCCAGTCTTTATGGTGCCGTAACTTACACCTATGATGATCGAAACCGGCTTGTCAGCACTGATTACAATGACGGGCAGATGGTTATCACATATGCCTATAACAGCAACGGCAGCCGGGTCTCCAAATCAATCCCGCCTGACACAGACGAGGACGGGCTGCTTGATGCCCTTGAAACCGATCCTGGTGTGTGTACGCTTTATGATGACGCGGACACCGATGACGATGGCATTTTGGACGGCACGGAAGATGCCAACAGAAACGGTGTTTTTGATGCCGGCGAAACCGATCCCTGTGACGATGATACCGACGATGACGGCCTTCTCGACGGCGAAGAAGACCTGAACGGCGATGGTGCTGTTGATGAAGGCGAGACCGACCCCTGCGATACGGATACGGATGCAGACGGCATGCCGGATGGATGGGAGGTGGAGTATGGCCTTGATCCGCTGGATGCGACCGACGCCGATGCGGACGCTGATTTTGATCGTGTGACAAATCTTGACGAGTATACAGGCGGAACGGACCCAACATCTTACCATATTTGTACCGGAACGATTTATGTTGATCCGGCGGCTACCGGCAGTGATAACGGCACTTCCTGGGATGAAGCGTTTACCAGCCTTCAGGATGCGCTCAGAGCGGCCGGTTCTATTGCCGGGGATTTTCCTGAGGTCTGGGTGGCCGGCGGCACCTATTATCCGGATGAAGGCACCGGAGTGGCCGGCGGCGTATCAGATCCCAGAGACTTAACCTTTAATATTGCCAGCGGCGTTAAGGTGTACGGCGGGTTTGCCGGAGCCGAAGCCACTGCGGAGGAGCGGGATTGGGAAGCAAATGAGACGATCCTGAACGGGGATCTGAATCGGGATGATACTGGCGAATTCAGCCTTTTTCAGGACAATGTCTATAGTGTGGTCAGCTTTATTGGTGTGAGCAACCAGACGGTTCTGGACGGGTTTACCATTACCGCTGGTTTTGCGGTTTCCGACGCCATGGAAATGGGGCATGAAATGTGTGGCGGGGGCATCTATAATTACACAGAAGGTGAGGGAAATACCGGCAGCCCGCAAATCGCCAACTGCACCATCAGTGGCAATCTGGGACTCGTTGGCGGTGGCATGGTAAATTTAGCAGTTGACGGAGGTACCGGCAGCCCGGCCATGACAAATTGTATTTTCAGCAGCAACACGGCCGATTCCGACGGTGGCGGCATGTGCAATACAGGAATGAATGGGGGCATCGCCAACCCGGTTTTGGTGGACTGTACGTTCAGCAACAACTCCAGTGCGAATGGCGGCGGCATGGCAAACCAGGCATGGGGCGGCACCGGCAGCCCCACCATGACAGACTGTATTTTCGACAACAACATGGCTTACTACGGCGGCGGCATGCTGAATTCCAGTCGCGAGAATGGCAGTATCTGCAAGCCCAGCATGACAAATTGCATTTTCAGCAACAATATGGCGGATTATTTCGGTGGCGGGATGGCAAATGAAGGATCAGATGGCGGCATTTCCAATCCGGAATTGATCAGCTGTTCGTTCAACGGCAATGCAAGTGTTGACGGCGGCGGCATGATGAATATGGCGGATAACGGCACCACCAGCCCCAACCTGATAAACTGTGTTTTCAGCAACAATATGGCCGACTATGGCGGCGGTGTTGAGAGTTTGGGGTCGAATGGCGGTATCAGCACTCCGGCGCTGATTAATTGTACCATCAGCAACAACAGCGCCACTTTTGAAGGCGGCGGCATCAATAACAATAAAGAGGGAGGCAGCGCTGCCGTAAACCCGGACCTGGTGAACACAATACTCTGGAGCAATCAAGCCCCCACCGGCCCGGAAGTTTTTAATGACGGCGGTGCTGCGCCGCTTTTTGCCTATTGTGATATTGAAAACAGCGGCGGCAGCGATGCTTGGGATACGGCCCTGGGCGCTGATAACGGCAATAATATTGATGCCGATCCGCTGTTCGCAGATGCAGCCGGCGGCGATCTGCGACTGAGGGCAGGCTCCCCTTGTGTTGATGCGGGCGATAATGCTGCCAATCCCGAGCCCGCGGACCTGGGCGGTGAACTGCGTATCCAGAATGAAACCATTGACCTTGGGGCATACGAATGTGTGTTTGATATCACCATCTATGAAAACGCAGAAGACGGCACCATTAATGGTTGGGATATTTACGATAACAATCCGGCCGACGCCACCATCACGAACGTAGCGGACAGCGGGAACCAGGCCATCCAGTTCATCGGCGACGGCACCGCCAACGGCTACCGGCTGCGGCTGGAAGATGGGGGCAAATGGAACAACAAGACCCAGTTTGTGGCCCGATGGCGAATGAACTACAGTGAAAATTTCACCCTCTATTTTGACTGTGAAACATCGAATGGGCATCGTTATATTTATTATAAACCCCGGGATGTTGACTACCTGGGCACGGGCGAATATGTCCACCACGGTCTTGGCGCTGATGCAGCCGACAGCACGTGGCGAACCTTTGAACGGAATATTGCCGCAGATCTTGCCGATGCTCAGCCCGACAATACACTGCTGGAGATAAACGGATTTCTTATCCGGGGCAGCGGCATGGTTGATGACATCTCGCTGAACAGATAAACAACCCGCAGGGCCCCGTTTGTCCTCTTATTGTTGTAAAACAATGCGGGTTACCAAACGTCGCGGTGAACATCAGCCGGACTTGATCTTCAGCCACAGCAGCACGGCGGGTTCGGGGCCGGGGTTTTCCCACTGGGTGGGCATGTCTGTGGAGAGATGGATCAGGTCACCGGCATTGACGGTGCGGGTCTGATTGTGGATCGTGGTCTTGAGGGTGCCGGATATGAGGTAACCCATTTCTTCGCCCTTGTGGACGAAGAAATGGGCCGGAAGGATGGTCCCGGGGAGAATTTCGATCCGGAAGGGCTCAACCCCGGCCTCAAGGTCCACGGGGGTGAGCAGTCTGCCCGCGATGGTGTCTTTCGGCATATCCGCAAAGTTCACCGGCGCGCCGTCTTCCGGCGTAAAAACGGTTTTTGCCATGCTGTCCGGACCGGGCCTGAAAAATGAGCCCACGGCCACGGACAGGGTTTCGGCCATCTTGAAAAGGGCCGGCAGGGAGGGATAGATGGAATTGCTTTCCACCTGGGAAATGGTGCTGGGGGTCACCCCCACGAGCTTTGCCAGCTCTTTCTGGGAGAGTCCTTTTTTCAGCCGCAATTCCTTGATGCGGCCCCCGAGATTGACCTGGCGGGCCGGCTGCTTTTCGTCTTCAAACCGGATGGCAAGCCCTTCGGTCCAGAACCCGCAGGGCCGGTTCAGGGCATCCGGGTCCCGGTTGTCGGCCTTGCGGATGGTCAGGGCGGATTTGCCGCGTTTGATGGACAGGTCGATGGCCACCTGGGCGATCCGGTTGATATGGGCTTTCAGGCGGCTTGAGTGGGCCCCCTTTTCAGCGATCCAGTAAGCGATGGTGTCCAGTTCATACAACCGCGGGCAGGCATGGGAATAGAATTTCAAAATATGGTCTTCACCGCCCCACAGGTCCTGCATGCCGGTGAGGCTTTCAAACACGAACCGCACATCACCGGTCATGGTGCCGTGCAAGCCGTAAATGGCCTCGGCCAACTGGTCCGGCTTCCACGGCTCATTCACCTTGATCACGTGATAGGGCCACTGGGCCCCGTTTTTTTCATAAAAGCTGGTAAATATCTCGGAGCTGTCACCCTTGCCGTTGGTAAAGCAGTCCAGAATCGTCAGGTGCTGGTTCTCTGCCAGCGGCCCCAGTTTTTCCAGCAGGCTCTTGGGGGAGCAGTCAAAGCTTACATAAATGATCGGCTTGTTCCGGGCCTGGGATTCCTGAATGAAATTCAGGCAGAACACCGATGCCAGACTGCCGGCATCGTCATACAGAATCACGTTGTCGCCGATGAACAGGCCGCCAAGCAGCTGATCCAGCTGCCGAACCCCTGAAGATACATGTTTTTTGCGGATAAACATCTGCACTCACAAGTAAAACACCGCCTCTCCGGTTGTCCGAAAAGGCGGTGTTTCTTCCAGGTTTATCTTCAACGGAACCAGAAAAGATTTTAGGCGTTGAGTATCTTTTTCGCGGTTTCATCGTTGGCGTCGGCCACGTGGCGGATGCCGGTCTCTTCAGCGGTTTCCCGATTGCCCGCGAAAATGTCGTCCCGGGTGATCTTGTCCAGGGAGAACTTCCGGGCACCGGCCATGAGCTGCTGCAGGCCGCAGGAAAGCTTGTCCGCCAGGGTCCACAGCGCGATGGCCCCGTAAGGGATATTCTTCATCTCGTCCTTGCCCACCTTGTGCTGGACATCGTAATAGGAGGCGAAAATCTCTTCGGCCTTGCTGCCAAGATTGTTGACGGTCTTGGGCAGGCTGTCCCAGTTGCCGTTCAGCGCTTCCCGTCTTTCCGGGTGCAGCACGCCTTCGATATTGGCGCCAAGGAAGCCGGGAATCATCAGGCTGCGGCCCATGCAGATCAGCTTGGTATAAGGCGCGCCCAGGGCGATGCCCTTGAAGATGCTGTCTTCCAGCGCGAACCCGCCGGCAAAGGACATGTCCACGACCTTTTCGCCTTTGGCCGCCAGAATACTTGCGTATTCATAGGCTTTGGAATGCAGGTTGATGGACGGAACGCCCCAGCTCTGCATCATGTTCCAGGGGCTCATGCCCGTACCGCCGCCGGAACCGTCCATGGTCAGCAGGTCCAGCTTGGCGTCGGTGGCGAACTTGATGGCCATGGCCAGTTCTTCCATGCCGTAGGAACCGGTTTTCAGGGAGATGCGTTTGAAGCCCAGGCTGCGCAGATACTCAACAGACTTCATGAAATCCTCTCGCACCAGCTCCGCCTTGCTCAGGTTGGTGCCGCCCAGCCGGCTGTGACGGGCAAAGGAACTGATAGACCCTCCCTTGAAAGCCTCCTGTACCTCGGGGAGCTCCGGATTGGGGTCCACCACATAACCGCGTTTTTTGAGGAACAGAGCGTAATCCAGGCTGGTCACCTGAATTTCACCGCCGATGTCCTTGGCGCCCTGGCCCCATTTGAGTTCGATGATGCACTTGTCGCCGTATTTGTCGGCCACGTATTCGGCCACGCCGTTGCGGGTGTCTTCCACGTTGAGCTGAACGATGATGGCCCCGTACCCGTCAAAGTAGCGAAGGTAGGTGTCGATCCGGCGGTCCAGCTCCGGCGCCTTTGCGATCTTGCCGTTGCTCATCTCGGATTCCCGGTCAACGCCCACCACGTTCTCGCCCACAACAATGGGAATTCCGATGAGCGCACCGCCGACGGCAAAGGAATCCCAGTACTTGGCCGCGATAAAGGTGGACCCGAGGGCACCGGTCATCAGCGGAATCCGGGCCTTTGTCTTGATTTCATTACCGAACTCGGTGGTCAGGTCCACGTTGGGGAAGATACAGTCATCCGGATCGCTGCTCAGGCCCTGGCCCAGGCCATGCGCGCCGTAGGCGTACCCCTGAATCCGCAGGGAGTTATACGACACCCCCACGTGGGTGGTGCTGTTGGCGCCGGCGGTAACAACCCCGAAATCCCGGGGATACAGAAGCTTCCGGCCCACCAGGCTGGAAAGCCATGTTTCACATTTGCCCTGGCAATCCGCCCGGCAAAGCGTACACAGGCTGGATTCGGCGGGATTGCCTCGGTTTGTTGTCCCTAACACGTCATTGCTTTTTGAAAATCTCATGTCCATTTTCCATATCTCCTTTATCGGTCATTGATATTTGGGTATTTGGATAAGGCGTGAATAAATGCCCTGAAAACAAAAAAGGCGCCTGTTCACGACACGTATCGCGTGAATCGACGCCTTTGTCTTTGTCTCGACTGAATACCGCTGTTATTTGAATGGCAGGGGCACCCCATTGTGCCGCCGGTCCATTCATACTTATTTTTATCTCCGTAATGTTAGTTATACTGAAGTTGAATGTCAAGCAATTTTTTTACCCCAAGAGCACCAGCGCAACGCAGCCATTGGACGGCCGAGGAACTTAATCTGCCAATTTATTGTAAACAAGTCAATTTTATTCAATTTTTCAGTTTATTGCCAGGTTTTCCAGTTTGCCGAAACAACTGAACAGCAACACGTGCCCCGCCCCTTGCAGCGCAGCCGAGCAGGGGCGGTTTTTTCGGAAGACGCGGGCAGACTGTTTGAGCAGACGAGGCTTATCGCATCTGCACAAAAAGACAGGCGAGTTTCTGCCCGCGCCGAAAAAACCGTTCCTGCGAGGGAAGCCGGAGGCCAAGCTGCGGGGCGCCCTTTCTTTTGCATACTTTTCTTTGGGCGAGCAAAGAAAAGTATGAAAGAAAAATGGTTTGTTTAAAGTAATCACGGTAAAAATGCCGATCCAAGCCCACGTTCCTTTCTGCAAAAACGCCGTGCGTGGCGCTGGGCGCTTTTTACGAAGCCGTCAAAGATTATTCAGGAAAGATTTCTTCGGACAGCAGGACCGCCTCGGCGATCTGGCGCATGGACTTTCGGGAATCCATGCTGCGTTTCTGCATCCAGCGATGGGCCTCGGAACCGTTGATGTTCCGGCGCTGCATGAGAATATCCTTGGCCCGCTCGATCATTTTGCGATTCTCCAGCTCTTCCTGGATCACCTTGGTCTTAACCATCAGCTCGGCGTTCAGAATGGCCACGGCCGCCTGGTTGGCCACGGCATGAAGCAGATTGACCTCTGTTTCGTTGAAATCATAGGGTTCGCTGGTGAAACAATTCAATGCCCCGATGACCTTCTGTTCCTTCAGCTCCAGGGGCACGCCCACCATGGAAACCAGTCCCAGGCTCCGGGCCATGTCCTTTTCCTTGAACCGCCGGCTTTTTAATACATTTTTGATAATCAGCGGCTGTCGGGTGGATACCACGTGACCCACAACCCCTTCATCAAACTGAAGGGACCGGTCCTTGACATATTCCGGCGCCAGGGCCTGTGTGGCCTTCAGATGAATGACGGGCGGGTCCTCGCTGTCGTCCACCAGCCAGAGGGAGCAGATCTCCACGTTCATCACCCGGGCCGTGAGCATGACGATCAGCTTGAGCAGGTCCTCGAGAAACAGGTCCGAGGTAATGGCCTGGCTGATATCGGTCAGCGCCTTGATGTATCGGTCGATGGGGGCGTTTTCATTTCTGTCCATATCTCCAATTTACCCCAAAACCGGCATTTATTCAATCGTCTTGCCTGGCCATACATAACTTAATATTATTGCTTGACTTTCAGTGCCACTAATTATTAAGCTGTACCATCAAATATGATATACTCGTAAAAAGTCGCTTGCAGACGGCAAAGTAAAAAGTTCAAGATCAAGGCGTCGATGTATCTCGAGGAATGGAGCGTACTTAGCCGTACGTGACATGACGAGAGATGCCTCGCTTTGCTGCTATTGGACTTTTTACGAAGCCGTCAAACATAAACGGAAAAAGAATCAATGTGCCGCCTGCTTGCCATAACCAGCAACGATTTTGTGTCGCCGGACCTCGCCCTTTGCGGCCTGAACGTCATGAAGGAAGGCTATGACGGGTCCGGACTGGGGATTTTTCTGCGCGACCTTGGCGGTCCGTTTGCCGCCATGAAGGACGCGCCAGTGCTTTCCGGCATTTTCAGCGCCGCCGGCGTCAAACGGCTGGACCGGCACCTGCTGAACCTGGGTTTCATGACCAAGTATCGACTTTCCTTCAAGCTGCCGAAAACTCAGCCGTCCGGGGTTCCCAAGCGGGACATTTACCTGGTCCGGGCCTATGAATACCCCATCGAGTGGGAAGACCTTTCGGAGGATGAGAAAAAACAGCGGCTCATGAACCTCCAGCTAGAGCTTCGTCGGATGGGCGAAAAAGAACGGGACATGATCGTCTTTTCGTTCTGGCCCGATACCATCATGATCAAGGAAATCGGCGACCCTATGGATATTGCCCGCTATCTCGACCTGGGCCGGGACGAACTGGCCGCCCGGGTGATCATGGTGCAGGGCCGGCAGAACACCAACTATGAAATCGACCTTTACGCCTGCCACCCGTTTTTTCTTCAGGGGTATACCAGCATGACCAACGGCGAGAACACGGCCTTTATCCCCAATCGTGATTTTCTGATGTCCCGCGGGTTTCCCGGCTACACCGGCTACATGTCGGACTCCGAGGTGTTCACCCATATTCTCCATTATACCGTGGAACGCCTGGGCCTTGATGTAGCCGCTTACAAGCACATCATCACCCCTTTGCAGACCGAGGACCTGGACCGACACCCGGACGCTGCCCTCCTTCGGTCCCTGAAGCAGTCCTGCCGCCGGCTGATCATTGACGGTCCCAACTGCGTGATCGGATGCCTTCCGGACAACACCGTTTTTATGGTGCAGGACCGGAAAAAGCTTCGGCCCGGCGTGGTGGGCCATGCCAAGGGCACCTACGTATTGGCCTCGGAAATATGCGGCATGGACGCCGTGATACCGGACCGCGAGAAAGCATTGGATTTTCAGCCCATGCACACCGACACTGTCATCATCCCTCCGGACAAATCCGAAATGCGGGTGGTGCGGCAGCAGGACCCGGTTCAGCTCCTCAACTAGCATCATGTCAACAGAGAATAGTTATTTATGCCACCTGGAACCTGGAAGCCTGAAGGCTTCCGCTACACTTGCCGATGGCGGCATAAGAGTGCACATGTAGCGGTCCGCTGACCGGACCATCAGGATTTTATTGACATTTGACAATTGACATAACACTAGCATCATGCCGCGTTTCGCAGGCTCACCCCAAGTGTATGCCTTCCTGCCAACGGTTTTTCCGTAATCTGTAAGGTGCGTGGGCCCAGCGTCCCACCGCATGCGGGACACTTTTGCGCCACAGGGGCCAGAGAGGGGATATATTCGTGTGGATTCGTGGTTCATTTGATTGGGTATTTATTACCACGAAGGGCACGAAGATATATGCATCAAATAGATGCCCGGTAAAAACCGACATTTATTTAAATATAGCACATTAAAAGGGAGTGATAAATCTGCCCGCCTAAAGGCGGGGGCTTTAACCTTGATTGATACCAGTAAAAAGTTCAAGATACGGCGTGCCTATCTTAATCTCGAGGAATCATTTGTAGGGGCGAACCTTGTGTTCGCCCGATCAGAGGGCGAACACAAGGTTCGCC
>JAXHVL010000082.1:0-36331 GCA_034189225.1 Thermodesulfobacteriota bacterium
TCCTTGATCTTAACGAAAAATCCTAGTTTTCGTTCGGACACTACATAAACACCAGAGCGGTGCTGGACTATCTGAAAATGACAAAAAATTCCCGGGCCGCCCGTCAATAGAATGTTAACGGTTTGGAACAAATTAGCCGTGAAAATAACCGCTTTGCCCTTGGCATGCGGCTTGCTTTGTGATATAGTATAGTTATAAGCTTTTCACCTTTCACTGACCGAACATTTATCCCGTGCGAGATGCCGCCTGTCGTGGTGCCGGCAGTTAAACAACAATCGCGAGGTCCTGCTTCGCAGGACGCGGGAAATCGCCGGGAAACTGTTTGATTATCAACCCAGGTTTTTCAACATCACGGATTTCCAATGGATATTGCAACACTTATCGGCATCGTTTCCGCATTCGGGCTGGTTATTCTTGCCATTGCCACCGGCGGCGGGCTCACCCTGTTCATCAGTCCACAGGCGCTGATGATCGTGGTGGGCGGTACCCTGGGTGCTACCATGATCAACTACCCCCTCCGGGAGGTAATGGGGTCCTTTGCGGTGGTAAAGAACGTGTTTCTTTCCAGGCTTCAGTCATCCAGGCAGATCAGCAAGCTTTTTCTGGATTTTGCCGGCAAGGCCAGAAAAGAAGGGCTGCTGGCCCTTGAAAACGATGTGAACAATGTGGAGGATGAATTCGTTAAAAAAGGGCTTCAACTCTCTGTCGATGGCCTGGAACCCGAATCGATTCAGGATATTCTAGAAACCGAAATCGAGTTTCTTCAGGAACGCCACCGGCTCGGGTCCGAGATATTTGCCACCATGGGGGCGTTCGCGCCGGCCCTGGGTATGATCGGGACCCTTATCGGCCTGGTCCAGATGCTCCAGACCATGGATGACCCCAGTTCCATCGGTCCGGCCATGGCCGTGGCCCTGCTGACCACGTTTTATGGATCGGTCATGGCCAATATGATCTTCATGCCCATTTCCGGAAAACTCAAGACCCGCAGCAAGGAGGAGACCCTTGTCAAGGAGATGGTGGTAACCGGCGTGCTGGGGCTGGCCAAAGGCGATAACCCGCGTATTCTCGAACAGAAGATGCTGGCCTATATGCCGCCCAAAGAGCGGGAAGGTGATGCGTGATTGTCTTGGTTTAGATGGCTTTTAAAACGCGTTCGGTATTGGTCGATAATGGATGCCGACGCAGGCTTGAAATTGGAAATTGGAAATTTGATATTCGGAGCGAATTCCCAATGTTTAATTTCAAATTTCAAGCTTCGCTAACCGGCGGCAAAAGGGCAATACGGCAACTGCAACTGTATCGTGGCCCCTGAAAAGGCACCCCATGGCACGAAAACGAAAACAACCGCAAGAGGAAACCGCGGGCAGCGGCATGCTTCAGATGATGACGGTCTCGCTGTTCATCATCCTGCTGGCGTTTTTTATTTTATTGAACGCCTTTGCCGTGGTTGACGATCTGCGCCGCAGGGAGGCAATCGGCTCTATCCGGGACGCCTTCGGTTTTCTTTCAGGCGGATATTCCGTTATTAAATGGTCGGATGAGTCACTGGATGAGGAGTCTTCGAACCTTCGGGGCGGAGGGTTGGATTTTTCCGCCGTCGCCGAGGGCGTGGGTGATCAGGCCCGGATCACCAACAACCTTTCCGTGTCAACCGGCCCCCGGGGAACGTCGCTCCGCATTGCGGCCTCCCTTCTGTTCGACCAGTATGAGAGCGAGCTCAAACCCGGCGCCGGTTCGCTGCTGGACAATCTGTGCGAGAAGATTCGGGAGGGAAAAGATGCCGTTGAGATATCCGGCCACATGGATAATGTCCCCATTTACCGGAAGACCGGCATGACCATTCGGGAGCTTTCCGCCCTCCGGGCCCTTCGGGTGCTTCAATATTTCAAGGATAACTGCGGGGTTGCGGCGGAACGGCTCACCGCTTTCGGCTGGGGCGATCAGAAGCCGGTTTATGCCAACAACACCATCCGGACCCGGCGGCTCAACCGGCGTATTGAGATATTATTTCCCCACGAAAAGAGTTTGGGCGAACAAAGGGGGGTGTTTACCTTTGAGGACTTTTTCTTCAATGTTTTTTCTGAAAATCAGTAACAAGGGATAGGTGCAATGCCCCGCAGAAAGAAGCAAGATAATGCCGGCGGCGGCGAGATTGATCCCAATGCGTGGATGACCACCTTTGCCGATTTGTTGATGCTGCTGCTGACCTTTTTCGTGTTGCTCCTGACCATGAAATCCATGGAGGGGGAAAACCTGAAGGATGTCGTGCGTCATGTTTCAAGCTCCGTGGGGCCCCTTGACTATCCCCGTTCAAAAATGATTGCCCTGGAGGATATGGTCGTCAAGCCGGTGGTGGTGAAGAATGAAATTGTCCATGACCAGCGGCAGGATCAGGCAGAAAAGCAGGAAGAGACAGACCGGGAAAAGGAGACAGCGCCCGGCAGGCTCCCCAAAACCCCCCAGGCCGTTGGTCCTCTGGATTATGCCAATAGCCGTGTCAGCGTGCTGGAGCAGCTGTCCATCAAACCGGTGGTGATAAAGCAGGAGGCCGCCGTACAAGAGCGGCTGAACAAAGTGATGGAAGCCTCGGAGGTGTTGGCGGGGCGGAGCGGTATGGCGGCGGGGGCAAGGGACAGAATCCGGATTTTTCAGGATAACCGGGGCGTGGTGGTGAGCCTGGGGGTGGATAATCTGTTTAAGTCCGGTGGAGCGGGTATAAAAGCCGACCGGTTGTACCTGCTTGACATTATTGGCAAGCTTCTTGCTACAACTTCTAATGATATTCTGGTGATGGGACATACGGATTCCCAGCCGCTGAACACGGCACAGTATTCATCCAACTGGGAACTGTCAGTGTATCGCGCCCTTACCGTGGTTTACTATCTCACCGACAGCGTGGGGCTTGATAAAAACAAGCTGGCAGCAGGCGGTTACGGCGCGTCCCTGCCCTATTTGCCCAACACCACGCCGGAAAACCGGGCAAAGAACCGGCGGGTTGAGTTCATACTGAAGGTGCCGAAACCTGCTTTTTAGCCCCTGTTCTTTAAACGATTGACGGTTCGGACAGGGGAGAATGGTAACGGATTTTTGACAGCCCAGTGATTTGTGGAGGAACCGAACATGGCAGATGACCAGCCCGTAAACGAAGGGGCCGAAGATAAAGGAGTGGATGGCGCCGAAGAGACGAAACAGCCGGGCGGTATGAAAAAATGGATCATTATCGGCGTTGCTGTTCTGGTGCTGGCCGTCGGCGGCGGGGGCGCGTGGTGGTTTCTCGTCGGTAAGGGCGGGGCGGATTCAGAAAAGGATACAAAGAAAAAAGCTTCTGCCGGTCAGACGGGCGAAACCGCCGGGAATAAGGGGCAGCCCAGTCCGTTTGGCAGTGTCTTTGAGCTGGATCCCTTTGTGGTCAACCTGAAAAGCACTGAGGAAGACGACGGTCGGCGACGGTATTTAAAAGTGGAAATCGAGATGGAGTATTCCGGAGAGATGTTGAAAGCGGAGCTGGACCGCCGGCTGCCGCAACTCCGGGATGCGGTTCTGATGCACCTGGGCACCAAAACGGCCGATGAACTGCGGGACGTTCAGGATAAGATTACCCTGAAAAATGAGCTGCTGATCAAGCTCAACCGCCTGCTGATTAACGGGAAGATTAAGAATATATACTTCGTGGATTTCATCATTCAGTGAGGACGGGCGATGAGTGAAATATTATCACAGGAAGAGGTGGACAGCCTGCTGTCGGGTCTGAGTGAAGGAAAGGTCAAGGCTGAGGCGGATAAGGCGCCTGTCGAAGGTGAAGTTGTCCCCTATGATTTTTCCAATCAATCCCGGTTGATCATACGGGATCGCATGCCCACCTTTGATGTGATTAATCAGCGGCTGGGCCGCAACCTGAGGGTGAGCATGTCCAATATGCTGCACACCACACTGGATATCAATGCCGAAGGGGTCAACACGGTCAAGTTTTATGAGTTTATCCGCTCGCTGCCGGTGCCCACCAGTTTGCATGTTTTCCGCATGGAGCCGCTTCGGGGCCATTCCCTGCTGGTGCTGGAAAGCCGCCTGGTATTCAACCTGATCGACAAATTTTTCGGCGGCAGCGGCGGCGGGGCCACCAAGATCGAGGGCCGGGAATTTACCTCCATCGAGAACATTATGATCAACCGGATCGTCACCACATGCCTGAATGACCTGGAGGAAGCCTGGCAGCCGGTCAAGAAAATTCAACCCAGCCTGGTGCGGTCGGAGGTGAACCCCCAGTTCGCCGCCGTGGTGCTGCCGGAGGACATGGTGATCGTGATCAAATATGAAGTGGAGCTGGATCAGGCGGTGGGCAAAATCATTCTCTGCATGCCCTATGCCATGATCGAACCCATTCGAAGCATCCTTTCATCGGGGTTCCAGGCCGAAACCCTTGATATCGATTATCACTGGCAGCGGCGGCTGAAAGAGATCATTTTCGGTGCCGTAGTGGAATGTGCCGTGGAACTGGGCACCACGGAAATAAACGGGGCGCGGTTGCTAAAACTGCAGAAGGGCGATGTGATTCAACTGGACCAGGATGCAGGCGCAAAGGTTCAAGCCTACGTAGAAGGCGTGCCCAAACTAACGGGATACCCCGGTGTACACAGGGGGTTTCAGGCCCTGAAACTATAGGGTAATTGCACTTCCAAGGGATTTAATTTTTTACAAACTTTTTGATTTTATAGGTTTTCGGAGATTGGCGCCATGCCTGTCAGTTTGCCGAAAAAACCATAACAGCAACACGTGCCCAGCCCCTTGCAGCGCAGCCGAGCAGGGGCGGTTTTTCCTGCCTGTGCGTCGCACGCAGACAGGTCTTTGGACGAGCAAAGAAAAGTATGAATAAAAAAATGTTTATGAAATAGAATAATGGTAAGAAGTCAACCCGGCTGGTGCCCGCGTTACTTAGGGTTCGTCACAAAATAAATTGACCATTTGGCTTGTTCTTTTTCCCGTCTTCTTTGTTGCTTCGTCGATCAAATAGCTTGCTATTCTCCCTCCTCGCGTCTCGAAGACGGAAAAAATTTCGGCGCCAAATTTGCCCAACTTATTTTGCGACGACCCCTTATGCAAAAATGCCGTGCAGATGGACCGGAAGCTCTTCATGAAGCCATTCTTTAGTGTCCGTCCAGAAATTAGATATTTTGGTCGAGTTCAAGGAAGGCGAAAATTTTAACCGGAGGAATACTTGGCGTATTTTGAGGATTAAAATTTGAGTCTGACGCAGAAATCAGGCAAAATAGCAATTTATGGATGGCCACTCTTTAACAGCTAAAATCAAGAGGGATACCATGGCGGACGCAAATACCACTAAAGAGACCAATGGAAATGCACAAGCTCCGGAAAACGGGGGACAGGAAATAGAAGGGGCTATCGGTACGGATCTGGACATGATTCTGGATATCCCCCTTGAGCTTTCCGTTGAACTCGGTCGGACAAAGATGCTGGTCAACGAGCTGCTTCAGCTCGGCCAGGGATCTATCGTGGAGCTGGAAAAACTCGCAGGGGAGCCACTGGAGATCTATATAAACCGGAAGCTGGTGGCAAAAGGCGAGGTGGTCGTGGTCAATGAGAAGTTCGGTGTCCGGCTGACCGATATCATCAGCCCGGTGGAACGGGTGAAGTCACTGCGGTAGCGGCTGTTGTTTTATTTCAGTTCAGATATAAGGGAGAAAATAAGATGGATGCCATGGCCGCTACCACGGATGTTATCGGGACACCCGATTTATGGATGACGATGCTCAAAAGCGCCGCAATGCTGTGCGTGGTGCTTGCCGTGCTGGTGTTTTTTGTTTTTATCCTGCGCCGGTTTGTCTACCAGGGTGGTTCCACGGGCCGGTCCAATCCCATAAAGATTCTTGCCACCTCCCATGTGGCGCCCAAAGAACGGATTGTGCTGGTGGATGTGATGGGAGAACGCCTGCTGCTCGGCGTCACATCCCAGTCCATTCATACGCTTGCCAAAATTTCCGGGAACGCAGAAACCGAATCACCGGACCAGGACAATTCTGATGACCCTCATTCAGCCCCGTCTTCTTCCTTCATGAATCACCTCAAGCTGGCCGGATTGTCCAAACCGCCCAGAGGCTGACGTCTTTCCGCCGGGCCGTCTTGTCACTGCCAAAAACATCCCCCCACTGTCAATAAAACGGCAATCATTGCGTCGTCTCTCTCTTTTTACTTCAAATGATGCACTCGTAAAAAGCTTCCAACCCCGCTGCGGTGTTTTTGCAGGAGGTAACTTATGGAGGTCTAAAGACCTCCGCTACACAAACCGAGGCAATATCCCCTCTCTCGTTCCCACGCTCCTGCGTGGGAATGCAAACGAACTATTTCGAGTTCCCTGGAAAACCCGCTGAAAAAGGATTGAAGCTGTCACCTGTGACGTCTTGGCATCCTTTATGCACATATTACGTCCGAAGCTGTTTATTGTCATTTATATCGGAGATACAAAGGTGGTCAAGCAAAAGAAAGACACATATCGATTCCTGGTCAAGGTGATGATTCTTGGCGGATTTTTGTTTGCCGTTGCCGGGGTCATGCAGGCCGCCGCCGCATCCATGCCGTTCCCTTCTTTGAACCTGGGGGTGAGCAACACGGACGACCCCAACAAGATTGTTGTGGCGCTGGAGATTCTTGCCCTTTTGACGGTATTGTCGCTGGCACCGGCGATTTTGATGCTCACCACTTCGTTCACCCGGCTGATCATTGTCTTTCATTTTCTGCGGCAGGCCCTGGCCACCCGGCAGACGCCGCCCAACCAGGTATTGGTGGGGCTGGCGCTGTTTCTCACCTTTTTTATCATGGCGCCGGTATGGCAGTCGGTTTATCAGGATTCCCTTAAACCCTATATCGATGAAGAGATTTCATATCAGCAGGCGTTTGAAAACGCCAAGGCACCGGTCCGCGAGTTTATGATCCATAATACCCGGGAGACCGATCTGGCCCTTTTCATCAAGGCGGCCGGCGGTCAGCGGCCCAATGGCAAGCAAGACGTGTCGATGCTGACGCTGATGCCGGCATTTGTTTTAAGTGAAATCAAAACCGCCTTTATCATCGGATTCATCATCTATATTCCCTTTCTGATTATCGACATGGTAACTGCCAGTATACTGCTGTCCATGGGAATGATGATGCTGCCCCCCATCATGATATCACTTCCCTTCAAGCTGATGCTGTTCGTGCTGGTGGATGGGTGGGCACTGATGGTGGGGTCGTTGTTGAGGAGTTTCGGGGTGTAAAGGGCATATGTTCGATTTGCCCTGTTTTCGTTATTGTTCTCGGAAAATTAGAAATTAGAAACAAATCCGAATATCAAATGTTCCAATGATCAAAACAGATACCGGAGTGCTCTTAGGAATTCATCCGATGCGTATTTTCTTCGTGTCCTTCGTGCTCTTCGTGGTAAAAAACCGAACCAATTTAACCACGAAGAACAAGAAGAACATGAAGGGGGCGTTCAAGCACAATGTGTCATTGTATTTATGTACTTGTGTACTTTGCAATCAGTTGTTTTGAAAATTGAAAAATTCGGATTTAAAATTTGTTTCGTATTTCGTGCTTCGAATTTTGAATTTCAAGAATATGAATGCCTTTTAAGGAAGCGAGGCCGTTCCAATGTCACCGGAATTTGTTATTTCAATGGGGAAAGAAGCCATCTGGATCACGATTTTATGCGCCATGCCCATGCTGGGGCTGGGGCTGGTGGTGGGGCTGGCCGTGGCCATTTTTCAGGCCGTTACATCGATCCAGGAGATGACCCTGACCTTTATTCCGAAGATTCTGGTGGTGCTGTTTTCCATGCTGTTTTTTGCGCCCTGGATCCTGGAAAAAATGATGTCCTTCACCCAGAAGCTGATTGAGAATATCCCGATGTATATCCGCTGACCAGAATGATCGAAATTGAAGCCCCCATCAGGAGGCAATTCCGGGGAAAAATTTGGATTTACTCAATTTTTCATATGAACAGTTTCAGGTATTTTTGCTGGTATTCACCCGGGTCAGCATCGTGCTGTTTCTGTTTCCGGTTTTTGACAGTTCTGCCATTCCGAATCCCGTCAAGGCCGGGTTTGCCCTTATCTTTACAATGAATATTTTTCCGGTGGTTCAGGTGTCTCCGGTATTGTTTCCCACCAGTATGCTGCAGACGGGAGTGATGTTTGGCGCTGAACTCATCATTGGCATCACCCTTGGATTGACGGTGCGGCTTTTTTTTGCCGGCATTCAGCTGGGAGCCCGCATGGTGGGGTTCCAGATGGGGTTCGGCATTGTCAATGTCATGGACCCGCAGACCGGTCAGCAGATATCGCTGATCGAGCAGATTTCGTTCTGGAGCGTCTTTATTATTTTCATCCTTCTGAATGGTCATTATGCTTTGCTCACGGCCCTGGCCGAAAGTTTTCATGTTATTGATATCGGCTTTGTCTCGCTTCCGGACAGCCTTCTGAACCGTATGGTGGCCCTGTCTTCGGAAATGTTCGTCTTCGGCATAAAAGCCGGGGCGCCTGCTATTGCGGCCCTGTTTTTCACCAGTGTGGGTTTCGGGCTCTGCGCCAAGTTCATGCCGCAGATGAATATCCTCATCATCGGGTTCCCCGTAAAGATTGCGGTGGGGCTGGTGTTCTTTGCCCTGTGCCTGGAGACGATCGCCATATTTTCAAGAATTTATGTGGATGGCCTGCCCGGTCTGCTGGGCGGCCTGACCCGGGCGCTGGGGGGATAGACCATGGCGGAGAATTCATCAGAAGAAAAAACAGAAGAACCAACACCACGAAAGCGGCGAAAATCCCGGGAGGAAGGCCAGGTCGCCAAAAGCGTAGAATTGCCGTCGGTGTTCGTGCTGTTCGCCGGCGTGGTGGTGCTGTATTTTTTTGCCGGCTACGTGCGAAGCGATTTGCTGGATATCATGCGGGCCTGTTTCCGGTTTGACGGCGGTGCGGAAATTACCGCCGCGACCCTGATACTAATCCTGGAGCGGTACATCAAGGCGTTTCTGATCATTCTGATGCCGGTATTGGTGGCGGTATTTTTTGCGGCCCTTGCCACGAACATCGTGCAGGTGGGGTTTCAGGTAACGCCTAAGTCCATCGCGCCGAAACTGTCAAGGCTTTCTGTTATAAAGGGCTTTGGCCGCCTTTTTTCCATGAAGTCCCTGGGGGAGCTGGCCAAGAGCCTGCTCAAATTTGCTGTTATCGGCGGGGTCATCTATGTCATTCTTCGGGGAGAACTGAAAACCATGGCCATGCTGCCGGATATGACCCCGGCCCAGATTCTGCTGTATATTCTGCAGGTTTCCTACCGGATTTTTATCTGGGTGCTGCTGATCATGGTGGTGATTGCCCTGCTGGACTATGTGTTTCAACGCTGGCAGTTCGAGCAGCAGATCCGAATGACCCGGCAGGAGGTCAAGGACGAGATGAAGCAGACCGAAGGCGATCCCCAGGTCAAGTCCCGCATCCGGAGCCTTCAGCAGCAGGCCGCCAAAAAGCGGATGATGAAGCAGGTCCCCGAGGCGGATGTGGTGGTCACCAACCCCACCCACCTGGCGGTGGCCATTAAATATGATCACATGACCATGACGGCCCCGCGGGTCATTGCCAAGGGTGCCGGCATGGTGGCGGATCGGATTAAATCCATCGCCGGAGAAAATCAAATTCCCGTGATTGAAAATAAAGAGTTGGCCCGGAATTTGTATAAATATGTAGAGGTTGATGCGGAAATCCCCGCGGATTTCTTCAGGGCGGTGGCGGAACTGCTCGCCTATGTTTACCGGCTAAAGGGCAAAACGGTTTAACACCTGAATAATGAACGGTATTTTTAAGCACGGTCAAATCATTGACACGTCAAAAATCGGTCAGCCGGATTGCCGCCTCCGGCATGATACATTTGCCTTGGTAATCGAAATCGAAATCGAAAGAAGAAAAAAGGAAAGACAATAACATGGCAGTAGAGCAACAGACATTTCTGGGCAGTATACGGCGGGAATCGGCGGATGTGGGGATGGCCGTGGTGGTGATCGGTATTCTGATGGCCATGCTGCTGCCCCTGCCGCGCATCATGCTGGATCTGTTTCTGGCCCTGAATATCACCATTGCGATTATTGTCCTGATCACCTCCATGTATGCCACCTCGCCCCTTGAATTTTCCATATTCCCGTCGCTGCTGCTCATGCTGACCCTTTTCCGGCTGTCGTTGAATGTGGCATCCACCCGGCTGATCCTGCTGCACGGCAACGAGGGACCACGGGCCGCCGGGGCTATCATCAAATCCTTCGGCAATTTTGTGGTGGGCGGCAACTACGTGGTGGGGTTCATTATTTTTATCATCCTGGTGCTGGTGAATTTTACCGTCATCGTAAAGGGGGCCGGTCGAATCGCGGAGGTGGCCGCCCGATTTACCCTTGACGGAATGCCCGGCAAACAAATGGCCATTGATGCTGACCTGAATGCGGGCATCATCGACGAAATCGAAGCCAAACAGCGTCGGAAGGATGTGGCCCGGGAAGCCGAGTTTCACGGGGCCATGGACGGCGCCAGCAAGTTCGTTAAGGGGGATGCCATCGCCGGCATCGTCATCACGCTGATCAATATCTGCGGCGGGTTTATTATCGGTAAATTTCAGATGGGTATGCCCCTGGAAACAGCAGCGCAGAATTATACGCTTCTGACCATCGGCGACGGTCTCGTCTCCCAGATCCCCGCCCTGGTGGTCTCTACCTCCGCCGGTATTCTTGTATCCCGGGCCGGATCGGTGGACCGGATGGGCAAGGAGTATGGCGCCCATTTTTTCAAGATGCGGTCCCCCATCTATATCGGTGCATTTATAATTTTTCTGGTGGGCATCGTGCCGGGGCTGCCGTTTATTCCCTTTGCCGTGCTGTCGTTGCTGACCAGTGGTTCCGCCTTCTTTTTCGGCCGGGCCATAAAGGAGGAAGAAGCGGCGGCCGCCGCTGCGGCGGACGAAGAAGGACGGGCTCAGGGGCCCGAAGAGGTGGAGCATCTGCTCACCCTGGATACGCTGGAGCTGGAAGTGGGGTATGGACTGATCCCGTTTGTGGACAAGGAACAGAACGGCACCCTGCTGGACCGGATCCGGTCCATTCGGCGGCAGTTCGCCTCGGAAATGGGGATTATCATTCCCCCCATTCATATCCGGGACAATATGCAGCTCAAACCATCCCAGTACCGCATGCTGATCAAGGGAGTGGAGGCGGACGGCGGCGAGCTGATGTTGAACCATCTGCTGGCCATGGACTCAGGGGCCGGCAACGCCGGAAAGCTCGACGGGGTGCCTACCACGGAACCCGCCTTTAATCTGCCTGCGATATGGATTCCCATGGACAAAGAGGATGAAGCAAAGTTTTCAGGGTACACGGTGGTGGACAATACCACGGTGGTGGCCACGCACCTGACCGAAATCCTTCGAAACAACGCGTCCGAACTTCTCGGACGTCAGGAGGTTCAGCACCTTCTGGACAACCTGTCCCGCACCAGCCCCAAGGCAGTGGAAGAGCTGGTGCCCAACCTCCTGACGGTGGGGGCCGTCCAGAAGGTCTTACAGAACCTGCTGGGCGAGCGGGTGTCCATTCGGGATCTGGGGACCATTGTGGAGACCCTTGCCGATTTTGCCACGGTGAGCCGCTCCCCGGAATTTTTGACCGAACAGGTGCGGCAGAAGCTTTCCAGATCCATTCTGGACCCCTATATTCAGCCGGGAAACATTCTCCAGGTGGTCATGGTGACGCCGGAGACGGACGATCTTCTGACAAAGGGAATTCAGCAGACCGAACACGGCAGCTATCTGTCGGTGCCGCCCAAGACCCTGGATGCGGTGATGGGATCTTTGAAAAAGGAGGTTCAAAAGGCCATGGGATCGAACATACAACCGGCTGTTTTGTGTTCCGTGCCGCTGCGTCGTCATCTCAGAGATCTGGTGAGACAGATCGCACCGTCGGTTATGGTTTTCTCCCATCCCGAAATTCCAGCCAATGTCAATATTCAATCAACCGGAAGCGTGTAACACCAACAGGAGGCATGCCCACCAATGGACGTCCGGACATACAAAACAAAGAGTATTCAGGAGGCCATCCGGCAGATCAAGGAGGATATCGGCAATGATGCCGTCATCCTTTCCACAAAACGCCTTGCCGGCGGTAAAGACGGCACTGCCCGCGAAGGGTTTGAGGTGGTGGCCGCGGATCATGCCCCCGCGGCGGACGCGGCCATTTCATCGTATGCCGGGGATACCGGGGACACCGGAGATCTGTATACTTTTTCCGGAAAGGTGGCCGGCAAGCGGCCGCTGGCGGTGGGCGGCGACAGCGCCGCGGAAAGCAGCATGTTTGACCTCAGGGATGACCTGCTGAGCATCAAGGACATGCTGTTTCTGCTTTCCCGGTCGGGTGGAATGTCCGATCTCATCTGCATGCACCGGGATTTTCTGAACCTGTATGCCCGGCTGATCAAGTCGGGGCTGTCCGAGCGGCTGGCCCAGCGGTTCATCAATCAGGGCATCGCGGATTCGGATATTCACAAAATCGATCCGGAGAAAATCACCCGCAATGTGTTCCGGCATATTGCCAGGGCCTTCACGGTTAGCGATCCTTTTGAAAATGCCGGCGACGGAAAACGGGCCATCAGTGCCTTTATCGGCCCGACGGGCGTGGGCAAAACCACCACCGTGGCCAAGCTGGCTGCTGAGCTGTGTTTTAATCAGAAAAAATCAGTAGGGCTGATTTCCATTGACAGTTACCGGATCGGGGCGTTTCAGCAGTTGAAGACCTATGCCTCGATCATGGGGGTGCCCTGCATGTCGGCTTTTTCGAAGAAGGACGTCAAAAACGCCGCCGCCAAGTTGAAGGACAAGGCGGTGATTCTCATTGATACGGCGGGTCAGAGCCATCTGGACAAAAAACGGATGGCGGAACTGGGGGCGCTTATCGACGGGAGCGTGCCCGTGACCAAACACCTGGTCCTGAGCGCCGCCACCCGGGATGCGGACATGAAGGAAGCCTGCGATCGCTTTTCGACCCTGTCTCCGAAGAGTTTTGTCTTTTCCAAACTGGACGAAACCTGCCGTCCCGGGGGTATTATCGACCGGATGGTGGATTCCGGCATGCCGGTGTCGTTTATCTCCAACGGCCAGCGGGTGCCGGAGGATATCATATCGGCCACCAAGAAGAATGTGCTGCGGATGATCATTGATAGCATATGAGATAGCATATGAGTCAGCATATGCGATAGTGTATGAGACAATGTTCTGATAAAATGGATATAATCAGGAGGTGAAGGTGGATCAGGCAACCGGGTTACGGGAGAAGATGACAAATAACCTTAACAAGGCACATGCTGTCGCAAGGGAGAAACGGATGAACCATGCACCACGGGTTATGGCGGTCACAAGTGGTAAGGGGGGCGTCGGAAAGACTAATGTCGCTGGCAACCTGGGGGTGGCATTTGCCGCGCTGGGCAAGCGGGTGCTTATTTTTGACGCGGATCTGGGCCTGGCCAATATCGACATCCTTTTCGGCCTGAACCCGGAATTTAATATCGGCCATGTGCTCAGCGGCGAAAAATCCCTGAAGCAGGTACTGGTGACAATCGCACCGGATGTCAGCGTTATTCCCGCCGGTTCCGGCCTGGCCGATCTGACCCACCTCACAGAGGGACAGAAACTGAACCTGCTGTCTGAATTTGAAACCATTGATGCGGATGTGGATATCTGCCTGATTGATACGGGCGCCGGGATTTCCGAAAATGTGATTTATTTCAATATTTCCGCTGATGAATGCGTGATCGTGGCCACGCCGGAGCCCACATCCATCACCGACGCCTATGCCATGATCAAGGTAATGTCGGTTCAGCATGGCACCCAGTATTTCCGTCTCCTGGTTAACATGGCGGAAGACGAGCAGGAGGCCAAGATGGTGTACCTCAACCTGAGCCAGGCCGCTGATCGGTTTCTGAACGGTGTGTTGCTTGAATATATCGGTTATATTCCCCGGGACACGCATGTCAACAGGGCCGTTGCCAGCCGGAAGCCTGTTATCGAAATGTTCCCGGAGGCCGCCGCCAGTATCCAGTTAAAGAAAATCGCGGGTTACCTGAACGACAACCCGCCGCAATACAGCCAGGAAGGCAACATGAAATTTTTCCTGAAACGGTTTATCAGCCACAGTGGATAGGGAAGGAGTGAGTGAGTGGTGAGTTGTGAGGGAAAAGGAATACGAATCAACCGTTTCCTCACCCCTCATAACTCATAACTCACCCCTCATAACTCAACTTATGGTTCACAATTACACCAAAACGGCGGCATCCAGCAACACCGTCTCCGCGTTTAACGGGCGCCAGCGGGAGGAGATGATCATCAGTCATACCCCTCTGGTGAAGCGCATTGCCACGAAGATGTCCATGCGGATGCCCTCCAGCGTGCAGGTGGATGATCTGATCAATGCCGGGTGCATCGGGCTGATCAATGCCGTTGACCGTTTTGATCCGAACAAGGACGTTCATTTCAAGACTTATGCCGAGTACCGGATCCGGGGGGCTATTCAGGATGAGTTGCGGAACATGGACTGGTATTCCCGGTCTCTGCGCAAGAAACTTCGGGATGTCGAAAGCGCCATCGTCCGGGTGGAGGCGCGGGAAAAACGGCCTGCTGAAGACTGGGAAGTCGCTGAAGAGCTCGGTATGGAGCTGGAAGCTTACCTGACGACGCTGGCTCAGGTCCATGGCGCGGCTATTTTAAGCATTGACGAATACATTCGGAATAGAAGCAATGACACGGTAGGCGCCAGGCGGTTTGTCCAGGGATTCTCCGGCAGGGATGATGTGCACGGCAGGGTGGCGCGCAAGGAAATGAAGCAGGTGGTGGCCGAGGCCATCGGGTCACTTTCCGAGAAAGAGCAGCAGGTGGTGTCCCTGTATTATTACGATGAAATGACACTCAAGGAGATCGGAGAAATCCTTTCGGTAACGGAATCCCGGATATGTCAGATTCACGCTGCCGTGCTGCTGAAGCTTAAAGCCAGGCTGGCGGTATTTTTAGAAGAATGATACGGCAAAGGCGGTTTTCATGACAGACAATGAAACTGACGAAATAATATCCCAGGCGGATATCGAACGGCTGCTCGCCGATGCCGACACCGAAGATGGTGAAGCCGGGGAAGGCGCTTCTCAGGCAGCTTCGGAGGAGGCAGTTGAGGAAGACCAAGCCATTTCCCAGGATGATATCGACAGCCTTCTGGCAGGGACCGACGCCGCCGGCAGTCAGAGCGGAGACCAGGCCGGTGAGACGGAAAAAACAGGGGATGTCATCTCCCAGGATGATATTGACAGCCTGCTGGCCGCTGCCGGGGAAACGGATGAAACAGAAGTCGAACCGGAAGGTGACGCCGAGACAGCGGTTGCAGACGCCGATGTGACAGCCCAGACCGCGCCGGAATCTGATTCGGCGGAGCCTTCGGCCGAAGAAAAGCGGTCCAATTTTCTTTCCCAGACCGAAATTGACGACCTGTTGGCCAAAGATGAGGAAGAGACCCCGGTGGAAACGGGATGGGGCGAACCGGACGATGCCCTTTCAGATGAAGTGGATGCCGGTGAGGATGAGGAAGACCAGTGGGAAGACGATGCAGCGGAAGAATGGTCAGCAGAAGATGAGCCCGCAGAGCCGGATGAAAGCCCACCGCCGACGGAAACGCAGCCCCGCCGCCGGGCGATAAATGTTCGGCGCTTGCTTCGATCCAGGTGGGCCTGGGCGGCGGCCGCCGGGATAGTTGGGGGGGTGGTAATTGCGGCGGCAGTGGTGCTTATGCGGTCGAGTGCACCGGATATGGCGGAAGTTCCCACTCACCGTATCGCCAGGCAAAACCCAGAAGAAGCCGCCGGCGCGGACCATGTCACGCCCATGCCGGTTTCTGTTCAGCTGAATGGTTTTCTGGTGTTGGCCCCGGACGATAACCGGACCATTACCTATATCGAGGCCGATGTTTCCGTTTACCTTGCCGATGGCATGCATGCCCGGACCATACGGGACCATCAGCCCCTGTTCCGCGATCTTGTTTTTCAGGAAGTGCAGCGGGCTGTGAATGCCAGGAACTGGCGTGCTGAAACCGAAATGAACCGGCTGAAGATTTTGATCGGACAGGCGATCCAGCAGTCATTGCCGGAAGATGCCGTCCGCCGCGTGTTTCTGACAAGCCTGCGGGTGGTGTGAAGGCAAGAGATAATAAGCATAAGGGACATTTACCATGACCGCTGCACCAGATCTGAACATCGTCATTCAGCAGGCGGGCGCTGTCCGGGAAACCCAGGCCCCGCGGACACAGCCGGTAAATTCCGACCAGATGGCCGATGTGGTCAAGAAAATGCATGAAGAGGACCGGGTCACGATTCAGCATTCAGAGGAAACGGAGAACCTGCGGCTGAAGGAAAAAAAAGAGCAGGAAGAGCGGGAAAAGAAGAAAAAGAAGAAACAGGCCGCCGAAGAAGATGAAGCCGGCGAAGAGACTTCGGAGACGCCGCCGGACGATGAAGAAGAACCCGGCCAGCATCTCGACACCGTCGTGTGAATATCATCAAGCTGCGGGGCGCCCTTTCTTTTGCATACTTTTCTTTGACGGCTTCGTAAAAAGTGCCATAAAGAGATATTTTTACTTCAACCATGAAGAACATGAAGAGCATGAAGTTGAAATTATTGTTAAATTTTTATCTCTTCATGATCTTCATGCGCTTCATGGTTGAAAAATCAGACTTCCAAGGAACTCGTTTTTTTGTGGAAGGCTAAAGCCTTCCGTTACATGAATTGAGGCCATTATCGAATCATGGGGATATTACCTCGGTTTGTGTAGCGGAGGTCTTTAGACCTCCATAAGTTACTTACTGCAAAAACGCCGCGGCGGGGTTAAAAGCTTTTTACGAAGCCGTCAAAGAAAGATGATACAATAATGACCATGTCCGCGGAAATTTTCATAGCGGTTCAGATTCTGATGGACCTGATGCTGGTGATCGTTGTGGTTTACCTGCTGAAAACCATGAAATCCCGAATGCAGGAGGAGGCCTCCCTGCAGGCCACGGACCGGGTGTTTGCCATGATTGAACCCCTCCTGGCCGAGGCCGACAAGACCGCCCAGACGTTTGACCGGCAGATAAAGGAAAAAAACCAGGCCATTCAGCGGCTGAACGAAAGCCTGGACGCCCGGATCATCAGCCTGAACCTGCTGCTGAACCGGGCCGGCGAAACGCCGCTTCAGTCCGGCGCCGGCATGGACGGGGAGGACGCAGGCAGTGTTTACGATCAACAGAAAAAGATACTTCATCTGTATCGGAAGGGGAAAAGCGCGGCCGCCATCGCTGGGCAGCTTGAGATTCCCAAGGGGGAAGTCGAGCTGGTCATCAACCTCAAGCAGCGGTTTCTGAAGGAGACATAGTGTCATGTCAACAGAGAAGACATAAATACCCGGGGCGTGGCGCCCCTCCAGGAGGGCTCAGCCGGAAGCGCCGGCGGGCGCATTCAGACCGGCCAGCAGGTTTTTGACGGCCAGGGTTTCCATCTCGATTCTTGCTTCCCTGGCGTAAGAGCCGATATGGGGGGTAAGGATGACATTGTCCAGCTGGCGGAGCGGGCCGGCATAGGGCTCCTGCTCAAAAACATCCAGGCAGGCCCACTGGATTTGTCCGCTGTCAAGGGCATGATAAAGAGCGGTTTCATCCACCAGCCCGCCCCTGGCCGTGTTGACCAGGATTGCCCCGGGTTTTGCAAACATCTGAATCTCTTTTTCACCCAAAATCCTGCGGCTGCCCTCTGCGTGAAGACACAGTATGTCGGCGGTTTTTAAAACCGTCTCAAACGGGACAAAGCCGGTCCCGCTGTTGTCGGGAGGGTATGGGTCAAAGTAAATCACCAATGCCCCGAAGGCTTGCGCCAGGGCCGCCACCCGCCGGCCGATAGCGCCGTAGCCGATGATGCCCAGGGTCCTGCCGGACAGCAGGCCGCCCATCTGTTTTTCCCATTTGCCGTCTTTAACTGCCCGGTCGTGGGCGCCGATTTGCCGCAATGCCGACAGGATCAGCCCGATGGTGAGTTCTGCCACCGCCTTGTCCAGCACCCCTTTTGTCCGGTACACGGGAATGCCATGTTTTTCCGCTGCCGCGCGGTCCACGTTGTCCCAGCCGACCCCCACCCGGGAGATCGTCCTTAAAAACCCGGCACTTTTTTGAATAATACCGGCGGTGACCGGTTCCACGCCCGCCAGCAGTCCCGCCGGCCTGTGCTCTGCCATCAAATCGGCGAGCTCTGCTTCGGTGAGCTTGCGGCCGTAAGGATTTTTGACCAGGACATATCCGTTTTCCGCCAGCACCGCCTCCCCGTCTGAGGCGTATGCCCCGAACGAGGAAGTGGTGGCCAGGACGGTTGCTGGTGTTCTTGTCATCATCGTATTATTTAGCAATTAGAAACTCGAAACAAATCCGAATATCAAATGTTCCAATGATCAAAACAGATACCGGAGTGTTGCCGGGCATCTATTCGATGCACATATCTTCGTGCCCTTCGTGCTCTTCGTGGTAATAAACTCTGGTGTCATGTCAACAAAGAAGCTACCAGGAATCTGGAAGCCTGAAGGCTTCCGCTACACTTGCGGATGGGCGCCTATGAATGATCATGTAGCGGAAGGCTTTAGCCTTCCATTCGGATTTTAGCGACATGTGATGCTTGACATGACACCATACAATTGAACCACGAAGTTCACGAAGGACACGAAGGGTGAGTTCAGCCTGTAAACAATCCCCTTATAGGGGTAATCAAAGCCGGCCCCTCCGGGGTCGGACGTTTACTTTTTTTCAGCCAGCAGAATGCTCCGTTTCCGGTCGCTGACCCCGATATTTTCGATATGGGTAAAGCCGGCCTTCTGGAGCCGCTCAATTTCAACGGCCTCCTCGTCATGGCCCTCATAGATGACCGCTTTCTGTTTTTCAAGAATCCTCAGCAGGTTGTCTTTGTTGGGCGTCCATTTCCAGACCGACAGGCAGGTGCAGACATCAAAGCCTTCGAACAGGTTCATGGCCTGCGCATCATCATTAATGTTTACCTGTTTCCAGGCGCACTTGTCTTCAATCTGGTAGGCCCGGGCAATCATGCCGGCCGCCTTGAGAATGTCCGGGTAATTGTCGTACCCGTGGCAGATGGCGCCTTCCCGGGCGGCCCAGATACTTAACAGGCCCATGTTGCACCGAAGCTCCAGGATACGCTTGCCGGCTAACGCCCCTGAACAGGCCTGGAACAGCGCCGCCCTGAGATCCTGCCATCGTTTTCCCCAATCCCGTTCCCCGGTAAAGGTTTTTCCTTCAACACTCAGGGCATAATAGGCCAGGTGTTTCTCCGGTGAACTGGCTTTGCTGGCCGCGGCGATTTCCCATGCTTTTTCCAGCAGATCGAGCCGGCTGTTGCCGGTTTCTTTGGCCGGTTCCCCGATAAGGGGCTGGTTGCATTTGGAATACCGGCCGTGATCGAAGTCGTTCTTGCCGGGCTGCACCTGGGCCTGGTCAAAATCGATCAGGCAGATATCATAATTGGCGCTGACCAGGAAGTTGTTGTTGTTGATGTCGTTGTGCAGAATACCGTGGTCGTTCACCGACTGAATCACAGCCCGCCGCTGCTGTTGCACCTTTTCCGTGTGTTGTTCGGGAATGCGGACCTGGTTCAGTTTGCCGATGTTGGGGAAATAGGCCAGCTTGAGAATGGTGTGGCCGGGCTTTTCCACGTATTCCCGAAAGCGGCAGATATGGGGCACCTGGCTCAGCATCTGCAGGAGCTTGGCCTCCTGGTAGGGTGATGCCAGCTTGGCCGGATTTTTCCGGTTGGAAAGCCGGATTTTCCAGACTTCCGGTTTTTTCAGGTAAATCCGTTCAGCGGTGTTGCCGTCGCCGATCTTCACCCGCGGAGTTTCAAAGGGGATTCCTTTCAGGCCATAGATCTGTTCAATCTCGTCCCAGGTACCGGTCTGATCGTATGAAGCCCTGGTGGCCAGGAAAATACTCCGCTTTCGTTCGCTGGAGGCGACTTTGTCGATATTGAAAAAGCCTGCCTTTTTCAGCCGGTCGATTTCAATTTCATCGGAATCATGGCCTTCAAAAAGAACCGCTTTCTGGGTGGAAAGCAGTTCAATCAGATTGTCCTTGTTTTTGACCCAGTTCATCACGGACAGGCAGGTGCACAGGTCATAATCATGCCGGATGCGGCGGGTCTGGTTGGGGTCGTTCAGGTCGATCTGCCGCCAGGTGCAGCGGTCGCCGACTCCGAAGGCCTCTGCCACCAGCGCCGAACCTTCCAGTATATCGCCCGCGTATTCATAGCCGTTGCAGATGGCGCCTTGCCGGGCCGCCCATGTGCTTAAAAGCCCGAGGTTGCATCCCAGCTCCAGGATTTTCTTGTTCTTCAGGTCGCCGCCGGCGGCCTCCCGAAGAACGCGGCCGATATAGGCCCATCGTTTTTCCCAAGGCCTTTCGCCCGACAGCTTGCAACCGTCGACGCTGAAGGAGTAATAGGCCACATGTTTACCGGGGGAACTGGCATTGCTCCGGGCGGCAATTTCCCATGCCCGCTGCAGTTTGTCGGTGTCAACCGCTTCATTGTTCGGTTGATGCGTCGGCGGTCGCTGAGCGGGTTTGTCTCTGCAGACCGCTGACGGCCTGGAAGAACCGGGGTCTTCGTCGTTCTGAATAACGGCATCCGTCCTTGACGCTTCTTCCGATATCATCGCTATATTGTTGTCATCGTTGATTACCAGCATAAGCCATCCTGTCCTTTCTGTTTAAAGTTTAAAAATGCGGGCGTTCCCGGCATGTATCTCAGACCATAAAATCACCTTCGCATACCGGGCATTGCCATTTCCCTTTCTGTGTTATTTCAAGCATTGCCGCACAATGCGGACATTTTGTGTTAAACCGCTCCGCCGCTTGTTCTGATGAATCTTCAGTGCCATTGGCGGTTTGGGGGTGGTCGGCGCTGTTGCTGTTAAATGTCGTGTCAACTGTATTGTCGGCGTCATCGACGTCCGACGATTCACAGGCGGACATCTGGTTGCCCATGACGCTTGTTGCTTCGATGCCGTAAATATCGCAGATAACCCTGAGCCGGTCCGGATCGGCCGATGGCTTCAGGAACAGGCAGTCATGCTGGGAATGGAAAGACCCGTGGGGCGGAAATGTTTTTGCCAGTACAAAGCCGAATCGCCTTAAATAGGCCTTTACCTCGTGCAGAAGCTTTATGTCCTTGTAAAGCGGTATTACAAAGAGCTCCAGGTGAAGCCCGATACACTGGGTGTTCAGATAGTTTTCGGCCCCCTTGAGGATATTGTATTCCGCTCCCTGGGCGTCGATTTTAAGGAAATCATAGGCAAAGGGTTTGTCCAGTTCAGTCAGTACGCTGTCCAGGGTCCGGCAGTGGATGGTTTCTGTTTTTACCAGACGGTCGCGGTCATGCCAGGTGTCTGCGAGCCATTTATCGCCCAATATTTTCAGATCATCAAAATTGGCGTTTACCCATTCTGTATTCTGCTCAAACAGGGAGAACCCTGTTCCGTTAAGTCCCTTGTAAATATAGAACGGTCTTTCTTCCTCTTTTTCCCATAATGCACAATCTATGGTCGTAATATTTGGATCGTCAGATGCGTTGTCCCTTGGCTCGAATTTTAGTATATATCCCAGTCTGCCCCGGTTTTGATCCCATGGAGAAGGTATTTCCCCGGCAGACCCCACATCGATGAAATTGATGGTTCCGGTCCCGGGCGCCACAGCCGGTTCCGCCGGCGGAGAGACCGATGCAACCGTCGCTGCGGTGCTGTTTTGGTTGAAAAAGATTTCCCTGTAATCGGCCTTGTCAAACACAGGACAATGGCCGTCAACCGTGGCGTCGATAATGCGGCGCCGGTCCTTCTTATAAAACTGGTCGGCCAAAGCATACATTTTTGCCGAATGATCAAGGTCGGGAAGATGCCACTGCCCGCCGGCCCCCCAATAGCCGGGTGTAAAATGATCGGGATCGTTTCCGTTCGAGGTCGTCTGGGCATGGGGCTGGCCGGTGCTTTTGAATTTGTGGTCCACGCCGATCAGTATGACCTCTTTGAATCCCATGTAATAGGCCATCTGCAGGGCCACATAGGTGACGGTGGAGCCGAGAAAAAGGCCCTTCCGGGGGTCACGGCTGAAATCCCCGTCGTAACTGATCCGGCTTCGAATAAAAATGGTATCATCGGATGGCGGCAGACAATCAAACCGTTCGGAAGAAATGAACTTTGTGCAGGGAATTCCGACAATATCTGCTGCGAATTGTTCAATCACCAGGTTGTTGACCGCCAAGTAGTAAGTGGGAACAAACCCCCATTTGTCAAACCCCAGGTAAATGCGGTTAAACCCGAAGCAGGCCTCGTTTTTTAAAAATGACAGGTCCATCTTGTTCAGGCTGGGGCCGTTGCCGATAATAACGCACCGTTCCCCCATATGTTCGTTTTTAAAATGCCAGAGCTGCTTGAAGCCCCGGTTTTCCGCATCCAGCATTTCCACAAAGCGAGCCTTTTTATGTATTGTTTCTGATCGGGGAAAGCGGGATCGGGCGGTATTGACAATCTTTCTGGCGTTTTCAATGTTTTCATCTGACGGAAAGGCCGCATTGGTCAGGTTGTCGATATAGGTATGGGCAATGGATTCATTGCGGGGAACTTTTTCAAACAATTCGGCGAGCAGTTGCATCGCCCAATCTTTATTCTGTTTTTCATAGGCTTGGTTAAGCTCATGAAGCAGTCGTTGTTCCTCGGCTGATGATGAGTCATTGTTTTCCCCGATTTTTTCCTCATAAAAGTGGTGATAACGGTCTATGGTATCTTTAAACGTATTCAGCTTGTCACTTCTGACCATGATTACATTTCCGGCTTCGGGGGTGGAGGTTGGTGAATACGCCATCAGCCGGTGAAATCCCGAAGCACCTTTTGATGGGGCAGTGGACGGTGAAAGGGTAGAATCCCATTCGGCAATAAATGCTTCATAGGAATATGGGGCCATGACCCTGACGATGTCATGGCAGTTGCTGTTCTGTAATTCACGGTTATCGTCAGCCAACCGGCATATGATGATCTCCGGGCTGAGGGTTTCAATATCAAAGGTTTTCAATACTCGCAGGTTGTTGCCGGTGGTTCCGGATATTTTCAGCAGAGACACGTGTTCAATGCCCAATGACGAAAGGTGTTCCTCTAGATTTAGGGCATGACACGGATTTATGATTGTGTTTCCTTGCACCGCATCTGTACATTGGTCGGCCGCTGGTGAAATGATATTGATATTTTGGTAACGGGCCAATCGTTCCCGAATGATCGGAACCTGCTGCTGTTTGGGTTCGATGGCGATAACATGCCATTTCCCAATGGCAAACGGTTCAGCGAACTCCCCGTTTCCGGGGCCTATGTCCACGAGGACAGGCTGTGAAAGGGTTTCGTAGTAGAAACGGGTTAAAAGATCAAGGGCTGAAAAAGGCCCGGACTGTTGGCACTGGGACGGATATTTCGGCAGGTAGATGCCGCCGTTGTGGCTGGCCATTCCGTATCTCTTGCCATCCACAGGGGCCGTGGCAATTTCAGAAGGCATCTCATGGTTTTCAGCAAGCCTACTTTGTCCGTCAGGTTGGTCAATATGGCTTCTGTGACCGGTAAAATTGGAATGTGTAAACAGGGCACTCTTGTTTCCGTAAAGAGCAACATTGAAATGATGGCTCAACAAATAAGGAACCGCCAGTGTTCCCTTGGCTGTCCACCGGCCGTTCTCAATCCATGTGTCATCAATACAGACCACACCGAATGGCGATAATTTTTTCGCTAAATGCCTGGCACATTCCAGGTGCATCTGGTGACATGCCTCATCGCTGATGCGGCTTCCCAGGTGTTTTTCATATCGGGTTTGTCTGTTCTGGCTGTGCTGGCCATGGTCGAAATCATAGGCGTCCAGAAACACAAAATCAACGGGGTCGCTATAATCATTGAGAAATTCTTCCCCTTTCTGGTTGACTGCCTCGAAGCGGGGGTTGATGCCTGATACGTCAGACTGCGCCTGCCGGGTGTTTTGCGGATCCATATCCACGGTAATAAAATGAAGACCGTGGGTATTGCAGAATTCAGCCAATTTTTTTGTAGATCCCTGGCCGGGCAAATTTTCCCGGGTAGACCCGATTTCGATGAGGGTCAAGGGGTGATCAGCCATCGATTGAATGTTTTCCAGCTTATCTGCGAGATAATCCATGAGAATTTTGTGTCCATGTTCCCCAGCCCCGCTAATCGGTTCCTTGCATTGTTTTTGACCGGCAGATTCCCCCGGGCACAGGCTATTGGGCAAGGCCTGTGTGTCCGTTGAAAAAAAGACCGCTTCAGGAGATTCATTGCTTGTTCTGTTCCCACCCATGTCTTTCAGGTTATCGATTCTTATGTCAACGTTTTCCATTCCTTGCTCCTTATTCATGCAAAATGCTGCCGAAGCAGTTCACTTGGCTTACGGCGGTTAAAAATATCCCAGCCTTTGTTCGGCATATCCGAAAAGCCGCCGATACTCTTTTTATAATATATTGTTTTTATTGATTTGGTATATCTGTTCAGCTGGCCATGGCTGTTTTGAGCCGTGATACCTCCATGCGGCAGGCATCTCCCAGAAAAAGAAAATCGATACCCAGTGCCAGAAACCGGTAACCGTTATCGATTTTATCTTGCGCCATTGCCGCATCCGGCTGGACCACATGAAAACCACCGGGTTTTGCGCCCGATGCAAGGGTTGACTGGATGATTTTGCTGGCCGCAATAAAATCGGGATGATCAAATTGGCCAGGTATGCCCAGCGACGCGGAGAGATCATACGGGCCCACGATAAATCCGTCCACGCCTTCAACCGAAAGAATGGCATCGATGTTGTGAACGGCATCGATGTGTTCGATCTGGACGATCACGGTGCTTTTTTCATTGGCCCATTGCCGGTAAGGTTCAAAGGCAGTGCTGTAAAACTGCGCCCTGTTGAGCCCGACACCCCGTTCGCCCACTGGCGGATATTTGACGGCGGCCACTGCTTTTTCCGCTTGAAGCGGGGTGTTCACCATGGGAACGATGACCCCGCTTGCGCCGCAGTCCATGACCCGTTTGATGATGAGCGGATCATTCGCCCCCACCCTGGCAAATGCAGGCAGTCCGCAGAGATTGATGACCCTTATGATATCTTCCGCCTGGGCCGGGGTCACGGATGTATGCTCCATATCAATTACCAGCCAGTCAAAGCCCGATTTGGCCATGATTTCAGCAACGGCCGGATGGGCCATGGTGATCCATGATCCAATGGTGGCCTGTATTTGCGGTCTTTTGAAGTCCAGAGAGACCGGCAGCCATTTCCCGATATCGTGGGGTGCAGGGACAATCATACCGGGCGTTCTCCTTTCTTTATTATATAGGCCTGTTCTACGGGCGTTGACGGTGACAAACAGGTACGGCGGTCCGTCTGTTTGGATGACAAAATCATTATATCCGGGTATCCGTTTATAAAAGCAATTTATGTGCCGAATTCCGCCAGGCATGAAAAAAACAGACATTTGACGGCTGTGCCTCGCTGATCGGCTGGTGAACGAAAGGTGGCTGTCCGGATGGTCCCTTTGGCTGATGGGTAATTTTATCTGAAACCGGGCATTTTTTTCCGCCCATCCGGCAGGTATGGCAATGTCCTGTTATTGCTTTCAGCATGGCTGAGAAAATGCGGGATATTGCACTTTTCACGGCGAGGGCAAACAGGCCGTGCGTTCATCGTTCAGCGGCCGGTGCAATTGTGTCCTGAAGGGATGCAAGGGGGCAACGATTGGCATGCTTTCTGCTAAACAAGGCGTGGAGGCGTTAATAATCAGTTTACCGAAACAGGTATGCCAACTGCGGAGGCGGTGGGTTCCACTCATCTGGAAAGGAATACTTGATATATGAAAAAAGCACTGATTACCGGCATTACAGGACAGGACGGCGCCTATCTTGCGGAGTTTCTGCTTCAGAAAGGATATGAGGTGCACGGCATCAAGCGCCGTTCTTCTTCCTTTAATACCGGTCGGATTGATCATCTGTACCAGGATCCCCATGCCGAAAACAGGCGTTTGATACTGCATCATGGCGATTTGACCGATTCCACAAACCTGATCCGTATTATGCAGAGCGTCCAGCCGGATGAGCTCTACAACCTGGCCGCTCAGAGCCACGTGGCGGTGTCTTTTGAGTGTCCGGAATACACCGCCAATTCGGATGCGCTGGGGACCCTTCGCTTGCTCGAGGCGATAAGGATTATCGGCCTTCACGAAAAAACCCGTTTTTACCAGGCCTCCACCTCGGAGCTTTTCGGCAAGGTGCAGACGGTTCCCCAGTGCGAAACCACGCCGTTCTATCCCCGATCGCCCTATGCCGTGGCCAAACTTTACGCCTACTGGATTGTGGTCAATTACCGGGAAGCGTACGGGATGCACGCCAGCAACGGCATTCTGTTCAACCATGAATCCCCCCTGCGCGGTGAGACCTTTGTGACCCGTAAAATCACACGGGCGGCGGCGCGGATCGCCCTGGGCATGCAGGAGAGGCTCTATCTCGGGAACCTGGATGCCAAAAGGGACTGGGGCCATGCAGCGGACTATGTGGCGGCCCAGTGGATGATTCTGCAGCAGGAAACGCCGGATGATTTCGTGATTGCCACGGGCGAGCAGTTTTCCGTGCGACGTTTTTGCCAGTATGCGTTTGAAGAGGTGGGGATTCCCCTGAAATGGGAGGGCAAGGGCGTGGACGAACGTGGCATCAATGCTGATAACGGGCAGTGCGTCATTGCGGTGGACCCGCGGTATTTCCGACCCACCGAGGTCGAGACGCTGCTGGGCGACCCCGGACGCGCCGGTAAGGTTCTGGGATGGCAACGGCGGATTTCATTCAGGCAACTGGTAAAGGAGATGGTCCGGACCGACCTGGAAGAGGCTAAAAAAGACCAGGTTTGCCGGGATCATGGTTTTGATACGTTGAATCGCTATGAATAAGACGAGGGATTCCATTGGAAATCGCGGAAATTTTTCAGCAGGCGTTTAAGTATCATCAGAACAACCGGATAAAAGAGGCGAAGGCCGGCTATGAAAAGGTGCTGGCCATAGAGCCGGATCACCCAAGCGCCCTTCATTTGAGCGGTCTGATCGCATTTGATGCCGGCGACATACAGACCGCGCTTGACCGTGTGGGACGGTCTGTTGCGCTGGCGGCCAATGAACGCCAGTGGCTGTTGAATTACGGCAAGGTGCTCACCGCAGCCGGAAAACCGAAGGAGGCGATTATCGTTCACCAGCGGGTTCAGGGGATGGCGCCGGATTGTGTGGAAGCAAAAACCGCGCTGGCGGATCTTTATGGAACCATCGGAGAGCACAAAAATGCCTTGTTAGCCCTTTTCCGGCTGTTGAGCGACAATCCGGACGATGCCGGGGCCGCGGAAAAATACGCGGCAACACTGGCGCTTTTGGGGCATAAAACCGCGGCGGCGGAATTTTCATCTGCATTTCCAGTGTCATGTCAATCGTCAAATGTTAATAAAATTCGGGTGGAAGGCTAAAGCCTTCCGCTACATGTGCATTCTTATGCCGCCATCGGCAAGTGTAGCGGAAGCCTTCAGGCTTCCAGGTTTCAGGTGGCATAAATAGTGTCCGTCCAGAAATTAGATATTTTGGTCGAGTTCAAGAAAGGCGAAAATTTTAACCGGAGGAATACTTTGCGTATTTTGAGGATTAAAATTTGAGCCTGACGCAGAAATCGGGCAAAATAGCAATTTATGGATGGGCACTAAATAACAATTCTCTGTTGATATGACACTAGTGTGATAACGGCCCGGGGAGCGGCCGGAATGGCCACGGACAACCGCGTTCGTGCCAATTCGTGCCGATCCGCTGGAGAATATCTGTCAGGAGTCAGCATATGGGAAAAAATCGAAAAAAGGTCAATGGCAATCGGAACAATCGAGAAAGCCGGGCTAAACAACGGCGGAAGGAAAATAACCGCAAGCAGATATCCCGATCCATGGAGAACAGGGCCGGCGATACGGTTGCAGAGGCCATGCGCCTGCATGATGACGGCAATCGTCGTGCTGCCGAAAAGATGCTGCAGAAGCTTTCGGCAAAATACCCGCAGAATTCCCACGTGCTTTATCACCTGGGGGTCGTGTGCAAAAGCCGGGGCAAAACAAAAGAAGCGGCATCGGCCTATCAGGCAGCACTGACGGCCGATCCCGCACATACCCATGCCCTTTTGAATTTCGGGGCCATCAGGATGGAGGAAGGAGACCCCTCCGCGGCCGAGGCGGCGTTTGATAAACTGCTCGCCCTTGACCCGTCATATGCCCTGGCATGGTTCAACCTGGGCCTTGTGAAAATTGAGGCGGGCGCCCTTGAAAAGGCTGAGCAATGCCTGGAAAAGGCCCGCACCCTGGAACCGGACAATGCCGGCACCCTGTTTCAGCTCGGCCGCCTCTGTTTAAAACAGAAGCAAACGGATAAAGCGCTGGCGGCGTTTGAAGAGATTTCCCGTATCGTGGGCAAAGATCCGGATTACTGCTTTAATACGGCCATGCTGCTGCAGGAGCACGGCCTCCATGACCCGGCCATTGCCTGGTATGAAAGTGCCGCGGAAATGGAACCGGGTCTTCGGCATCTGGCATATAACAATATCGGGCTCTGCCTGCAGGAGCAAAACAGGTTTGACGAGGCGCTTTCCTTTTATGAAAAGGCATTGGAAGCCGACCCGGACTATGCCGCCGCTTATATGAACATGGCCAATGTTTTCCGTCACAACAACCAGGCCGAAAAGGCCATCGAACATTACAAAAAATCCGTGGACCTGGAGCCCAGCCTGGTGGGGCTGAACAACCTGGCCGGTTTTCTGAAAATGGAATGCCGGTTTGACGAAGCATATGAGTATACGCGGCAGATGATGGCGCACGAAGACCTGAAGCAGCCCGATCTGGCCACCATCCATGATTCGTTGATTCAGATGTGCAAATGGGACGAAGCCTCACAGATTATGGAAAGGTTCAAGGAAGCTGAATTCGACCCGGACGGACGGGATATTCTGGCCGGCAGTTTTATGCTGTTCTGTGGCATTACCGACCTGTCACCGGATACGCTGGCCGATCTTTACAAACAGTGGGGAGCATACACGGAAGCCGACCGGGAACCTTATCAGCAGGATTTTTCCACCCGCAAACGGGAAAAAATCCGCATCGGATACAGCTCGCCCGACTTCAAGGAGCATTCCGTGGGATATCTGATCAAGGACATCATCGCCAGCCATAATTATGATGAATTCGAGGTCTGGTGTTATGCCAACTTTAATCCTGATCAGGCCGATGCGTTTACAAACGAGATCATCAACAGCTGCACCATGCTCAAGTTTGTCAAACATTTGACGGATGCGGAACTGGCCCGGGAAATTTATAACGACGGTATTGATATCCTCATCGACCTGGCCGGCCACTCCGCATGGCATCGACTGCGGGCCATGGCCTATAAGCCGGCGCCCATACAGATGACCTACCTGGGATTTCCCAATTCCACGGGTCTTTCCCGGATTGATTACCGGATAACCGATCAGTATGCAGAGTCCGGCCCGGAGAAAGATTACCGGTATTCCGAAGCATTGATCCGGCTGTCCAACTGTTTTCTGACCTTTCGGGGATTTGACGGCATTGAACCGGAGCCGCCCCGCCAGAAGAAAGAGGCGGAGCCTTTTATCTTCGGCTGTTTCAACAATATTCAAAAGCTGACGCCCGAGGCGGTGGCCCTGTGGGCGGAGATTTTGAAAAGAACAGAAAACGCGCAGCTCCACCTGAAAGCCAAGCAACTGAACACCCCCATGGTGTGGAAAAACATCGAAAAGGCATTCGAAAAGCACGGGGTGGCGGCGGACCGGCTGGTGTGCCTCGGCTATACAAACACCCGGCATGAGCATTTACAGCTTTACAACCAGATCGACATTGCCCTGGATACCTTCCCGTACAACGGGACGGTGACCACGCTGGAAGGGTTGTGGATGAACACGCCGGTGTTAACCCTGGTGGGGGAAACTCATGCCCAGCGGGTGGGCTATTCCATATTGAAAAATCTCGGGTTTGATGAGTTGGTTGCCTTTACGCCGGAAGAATATGTGGACAAGGCGGTGGGGCTTTACAAAAACCGTGAAAATACCTTTACCCTGAAATCCGAGGTGCGCCAGCGGCTGCGGGCATCTGCCATCTGCAATCCCGAAGTGATGACCCGGGAGATGGAGCTGAATTTTCATGACATCTGGCGGCAGAAAACCGGCATGGGGGCTGCGTCCGGCGAAGCGGCTGACGGCAGCACCATGGGCGGATTTATATCGGCTGTGGGCAGGATGCGCCTTGCCATGGTCAAATATAAAAACGGGGCTTTTCAGGAGGCAGTGGATATTTGCGAAGCATTGATTGCCGACGACGGGGGCGCCCCAGCGCTGGCGTATTACCTGCTCGGGCTTGCCAGCAACCGGCTGGGAGAAGCCGAAAAAGCCTTGGATGCGTTGCAGCGAAGTCTCCGGATTCATCCGGAAAACCCTGATGCGTGGCAGTCGCTGGGTGAATTTTATATCGAGCACGACGACATCGATGCCGCTACCCGCTGTCTTTTAAGAATCCGGGAAATAAGGCACAAAGCTGCCAGCAGGGCGGCCTGAAAATAATGAAAGGGGCAAATTATGAAAATTATCGTTTTCGGCGGGGCCGGGTTTCTCGGCAGTCACATTGCGGATCAGTTGAGCCTCAAAGGGCATGACGTGACGATCTTTGATACCCTCGAGTCTCCATACATTCGCAGTGATCAAGAGATGATCAAAGGTGATATTCTTGACGAAAATGCCGTTAATAAGGCGGTATCCGGCTGTGATGTGGTTTATAACCTGGCTGCCATCGCCGATATCGATGAAAGCAAGGCGCGCCCGCTGGAAACGGCAAGGGTCAATATCCTGGGCAACACCATTGTGCTGGAGGCGGCCCGGCAGGCAGGGGTCAGGCGATTTGTATTCGCCAGTTCGGTGTATGTTTACAGCGATTCGGGATCCTTTTACAAAAGCAGCAAAAAGGCCTGCGAGTATTTTATTTCGGATTATTATGAACAATACGGCCTGGAATATACGATTCTCCGCTATGGTTCGCTATACGGCCGCCGGGCCAATCCCGGCAACAGCATTTACCGGTATCTGAAGGAGGCCCTGACCACGGGAAAAATTACCTATTACGGCAGCGGCGAGGAACAGCGGGAGTTCATTCATGTGGAGGACGCGGCCCGTGCCAGTGCGGATATCCTTACACCGGAGTTTGTCAATCAGCATATTATTCTCACCGGTCAGCGGGCCATGCGATATAAGGATTTTCTGGAAATGATCCAGGAAATTCTCGGCAATCGCATCGGCATCGAATACCGGAAAAAGCACTCCGAGACGCACTACCGGATTACGCCCTATAATTTTGCCCCGCGTTTGGGAAGGAAGTATGTGGCCAACACCCACATCGACATCGGTCAGGGCATCATGGATTGCATCAGCGAACTGTATGAAAATAATCAAGTAGCAACTTCTCCGGAATACTCCGGCGTTTCGATGGATGATGACGGCGGGCGGCTGGTGCATGCGTCATAGGATGCACAAAGGCATAGGATGAACAAAGGAGCTGATATGAAAGTGACGGCGCTTGTTCCCATGAAGGGGCACAGCGAAAGGGTTCCCCGCAAAAATCTCGCGCCATTCATGGGGCGCCCCCTTTGCCACTGGATTTTGACGGCGCTTATGTCCGCTGAAACCATCGATGAAATCGTGGTTGATACCGACAGCAGCGAAGTGGAACGGGCGGTGAAAAGATTGTCGGATTCAATCGTAGTGATTCCCCGTCCTGTGGCGATCTGCGGCGATTACATCAGCATGAACCAAGTGATCGGTCATGATGTGCAAAACACCGATGCCGATGTCTATCTTCAAACCCATTCCACAAACCCCCTTCTGTCATGGGAGACCATTGACAGCGCGGTTCAGGAATTCATGGCCCAGGCCGCTGAGGGTAACATTGACAGCCTTTTTTCCGTGACCCGTCACCAAGGCCGTTTTTTTGACAAGGACCTGTCACCGGTGAATCATGATCCGGCAACGCTGGTGCCTACGCAGCATCTTGATCCCCTTTTTGAAGAAAATTCCAATCTCTACATTTTTACCCGGCAGTCATTTGAAACGACAGGGGCAAGGATCGGGAGGCGACCGGCCATGTTTGAGACCCCGGCCTTTGAGTCCTTTGATATCGATACGCCCGACGATTTTCTGCTGGCCGAAGTCGTGGCCAGGGGGAGAAGAGCCGCCGATACGGCATCGGCAATATGAAAATTGATGGCTTGGTCAAAAGAAAAAGAACTTTTTTAAGAAGTTGTCAAGAAAGGGAGGTTTGTCATGATTGTTTTGTTAAATGGTAAAAAAATTGATGTCGATCCCGCTGCCGTCAATCTGGAGACGGTGATCCAATCGGTCCAGTGCACACATCTTTCGGACAGCGATGTGGTATGGTCCGTCATTGTCAATGAGCAGCCATACAGCGAGGCCAGGGCAAATGCCGCGCAGGATGTACCGGTCAGTGAGGTTTATACCCTTGAGATTATCACGATTTCCAAGGAGGAATTGATCAATAAATTTCTTGAAAATTCCGGTAAAATTGTCAGTATATTAAAAGAAGGAGCCATGGAGATTTCAGCGGCCATGCGAAGCGGGGATGTCGAGGCCAGCAGCCGGCAGTTTTATGATTTTCTGGAGGTCTGCCGGAATTTTGTCAATATGGCCGCTGCCACCAATAGCTATAGCGAATCCCTTCCGGAAGGTGCCCAGGGACCGGATGAGGAGCGTCTGAAGGCCGTGTCCAGAAGCCTGGATGAAGCATTTGACGCACAGAAACATGAAGACTGGGGCCGGCTCGCCAACGCGCTGGAAGATGACATTTATCCGGCCATTGAATCGCTGAATGCCGCGTTTTAACCCATCCACCGCGGATAGACACTCGGCGGGCTGGTGTCATGTCAACAGAGAAGTGTTATTTAGTGTCCGTCCAGAAATTAGATATTTTGGTCGAGTTCAAGGAAGGCGAAAATTTTAACCGGAGGAATACTTTGCGTATTTTGAGGATTAAAATTTGAGCCTGACGCAGAAATCGGGCAAAATAGCAATTTATGGATGGGCACTATTTATGCCACATGGAACCTGGAAGCCTGAAGGCTTCAGCTACACTTGACGATGGTGGCCTGAGGATGCATATGTAGCGGTCCGCTGACCGGACCATCAGGATTTTAGTGACATATGACGATTGACATGACACTGGCAGGAGGAAACCGTCAGGGAAAAAAGACATGTCCCCGCAGATTTTCATCACATCCGCCGGACGGATCACCTTTAATGGAAAGGGCAAAAAGCCCGTCCTGCCGGTTTTCCGCGAAAACCAGGTTATTGAAGCCAGGGTGCTCAGGGTGGTTTCCGACCAGCAGGCGGAATTGTCGATCGCCGGCCGGAAGGTGGTGGCAAATACCCGGGTGCCGTTTTCAGCGGGCGAATCGGTTTATCTCAAAGCGGTGGGGGCCGGTGATAAGCAGCGGTTTGTGTTGACCGATGCCCCCCGCACCGGCAGGGGCGGAAGGTCGGAAACTACGGTTTCACCGTCAACAGCCTATAATCAATTATCAGAACTGCTGTCCGGGCTGCTGGAGCGTGCACCGGAGCGCACCGATACCCGCCATATGGCCGCACTTCATGACCAGCTTGTGGAAATCGCCGGCAAGGCAAGACTTGGTGACAAGGGATTTTTGTCAATGCTGATCAGTGCCAGCGGGCTGGTGCTGGAAAAGAAGCTGCTGGGCTGGCTCTTGCGGGGAAAAAACGGTGCCGTCCCTGGCGGCGGCGGTTTTGTTGAGACCGATGTCAAGGCGGCGCTGCTGTCGTTTGCCGGCGCCGGTGATGCGCCACAGGCCGCCAAGGAAATTCTGAACCTGGTGGAACGGCTTCAGGTGTTTAACAAAACCAGCATGGAGGAATCCGGCAAACTGCTGCTGCCCCTGCCGTTTTCCATGAATGGCGGCCTTCGCTTCGGTGAGCTGATGGTCGACCTGGGCCGGCGGCCAAAGGACAAAAAAGCAGCTGACCAGGAAAAGTCCCTGCTGCATATCTCATTTATCCTGGAGTTGTCGGTCCTTGGCTGCATCCTTGCCGATTTTTCGGTGTTCGGGAACACTGTGAACGGCGGCTTTACGGTCACCACCGAGGAGGCCCGGCATCTGCTGGACAGTTCTGTTGAATTGTTGACCGGCACCCTGGAAGCCAGGGGGTTTACGCTGAGCCGGATGGATGTGCAGGTTACCTCAAAGGAACAGTTGTCTTCGCTGTCGCTGGCGGACAGAATGAAGGGCAAGGACGGGAAGGATATGCTGAGTATTGTGATTTGAGGGATGAGGAATGAGTATGTCTTCTGAAAACGATAAAGATCCCAAGGCCGTGGCCCTTCAGTATCGGCCCCACAAGGACAATGCCCCGCGGGTGACCGCAAAGGGCACTGGTGTGACGGCGGAAAAAATTATCGCGCTTGCCCGGCAGCACCATGTGCCCCTGCGGAACGATCCGGACCTTGTGGAGGTGCTTTCCATGCTTGACCTTGAAGCGGAAATTCCCCCCGGTATTTACGTCGTTGTAGCGGAACTTCTCGCCTATATCTACCGGCTCAACGAGGACAACAAGGAACCGTGACGGCTTCGTAAAAAGTGCCCAGCGCCAATGCGGTGTTTTTGCCGGAAGTAACGTGCGCCTTGGCTTCGCAATCGAATCTTAACGTATCGATTTCGATACCGATACCGATTTCGATTTCGATTTCGAATCGAGTTCCTTGGAAGCTTTTTACAGGTATATCTGCTTTAAATAACCAATTTTTTACTCGGGATGGTTCGCCCTGTATTCCGCCAGGGCCGCCTTCACGTCATTGAGCAGTTTTTTGGAATACACCTTGCCGGCCAGTTCCTCCTGAACCTGCAACCCCGCCTTTTCAATAACTTTCATGTCTTCGGGCGGCAGGGAAACGACTTTCATCCCGCACTTTTTCTCGAATGCTTCCAGGCTTCTGCGTTCATAGGAACGGATGTTATCGCGCCATCCCTTCTCCAGTGAACTGACTTCAAATACAATAAGTTCCTGAATGTTATGGGCAAATGTCGGTGAGACCTCGAATTTTTTCTGCAGTCTGTGTTTTACGTCGGCGCTGACGATGACAGCGGCCGGTGAATAGAGCATGGGCTGTTTGATGTAGTAGTTCGCGTATTGATACGCCTGCATGCCAAGCATCCATGCCGCCGGTGCCAGACAGGTGTCCGCAAGTCCGGTGCTCAAAGCTGAAACGACCTCGGGTACGGCAACAGGCGTGGCGTTGATATTCAGGGCGTCGTAAAAGGTGGTTTCCACACGGCCGAACCATGTCAGCACTTTCTGTTTTCGGATCGAATCCAGATCCGTGATCTCTTTTTTGGAGAAAAAATGGAAGAACCCCGTGTCGATCACCGCCGCCAGGATATAGCCCCGTTCGGCAAATGCCGCATCGATGTTTTTTCTGAATTTTTTAAAAATATAATCTATTTCGTCGTAATTATTAAAAAGTCCGGGCATCAGAAATACGGAAGCTTTCGGCGAGGCTTTCAGCACCCCCAGGGCGGTGCAGCCGCAGCCTGAAAGCTGGCCGATATCCATTTTCCGGAGAATGTCGCTGTCTTCTCCCATGATGCCCCCGCCGTAAATTTTAATCTTTACTTTGCCGTTGCTCAGCTTATCGACGGCGGGTATCAGTTTGGTTCTGGGGACGCTGAGCCATGGGGTGCCGTCCGGCGCCAGGGTGCCGATGGTGAGGACCATCTGCTCATCTTCCTTAATGACCGAAGAACAGGCGGCCCAGGTGATTTCTCTGAGATTGTCCCACGCAAGGTAAGGCGATAAAAGATTATCGGCCACTTCGGGCAGGTCCTTCAGGATATAACGGTATGTTTTGATCTCGTCTAAAAGCGGGACGATCACCGCCCGGGTCGTGTCCTCAAGTTCAGATTGCGACAGGGCATCAGATGCCACCATGGTTTTTATGGTCTCAATCTTCTGCTTTAATTCCGGTGTAACGGATTGGCCGGTCAAAACCGTTTCCATGGTTTCTTTTATGGTCTGCCGCACCGCTTCTTTTGATAAGGC
>JAXHVL010000083.1:0-10124 GCA_034189225.1 Thermodesulfobacteriota bacterium
AGTCTGCCCCGATTTTCCATCCTCTATGTGCATCGCATATCGGACAAGTAAAACCCTGCGGCCAACGAAGCCTGAAAAGATAGTCAATGCAGGCCTGTTCAGTATAAAACCATTTATCAAAAAAGAAACGAAAAAAGCTCAAAATCCACAAGTCTGTCACTGTCCCTCCGGATCATATACCGGGAAACAGTCGATTTAAGGGCTACGACGATTTCTTTGTTCAAGATATCCTGATCCAACCATACAATATACGTTATCGTTTGGAACGTTGGCAAACTCCTTCCGGAGACAATGTTGTGGGTACCATCCCGAAGGGGGTCGCCCAAGGCCATTTCGGCACTCATTTAGTCAGCTATATCCTCTACCAGTACCATCATGCCCATGTCACTCAACCCTTGATCTTAGAAGAACTCCTTGAGATCGGGATCGATATCTCTTCCGGGCAAATCAATCGCATTATTACTGAGGGCAAAGAAGATTTTCATGCTGAAAAAGATGCCATTCTCGCCGCCGGTCTTGAGGTCTCTGACTATGTGAACGTTGACGACACAGGGGCAAGACATCAAGGCCGAAACGGATACTGCACCCATATCGGCAATGAGTTCTTCGCCTGGTTTGAAAGCACAGAACATAAGAGCCGGATCAACTTTTTGACCTTACTCCGGGGCCGGCATTCTGATTATGTCCTCAACCAGGAAGCCCTTGACTATATGCTAAATCACAAGCTCCCCAAAAAGGTGCTCCAGTCCCTGGTCAAGCTTGAGGACAAAAGTTTTCCCGATCAGCAGGAATGGGATTCGGCTTTAAATGGTCTCGGCATCCATACCAAAAGACATGTCCAGATCGTCACAGAAGGCGCTCTTTTAGGAAGCATACTGGAACACGACTTAAATAAAGATCTGGTGATCCTCAGCGACGATGCCGGACAATTTAATGTCTTTTTCCACGCCCTGTGCTGGATACATGCCGAAAGAACCATCAACAAACTCGTTGGTTTCAATGAACAGCAGCGCCAGGCCCTGAATACTGTCCAGGATCAGCTCTGGAATTTTTACGCCGAACTCAAAGCCTACAAAGAAGATCCCAGCCCCGGGAAAAGTGAAGAGCTTGAACAACGATTCGATGACTTGTTCACGACCCAAACCTGCTTTGCCAGCCTGAACCAGGCTCTTAAAAAAATATATGCTAACAAATCGGAGCTTTTGTTAGTCCTGAAACGTCCTGAAATCCCCCTGCACAATAACTTGAGTGAAAAGGACATCCGCGAATATGTCAAAAAACGGAAAATCAGCGGGGGTACCAGAAGCGAGCAAGGCCGCCAGGCTCGAGACACCTTCACCAGCCTCAAGAAAACCTGTCGCAAACTGGGGATCTCCTTTTGGGACTATCTCCAGGATCGACTCTCCGGCCAGAACCTGATTCCCAGGTTAAGCAATGGTATCAGGCAAAAAAAACGGGCTCCCGGCTAATCTCTTGCCATGCGCTATTGTGGACGAAAGTTCACGCCGGCTGAACTGGGCAGCATCAGAGCTCTGATTGCAGCCAATCCTAAAGCAAGCCGAGCGGCATTGTCCCGTCACGTCTGCGAATTACTGCAGTGGTATCGCCCGGACGGCAGACTCAAAGACATGAGCTGCCGCGTGGCTATGCTGCGCATGCAAGACGACGGCCTCTTGCAATTGCCTCCTCCCAGAAACGGCAATAATAATGGAAAACCCTATACCCGCCGTACTGAAAGGACTGCTCCCAAGTCTTCTCCGGTAGTCATTCCTTCTTCTGCTTTCGCTGAACTCCAAGTTTACCCGGTGCAGGATTCAGTCCAGTCCCACCTGTGGAATGAATATATCCAGCGTTATCACTATCTCGGCTATGCTCCCGTCCCAGGCGACCAGATCCGCTACATTGTTTGGTTTCAGGAGCAGGTGGTGGCCTTATTAAGCTTTAGAGCCGCTGTCTGGAAAACAGCGCCCAGAGATCAATTCATCGGCTGGAGCCACCAGCAACGCAAAGACAGACTCCATTTGGTCATCAATAATGCCCGCTTCCTTATCCTGCCCTGGATCCAGACTTCTAATCTGGCATCACGGATATTGAGTATGACCACAAAAAGAGTAGTCAGGGACTGGGTGCAGCGCTACCACTACTCCCCGGTCTTGGTTGAAACATTCGTTGAAAGCAGGCGCTTTACCGGTACTTGCTATAAAGCAGCCAACTGGTTATACTTGGGAAAGACAAAAGGGGTCGGCAGGCTTGGTATTACTCATAAACCAAAGCTTCCCATAAAATCAATCTGGGTATATCCCCTGCATAAAAATTTTCGCCATAAACTTTGCTCATAAACTTGGGTGATTTTTTATCTTGCCCGAGGTTATTGAGAACTTACTGGGCTTTTCCCCTTTTAACCTGGCAATCTCATCCTTTAATCCCTGGATGACTTCTTTCTGCAACTGGAGTTGTTCGTTTTGGAAAGAAATGCTCTCAATCAGTTTATCAACCAAGGGGGTTCTCTGATCCTCAGGAACCTCCGGCAAATCAGGTGATTTTTTGTTCAGCAAGCTCATGGAAGAGACTATGCCATAAAAAATTTCCTGTGTTTACCTTTTTTGGGAGAAATTTAAAAAAATTGTAACCTGCCCGGAACTATTGAGAAGTTACAACAAGTGGATGTAAGATTTTGAAAATAATACAAATCAATTCGGTCTGTGGTGTTGGAAGTCATGGTAGGATTGCAACGAATTTACATAACATTCTTGCCGAACAGGGGCATGAAAGTTATATCGCTTTTGGACGAGACAAACCACAAGGCTGCGATTCTACAATCAAGATTGGCAATAAGATCAGCAACTATTTTCATGTTGCCTTGACACGTTTTTTTGATTGGCATGGTTTCGGCTCAAAGCAATCGACACAACGATTTATTACACAACTAAACGAATTATCGCCAGATATCATACATTTGCACAATATACATGGATATTACATCAACATTAAAATTCTGTTTGAGTATTTGAAACAAAAAAAAATTCCAGTCGTTTGGACTTTGCATGATTGTTGGGCTTTTACAGGTCATTGTTCATACTTTGATTATGTGAGTTGTAGCCGCTGGAAGACATTTTGTCATAACTGCCCTCAAAAAAAAGAATATCCAGCAAGCTTACTTTTCGATAATTCCCGAAAAAATTTTTTTAAGAAAAAAGAGCTTTTTACTGGAATTAAAAACATGACGCTTGTTACGCCATCTCATTGGTTAGCTGGGTTGGTAAAGAAATCGTTTTTGTCTGAGTATGATGTGAAAGTCGTTAATAACGGCATCGACTTGGAGTTATTTAAGCCTAGAAAGAGCCATTTTAGAAAAAGATATGGACTGAACGAAAAATTTATTATTCTAGGAGTGGCCAATATATGGGAGAAGAGAAAGGGTTTGAAGTATTTTATAAAGTTGTCCCAAAAGTTGATCAATGACCAAGTAATTGTAATCGTAGGATTAGATAAAAAACAACAAAAGCGTTTGCCGGACAATATTGTAGGAATTAAAAAAGTAGAGAATGCCTATAAACTTTCAGAGATATATGCCGCTGCCGATGTTTTTATGAATACAACTCTGGAGGAGGTATTGGGATTAGTAAATATCGAAGCTTTGGCTTGTGGCATACCTGTCATAACATTTGAAACAGGGGGAAGTGTGGAATGTGTGGATCAGGATACGGGCGCTATCGCTGAGAAGGGGAATATTGATGACCTTGCATATAAGATTAATGAGCTCAGGTTGCGATTAAACAATGATCCTTATGTAAGAGAAAAATGTTTGGCCAGGGCGAAAAGGTTATACGACAAGAACTCTAAAAGCAACGAGTACTTAGCAATTTACAACGATATTATAAAAAATCCACAGCCCACAAATGGAAGAGATAAATGTTAAGCAGACGGTTGTGAATGATATATTTTCTACGTTCATAACAGACTCCGCCTCGAAAGACGGGGTATATCTGTGAAGAACCTGTATGCACCACTCAAGTCCACCGATTATTTCTTATGAAATGGCCTGGAAATTTTAATAGATTGGAAGCGAGTTGAACAAAGTCAGCATCATTACCGTTTGTTTCAACAGTGCTGCCACGATCCGGGATACGATCGAATCCGTGCTGTTCCAGGATTATCCGGATATTGAATATATTATCGTGGACGGGGCTTCGCAGGACAGGACCTTGGATATTGTCGATGAGTATAGAAACCGCATCGCCACCGTGATATCTGAGCCGGATAATGGCATCTATGATGCCATGAATAAAGGTATTCAGGCCGCTACCGGAGATATCGTCGGCATTTTAAATTCTGATGATTTTTATGCGGATGATCAAGTTATCGGGGAAGTTGTTGCAGAATTTGTGATATCAAACGTGGATTCTGTTTATGCCGATCTGGCGATCGTTTCTCGGGATGATAAAAAATATCTTCGATATTACGGATCGGAAAAATTTACAATCAAGCATATACGCTTTGGATGGATGATTCCACATCCAACATTTTTTGTTAAACGGAAATATTATGAGAAATTCGGTTTGTATAAAACGAATTATCGTGTGGCTGCCGATTTTGAGTTGCTGACGAGGTTTTTGTGGCGGGAAAAAATAAGCCATAAACGTTTACCCAAATGTATCATCAAGATGCGTCATGGGGGAATCAGTTCCCACGGGCTCTGGTGGAGATTCCATCAGAACTTGGAAATCGTGCGGGCTTGCCGGGAAAACGGTATTCGCACAAATATTTTTATTGTCCTCCTAAAAACGCCTTTTAAACTTCTGGAATACTTGGGGCCTACCAAGTTCCAAGAATAAACATTTCATGACAACAAGAAAAATATTATTGTAATGGATCGAGGCCAGATATTAGTTTCCGGCGCTAATGGATTTATCGGCAGACGTACGATTAAACATTTGCTTGAAAAATCCGGTGCAGTGATCAAGGTTATGCCTGGAAGAACGCAAGGGGATGTATTAGAAAGGGATAGAAGAATAGATGTACTTGCTCCCAGAGAAATTAATGAGGAAACTTTCTGGGAAGATTCTTTGACTGGCGTGGATGTGGTCCTGCACCTGGCTGCCCGGGCTCATGTGCTTAATGAGCCAAAGGGTGACTCTTTGGCGGCGTTTAGAAAGGTAAATGTAGAAGGATCTTTGCATCTCGGCCGGCAAGCGGCGCAAAGGGGGATAAAACGATTTGTCTTCATCAGTTCCATCGGGGTGAACGGCAATGAAAACTCGAAGCCATTCAAGATAGATGATCCACCACATCCCCAAGAGCCTTATGCCATCTCCAAACTGGAAGCCGAACAAGGTTTGCGTCAAATAAGTGAAGAAACAGGGATGGAATTAGTTATTATACGGCCTCCCCTTGTGTACGGACCGGGCGCGCCAGGAAATTTTGGGCGGCTTGCCCGTTTAGTGAAAACAGGCATCCCTCTCCCTTTTGGTCTGGTGCGTAACCGTCGCAGTCTGGTGGCACTGGACAACCTGGTGGATCTGATCATTACCTGTGTTGAACATCCGGCTGCCGCCGGCCAGACCTTCCTGGTTTCAGACGGAGAGGATCTGTCTACGCCTGAACTGATCCGGAAGCTGGCTTCTGCTATGGGGCGGCCGGCAAGGCTTTTGCCCGTTCCTCCGGCATTTTTGCGGCTGGGCGGCAGAATGTTGGGAAAAGGACCTGAGGTGGCCCGGTTGCTCAATTCCTTGCAGGTGGATATCCGGCATACCTGCAAGACATTGGACTGGCGGCCGTCGATATCCGTGGATGAGGGATTAAAAGAGACGGCTGAATGGTATATGCATGGTAGTCAGTAATTGGATGATATATGGGGTCTCTTTTATGACGGGAGGGCTGGGGGCGTTGGTCGTCGCTATTTATGGCCGGCGCTGGGCGCTTCTGGACAAGCCCAATGAGCGCAGTTCCCATGAAAAGGTAACCCCCCGGGGCGGCGGTATCGGGATACTGGCCGCCCTTGTTTTATGTTCCGTTCTATATTCCGTACCCGTATATTTCTGGGGGCCGGCGCTTTTGGTGTCGCTGATCAGCTTTTGGGGGGATCGCTTTGAAGTCAGGGTAGTCATTCGTCTGGCAGCTCAGTTTTTTCTGGCCCTCTGTTTTTTGTGGTTTGCCGTAACCAGCCAGGCCGGTTATGCGAGTATCCCTGCCGTCATCGCCTTAACTTTTTTCTATCTTGTTTATATTGTCGGTACGGCCAATTATTATAATTTCATGGACGGCATCAACGGAATTGCCGGCATCACCGGCCTGGTTGCGTTCGGTTTGCTGGGGGTGTACGGCAGTGAAGCAGGGAAAGTGCCAGTCCTGTCCACCCTCTCATTTTCCATGATGGCAGCCTGCGCTGGATTTTTGCCCTTTAACGTCCCAAAGGCGCGGGTTTTCATGGGAGATGTGGGCAGTGTCCTGCTGGGATTTGTTTTTGGCGGACTGGTGGTAATGATGTCTGTTACAGTTGGGGAATTTATTCTGCTGGCCAGCTTTCTGTTTCCTTTCTATGCCGATGAATTGATAACACTGTGGGAACGAATCCGGGATGGGGACCGCCTGACCATGGCCCATCGTCGGCACTTGTACCAGGTTTTGGCAAATGAGGCAGGCGTGCCCCACTGGCGCGTCTCGGTCGGGTATGGTCTGGTTCAGCTGATGGTGGGGGTGGTAATCTGGCAGGTTTGCGATATTGATTTATACTGGGGCGTGGGGCTTCTGGTGTTATTTTTTGTTATATTTGTTTTGTTCAATAACAAAATAAAATGCCGTTATGCATAATTTCGGGGACGTCTTACATAATTCCTGTAAGCGCAGGGATGGTTGTTGAAAAGGTTCAAGGTGCAAGGTTTAAGGGGGAGATCAGAGGACGGAGGACAGAGGGCGGAAGGACAGAGGGCGGAAGGACAGAGGGCGGAAGGGCAGAGGGCGGAAGGTGGAGGACGGAAGGCGGAAGGCGGAGGGCAGGGTGTAATTTGTTTTAGATATTATGGTTGACATTTCATAAACTTATTATTAATAATAAGTTTATGAAATACATTGAGCTTGAAAAAATCATCCGGGGGCCGGTGTTTACCCGGCAGGAGCTTTTGCTTTACGGGCTGAAAGTCTATGATTACCAGCTCAGCCTGTGGGTAAAAAAAGGGTATCTTATCCGTTTGAAAAACGGCATCTATGCTTTTGCCCGGGATGCTGAAAAGTTGAAAGCAGAATACATCGCCCATCTTTTATATCAGCCAAGCTACCTGAGTCTGGAAAGCGCGATGTCGGGCTACGGATTCATCCCGGAGATGGTTTATGCACGTACAAGCGTAACCGCAAAGACCACCAGGACGTTTGACAATTTTTTTGGCCACTTCATTTACCGGCATATCAAAAAGGATCTTTTCTGGGGATATATTCCCGTGTCCACCCCGACCGGACAATACCTGGAAGCCGAACCCGAAAAGGCGGTGCTGGACTATCTGTATCTGAATCTGGCCGGCATCCGCAGCCAGGAAGATTTCGACGGAATCCGCCTGAATCATGAGCAATTGCGGACGTGCCTGGATCCGGAAAAATTTACCAGATACCTGGCAGCATTTGATTTGCCGAAAATGGAAAAGTGGGCCTTGCAATGCTTACCATAGAACAGATTCGGTCATACTTTCCGGAGGCTGTTTTCCGGAAAAACCCGGAAGGGGTTTTGGTTGAGTATCTGCAATACGAGCTGCTGGACTCGGTTTTCAAAAATCCCGGTGCAGAGGAGTTGTCTTTTATCGGTGGCACTGCCATTCGTATTTTGCACCAAAGCATCCGCTTTTCAGAAGATCTCGATTTTGATAATTTCGGCCTCTCATTTGAGGAATTTAAGACCCTGCTGGATAAAGCATGCCGGGATATGGCGTATAAGGGATTCGTGGTCGAGTATCGCATGGTAGAGCGCGGTGCCTTTCACTGCTATATCCGGTTTCCAGAGATTCTTTATAAGACAGGAATCAGTCCGGACAGGGGCCGGAAAATCCTCATACAGGTTGATACTGAAGCTAAAGAAAAAAATTATACGCCGCAGACTACCCTGTTAAACAGGTTTGGCGTATTCAGACAGGTTATTGCCTCGCCGCCCGAGGTTTTGCTCGCCCAGAAGATGATGACGGTTCTGTTCCGTAAAACGGAGAAAGGGCGGGATCTGTTTGATGTTTCCTTTCTGATGGGAATGACCGATCCGGATTTCGACTATGTTGAGAAAAGCCTGGGCCTTGAAAAAAACGGATTTTTGAAAAAGTTCACAGCCAGACTGGATGAGCTGAACCTGGATTTACTGGCCCGGGACGTAGAGCCTTTTCTTTTTGAACCGGAACAAAGAGAAAGAGTGTTGTATTTTCGGGAAATGTGGGGCGATGGGGGGTAGGCAGAGGACGGAGGACAGAGGGCAGAGGGCTGAAGGCGGAGGACAGAGGGCGGAAGGCGGAGGGCGGAGGAGGATTCGGCGATAGAAAACAAAAAAACAGTTGACTCAAGTTGACATAAGGACTATATATTTGTAGTATTAGTGTTCACTTGAGGGTTTATGGACAAGCAAACGGCAATCAAGGTGCTGACCGCGTGGGATGAGACAGGGCGCTATGTGTTTACGCGCCATGACCTCGCCAAGCTTTTTCCGGATGACAGTGCCAAAACCTTACAGGAGGCGGTGAATAGGCTGGTGAAAGATGGCTGGTTGCGACGGGCATGCCGGGGGGTTTATGTGTATTCCTTGGCGCGCAGCATGGACAGCCACACAGTTGAGCGGATTGCCGTGGCACTGCGCCGCGGGGAATACAACTACATCAGCCTGGAATCCGCGCTTTCCGAATATGGCGCTATCTCGCAAATTCCGGTCGATCGCCTCACGGTTATGACAACGGGCCGTAAAGGATTGTACCGTACCCCTTGGGGGACCATCGAGTTCACCCATACCAAACGGGCCACATCCATTATTCTTGCCAGTATTCGCGATGTCGGCCGCCCCCTGCGGCTGGCAACTCCGATGGCTGCATGGCGTGACTTGAAGCGGGTTGGCCGCAATACTCATTTGGTGAACGAGGAGGCGCTGATCGATGATTGAACCGGCAAATTTTGCAGCGCTGGTGGATAAAGCCATAATCCTGTCTGGACGTGGCCATATGCGACCGGTGATCGAGAAGGAATTGTTGCACTATGACATCCTTTTCAGTCTCGACAAAGAAGGGTTGCTTGATATCCTGACCTTTCAGGGCGGGACATCGCTTCGTTTGTGTTATGGGGCACCCCGCTTCAGTGAGGATCTTGACTTTGCCGGTGGCAGGGATTTTGCCGGCAGGCAGGGATGGCAATCAACCATGAGTGGGTTCACAATAAGATTGATGACTATCGCGCCAATGATTATGACCTCAAGTTGGAAAGCACCTGGCAGCGCTTGCCGGAGATCATTCACGGCGAAGGGTTCAAGTCGGAAATGGCTCGTTTTCTGCCGATGGACGTTCAGGACAGAACTTTCATGAAAGATAAGTTCTGCGATTATCTGGCCAGTGAAGTCAGGGAGTTGCTGGATGAGGTCAGACGGGGGATGAGTGTGAACCGTTGAAGAGGGGGTTATTATGGAGGGCGGAGGGGGAGGGCGGAGGACAGAAGGCGGAGGACGGAGGGCAGAGGACGGAAGACGGGAGGCAGAGGACGGAGGGCAGAGGGGTCGTTTTTGTACATCGACCAGTGGCCGGCTTTCTTCCGCAGTACAGTGGCCGTTGCCCGCTACAGAGAAGGCAGAATCTCTTTGGGTAAAGCAAAAGAACTTGCCGGACTTGAAAACAAATGGGAAATGATACAACTTCTCAATCAGAAAGGTGTTGATTTTAATTACACCGCCAGGGATGCAAAAGAAGATCTTGACACTTTGAACAGGATGCTGGCGTGAATTTAAGAGTTGTGTCTAACTCAACACCCCTGATTGCGCTTTCCCGAATCGGGCGCTTTTATTTGACGGCTTCGTAAAAAGCTTCCAACCCCGCCGCGGTGTTTTTGCAGGAAGTAACTTATGGAGGTCTAAAGACCTCCGCTACACAAACCGAGGTAATATCCCCTGATTCGATAATGGCCTC